>DATLPF010000186.1:0-108794 GCA_035535875.1 Propionibacteriaceae bacterium
AGTGCAATGGACCGCACTATGACAGGCAGCCGCTTCGCCGACTGCAGGAGCTCGCGGCCGGGCCCTGTGAGAACGCTCGGTCGTGTTGGCGAGCGACGAAGGAGGCGAATTCCGCGGGCTGCCTGTCAGAGTGCAATGGACACAGAGCATTACCCTTGGTCTGCTATGTCGACAGTGCCCAGCGCGCCGGCGCCCATTCGTCCGCGCACGTATCAGATTCGCACCCATGGGTGCCAGATGAACGTGCACGATTCCGAGCGGCTCGCCGGCTTGCTCGAGGAGGCCGGCTACCGCAGATCGGACCCAGATGCGCAGCCTGACGTGGTGGTGTTCAACACCTGCGCGGTGCGTGAGAACGCCGACAACCGGCTCTACGGGAGCCTCGGCAACCTGCTGCCGGCCAAGAAGGCACGACCCGGCATGCAGATCGCGGTCGGTGGCTGCCTGGCCCAGAAGGACAAGGGGGCGATCCTGACGCGGGCGCCGTGGGTCGATGTTGTGTTTGGCACGCACAACATTGGAGCGCTGCCCGTGCTGCTGGAACGCGCTCGAATTCAGCACGAGGCGCAGGTTGAGATCAAGGAAGCCCTGGAGACCTTCCCGTCCAATCTGCCGACCCGTCGGGAGTCGGCTTACGCGGCCTGGGTCTCCATCAGCGTTGGTTGCAACAACACCTGCACCTTCTGCATCGTCCCAGCGCTGCGGGGTCGCGAGACGGACCGCAGACCAGGTGACATCCTCGCCGAGATCAGGACCTTGGTGGCCGAAGGGGTCCAGGAGGTGACGCTGCTCGGTCAGAACGTGAACGCGTACGGGGTGGAGTTCGGGGACCGTCGTGCCTTCGCAAAGCTGCTTCGCGCCTGCGGTGAAATCGACGGGCTGGAACGGGTCCGCTTTACCTCTCCCCATCCCAAGGACTTCACCGACGACGTGATCGCAGCAATGGCCGAGACGCCGAATGTGATGCCCCAATTGCATATGCCGCTGCAGTCCGGCTCGGACGCCATCCTGCGCTCGATGCGACGCTCCTATCGGAGCGAGCGGTATCTGGGCATCATCGACAACGTGCGGGCAGCGATGCCTGAGGCCGCGATTACTACCGACATAATCGTCGGCTTTCCCGGAGAAACCGAAGAGGACTTCCAGGCCACTCTCGATGTGGTTGCCGCAGCACGATTCGCGGCGGCCTTCACCTTCCAGTACTCCATCCGGCCAGGAACGCCGGCCGCAATGATGGAAGCTCAGGTTCCCAAGGCAGTCGTCCAGGAACGCTACGACCGCCTCGTTGATCTTGTCAGCGAAATCGCCTGGCAGGAAAACCTGAAGCAAGTTGGCCGGCAAGTCGAGGTAATGTTCGCCGATGGCGAGGGCCGCAAGGACCTGCAAACCCACCGGATGTCCGGGCGCGCCCGCGACAACCGACTAGTTCACGTATCGGTGCCTGAGGAGCCGCGGGCCCGTCCACGTCCCGGCGACATGGCGGACGTGATCATCACCTACGCCGCCCCACACCACCTCAACGCCGACGCGGGCCTCGTCGCGCTCCGTCGCACGGCCGGCGGGGACGCGTGGCACGCCAGCCGATCGGCACCCGCTCGCTCTGCGATCGATCTTGGGATCCCGACGGTCGGCGCCCCTGGTACGTTGCAGCTCTCTCAAGCCTGTACTGCACACTGACGAAGCCGCTGAGGAGCCGCTGCATGCCCGCCGATCGATTTGTCGAGCAGCTGAACATTCAGATCGGGCATGAATTCGCCGCCCACCAGCAATACGTGGCATGTGCGGTCTACTACGACGCGCTCACCATGCCGCAGATGGCGGGTTTCTTCTACGACCAGGCCCTGGAAGAGCGCGATCACGCGATGATGATGATCAAATACCTCATCGACCAGGATGCCCACGCGCTCGTTCCCGGAGTGAGTGCTCCGCAAGTGGACTTTCCGGATGTCGTCGCCCCCGTCGAACTCGCCCTCGAGCAGGAGCGCCGGGTCACGGCTCAGATCAATGAGCTGACCAGGATCGCCCGCGAGGAGAGCGACTTTGCCTCTGACCAGTTCATGCAGTGGTTCATCAAGGAACAGGTAGAGGAAGTTGCCACGATGAGCGCCCTTGTCGCAGTTGTGCGGCGCTCGAAGGACAACATCGAGGCGATCGAGGAGTACATCCAACGGGAGCAGAGTAGAGACTCAGCCGACCCGACGGCCCCGGCCATTGCTGGAGCCTGAGTCAAGACTCGGCGGACGGGGAGCGCGAAACCTCTAGTCGGTGAGGTGAATCTCAGGCGGGCTGATCCGGCTCGTCGGCAGCGAAGTCGCGGAGCTTGTCCTTACCCATCTCTTGACCTTGGTCAACCTGCTCGACGTACTTGCCTTGGGTCTTGTTGTCGACGAGGTCCCCTGCCTTGTCGATGCCGGCATCGATCTGCTCGCTGTGCTCGCTGACCGCATCCTTCGCCTTGTCGAAGATGCCCATCGCTTGCCACCTTTCTGGGATACACACAACGCCGCGGCATGGTCGCCCTGCTAGGCAGTCAGCCATCCAGCACCAACTTCTTTCTACTACCGACTCTGGGAGATGTACACCGACCAGTCGTCCAAAACGCGTGTCTGTGGCTGCGCCACACTGTGGAGGTGACCGTAGTGCTGGTGGGCCCGACCGCTGCCGGCAAGTCGAGCCTGGCTGCCGCCGTGGTCCGGCGGTATGCCACGGAAGGACGCCGAGCCGAGGTGGTCAATGCGGATTCGATGCTGGTCTACCGTGGCATGGACATCGGCACAGCCAAGCCGTCCGAAGCCGAGCGCGCGGAAGTCCGTCATCACATGGTGGATCTGCTGGACGTCAGCGAGAACGCGACGGTGGCGGAGTTCCAGCAACTGGCTCGAGGCGCGATCGAGGACTGCCGGGCTCGTGGCGTCATCCCGATCGTGGTCGGCGGATCCGCCCTATATGTCCGAGCGATTGTCGATGACTTCGAGTTTCCGGGGACGGATCCGGCGGTGCGAGCACGGCTGGAGCGCGAGCTCCTCACTCACGGTGCAGAGCGACTCCACCAGCGACTGAGCGATGCCGATCCGCTAGCGGCAACGCGCATCCTTCCCGGCAACGCCCGCCGGGTTGTCCGTGCACTGGAGGTCATCGAGCTGACTGGTCGATCGTTTTCGGCCGTATTGCCCGAATATCGCTATCGGCTCCCGGACGTCGTGCAGATCGGCATCGCCATCGACCGGCCGACGCTCGACGCTCGGATCGCCGCGCGCGTGGACGCGATGTGGGCTGCAGGCTTCGTCGCGGAGGTACGCCGGCTCGCCGCATCGGGCCTCCGTGACAGTCTCACCGCCTCGCGTGCGCTCGGATATCGGCAGGTGCTGCGCTACATCGACGGGGAGATCAGCGCGGCAGAAGCTCGCGATCTGACCATCGTCGGCACCCGAAAGTTCGCTCGTCGCCAGCAGTCATGGTTCCGCAAAGATGGGCGGATCAGCTGGCTCCCGTACTACGAGCCTGACCTGGTTTCGGCGGCGTACGCGCTGGCGGGTCCGGCTGGCGCCGGTTCGGTGCCGGACAGCCTGGCACCAGTACCTGGGGTGGAAGACTGACCGCATGCGCAGGTGGTCGTTCACCAAGGGACACGGCACCGAGAACGACTTCGTCCTCATCCTCGATCGAGAGTCAATGCTCGAAGTCGGACCTGCGGAGGTTCGCTTCATCTGCAACCGGCGTGCGGGTGTCGGCGCCGATGGCTTACTTCGGGCCGTACTCGCCAAGCATGTCGATGGCTGGGATGGCGACGGTGCTTTATGGTTTATGGACTATCGCAACGCTGATGGATCCATCGCGGAGATGTGCGGCAATGGGATCCGAGTCTTCGTGCGCTACCTGCTCGATCAAAACCTGGTCAGTGGGCCGATCGTCGAAATCGCTACCCGCAGCGGCGTAAAGGTAGCGACAGCACTGCCGGATGGCACGATCCGGGTAACCATGGGCCCTGTTGTGGTGGGAAGTGGATCGGTCCTTGTCACAACCGCTGATGGCGTGGACTTCAAGGCGCTGACGGCAGATGTGGGCAATCCTCACGCGGTGAGCTTCGCCGACAACCTCGACCTGTTACCGCTGTATGCGCCGCCCCGCTGGGATCCAGCCGAGGAGTTTCCCGAGGGCGTCAACCTGGAGTTCGTACGCCAACTGGGCCCTCAGCACATCGCCATGCGCGTCCATGAACGCGGCGTCGGTGAGACCCACTCCTGCGGCACTGGCACCGTCGCCGCCGCTGCGGCGACTCGCGTTCATGATCAGGATCTGACGCCACTGCCGGTGACCTATCGCGTGGACACACCTGGCGGCAGTGTCGAGGTCGAGCTGACCGAGCATGAGGCCTACCTGACCGGGCCCGCAGTTCTGGTAGCACATGGCGAGCTGGCCCTGCCGGAACGCGCAGTCCTCGAGACCCAAACTCGCCCCGCCCTGTCGGGCTCGCCCAGCCGGTCTAGCAACTAGGAGTTGCGGGATGTCTGTTCTCGACGCGTTTTCGCTTTCCGGAAAGGTCTCCGTCGTGACCGGAGCCAATCGAGGCATCGGTCGAGCCCTTGTGACGGCCCTAGCGGAAGCCGGCACGACGTCGTGCTGCTCGTCAGAGATACCGGCGGAGCAGATGAGGTCATCAAGGAGTTGGATGCGCTCGGGGCGACCGCGATCGCGGTGACCGCAGACGTTACCGAGCCCGATCAGGTCCGACGCGCAACAGGAGAAGAGATGGACCGACTCGGCCAGGTCGACGTCCTGGTGAACAACGCCGGCGCGTGCATCCACCGGCCGGCCCTTGGGGTGACCGCGGAGGAGTGGCGGTTCGTGATGGACGTGAATGTGAACGGCGTCTGGAACTGCGCCCAGGAGTTCGTCGGCAGATGGTCGCTCAACACAGTGGAGCGATCATCAACATCGGCTCGATCTCTGCGAAGATCGTCAATCGACCGCAGTGGCAGCCGGCGTACAACGCTTGGAAGGCGGCGGTTCACCAGCTGATCCGCTCGCCGCTGAATGGGCGCCACACGGTGTTCGTGTGAACGCTCTCGCACCTGGCTACTTCAAGACCGAGATGGCCCCAGTCGACGAGCCAGGATTCAAGCGCTATTGGATCGACGACGCGCCGATGCAGCGTTACGCCATGCCATCCGAGCTGGGGCCTTGCGTGGTCTTTCTGGCCTCAGAGGCGTCCTCATTCATGACTGGTAGGTGGTAGTGATGGACGGTGGTTACACGCCGTTCTAATGGCCGGGACGGCACCATGCCGGGCTTGCCGACCGCTGCTGCTCAGCAAACAGCTCGCGTCGACTTGTGCCACCGTGAGACTCTGGTTCAGAGATGACAGCTCCGCAACGAGACCCACAGTTACCACCCACACCCCGAAATGACGAGTTGCTCGTCGAGCGACTCGAGCTTCCGCCAGCAGGCGGGTCAGACTATGACGGAAAACAGCAGGACCTGGCAGATCGGCTTTCGCTGCGCCGGGTTGCCGGATTGTCGACTGAGCTGGCTGATGTTACCGAGGTTGAGTATCGCCAGCTCTTGCTCGAGCGCGTGGTTCTGGTCAGTGTCTGGACCCACGGCAACGAGGTAACCGCCGAGAATTCGATCGGCGAGCTCAAGGCGCTGGCCGAGACGGCTGGATCGCAGGTCCTAGAAGGTCTCATCCAACGCCGCGACCGACCAGACCCGGCGACCTACATCGGGCGGGGCAAGGTCGCCGAGCTGCGGGACGTCGTGGTCGTCACAGGAGCAGATACGGTGATCTGCGACGGGGAGTTGACGCTCGCGCAGCTGCGTAATCTCGAGGATCGGGTCGGCGTCAAGGTGATTGACAGGACAGCGCTGATCCTGGACATCTTCGCGGCGCACGCCAAGAGTGTGGAGGGCAAGGCACAGGTCGAGCTGGCCCAGTTGCAGTACCTGAAGCAGCGATTACGGGGCTGGGGTGGCAATCTCTCACGGCAGGTCGGCGGTCGCGCGAGCGGTGGCGTGGGCATCGGTGGTCGTGGTCCCGGCGAGACCAAGCTGGAGACGGATCGGCGCCGTATCAATAGCCGCATTGCCAAGCTGCGCACGTCTCTGCGTGAGATGGACATCACCCGGGAGACCAAGCGCGCGGAACGGCGCCGCCATGAAGTCCCATCGGTCGCCATCGTCGGGTACACAAATGCCGGCAAGTCCAGCTTGCTCAACCGACTCACCGGGGCCGGCGTTCTCGTCGACGACGCGCTGTTCGCAACCCTTGATCCAACGACTCGCCGCGCCGCGGCTGTCGACGGCCGGGTCTACACGCTGACCGACACGGTGGGCTTTGTTCGCCACCTGCCGCACGACCTCGTGGAGGCGTTCGCCTCGACTCTGGAGGAGTCGACCCAGGCCGACCTGCTGGTTCATGTGGTGGATGGCTCAGATCCGGACCCTGTTGGTCAGATCACCGCCGTGCGAGGGGTCTTGGCCGACATTGGCGCGGCCGAGGTCCCCGAGCTCATCGTGATCAACAAGGTCGACCGTGCCGTTGCCGAGTCGCTCAACATGCTGCACGCCAACTATCCCGACGCGGTTTTCGTTTCCGCGCGCACCGGGGAGGGCCTGGATCAGCTACGAGCAACCATCGAGTCGCTTTTGCCGCGGCCAGAAATCGAGATTCGGGCCCTCATCCCGTACGAGCGCGGCGACTTGGTCAACAGCATTCACCAAACCGGCGAGTTCCTCAGCACCGAACATCTCGCCGACGGCACGCTGGTCGTCGCCCGGGTCAACCCAGCACTCGCTGGGGAGCTGGCGCCGTACGAGCTGGTGAGCAGCGATTCAGCGATGCGCGACGCGCGTTGATCGATGGCTGCTGCTTGAGGTGACTAGAGTTCTGCGGTGACCCGAGCGATCAAGGCCCCCAGCAGCCTGGAAGTGGGGCACCGCGATGTGCTCGCGGCCGCGGTCGAGGCGATCGGCGGCACAGAACGACCCGGCCAGGTCGCGATGGCCGACGCGATAGCGGAGTGCTTGGACTCCGATCATCATTTGTTGGTTCAGGCCGGCACCGGGACCGGCAAGTCACTCGGTTATCTAGCTCCGGCGCTACTCTGGCTGGTCCGCCATCCGAACAAGCGGATCGTCGTGACAACCGCGACGCTGGCTCTGCAAAGCCAGTTGGCGAACAATGACATTCCGGCCGCGCTTGATGCGGTGGAGTCGGCCACCGGCAGTCGACCACGGCACGCGATCCTCAAAGGTCGTGCCAACTACGTCTGTCTGCTTCGGCTGCGGGATGGCACCGCTCAAGATCAAGGGGCGCTGATTCCGACAGGCGATTTGATCGAGACCATCAGATCCTCGCCGCAGAGTGCGCCGGATTCAGCCTTGGGTGCTGAAGTTCTGGCCCTTCGCGCGTGGGCTGAGGAGCAAGCGGCAGATGGTCGCCTGGCCGATCGCGATGACGCGCCGTCTCATACCGAACGAGCCTGGGCCCAGGTCTCAATCCCGGTGCGGGAGTGCTTGGGTGCGCAGCGCTGCCCGTACGGTGATGAGTGTTTCGTTGAAAGCTCCCGTGACGCGGCTCGCGCTGCGGACCTCGTGGTCACCAATCACGCACTACTGGCGATCAACGCCATGCATGGCGGCACCGCTCTTCCTGAGCACAGCGCCGTGATCATCGACGAGGCGCATGAATTGGTCTCCCGGGTGACTGGCGCCGCATCGGCGGAGCTGAGCCCGCAGATGGTCGAGCGAGTGGCCCGCCGGGCACAGACATACCTCGAGGATGAGGTCGCGTCGGAGTTGCTGGAGTCCTCCAAGACGCTTCGCATCGCGCTGGACGGTGCAGCTCTCGAGCGTGTCGAAGACCCAGACAGCCCCTTCGTCGCCGCCTGCGTCTCGGTACGCAATGCGGCCCGCGCCACGGTGAGCGCACTGACGGGCGAGGACAGCCAGCCAGACAAGCGACAGACGGCCGCGGCAGTCAAAGAGGTCTTCGACATCGCCGAGCGGATGGCAGAGCTCGACCAGCATGACGTGCTGTGGGTGGTCGACCGTGAGCGGTTCGGTCGCGAGGCACGAGTGTCCCCGCTGTCGGTTGCCGGGCTGATGCGAGCTCGCGTCTTCGGTGAGCGCACGACGGTGCTGACCTCCGCGACGCTCAAACTGGGCGGCGACTTCACTCCGATTGCGACCAATGTTGGGTTGCAGGAGAACGAACGTCTGGATTTGTCTCATCCAGCCGAGGATCGCGAACAGAATGAGGCAGCAGCCAGCGACCTTGATGACGGAGCCGTTCGTTGGGCCGGCCTTGATGTTGGCTCGCCGTTTGAGTATCGCCGGCAGGGCATCTTGTACATTGCCCGCTCGCTGCCTCCGCCAGGGCGTGACGGTTTGTCGGACGCCTCGATGGCCGAGATCGCCGACCTGCTGGAGGCCTCCGACGGTCGGGCGCTGGGACTCTTCTCTTCCCGTCGGGCCGCTGAGAATGCAGCCGTCTACACGCGGAAACGGCTGCCGGGGCTGACCATCTTGTGCCAGGGCGATGCGCAGTTGCCTGACCTCACTCGGCGCTTCGTCCAGGACGAAAAGGCCAGCCTCTTTGGCACGCTGTCCCTCTGGCAGGGAGTCGATGTTCCGGGTGCAACCTGCCAGCTCGTGATCATCGACCGGATTCCATTCCCGCGCCCTGATGAGCCGCTGGCCGTGGCTCGCCAGCGTGCTGTCACGGAGGCTGGTGGAAACGGTTTCATGAAAGTTGCTGCGAGTCACGCCGCACTGTTGCTGGCGCAGGGTTCGGGTCGGCTCATCCGTCGCCTCACCGACAGGGGAGTGGTGGCCGTGCTGGATCCGCGCCTGGTTACGGCGCGCTATGGCACGTTCCTGAAGGCGTCCATGCCTGATATGTGGCAGACCACCGATCGACCGGTGGCGATCCAGGCCCTACGCCGCCTCTCCGGCCGGTCCTAGGCATCCAGCTCCGCGCGCTCGTCAGCTCGCGGAGGGCCGCCGGACCGCACCTGGCGGAGGTGTCGATCCTCTGGCACGCTTGCGCTATGGAGCACACGTACGATTTCGACCTGGCGGTCATCGGTTCGGGTCCTGGCGGCCAAAAGGCTGCAATCATGGCGGCCAAGCTCGGCCATAAAGTGTGCGTCATCGACACCAAGTCGATGGTCGGGGGCGTCTGCGTCAACACTGGCACCATCCCGTCCAAAACCTTGCGTGAGGCCGTCCTCTACCTCACGGGCATGCAGCTTCGTGACCTGTACGGGGCCAGCTACCGAGTCAAGGAAGAGATCACGATCTCCGACCTGCTTGCCCGGCTGCAGCATGTGGTCGGTCGCGAGACGGAGGTGATCCGTTCGCAGCTGATGCGCAACCACATCGAACTAGTGCCGGGAACTGCGAGCTTCCTCGACCCGCACACGCTTACCGTCGAGATCGAAGGCGTAGGAGCACTCCGCACCCTAACTGCGAACTACATCGTCATCGCGACCGGTACCATGCCTGCCCATCCGTCGAACGTCGACTTCGACAGCCTGCGTGTCCTCGATTCGGATCAGATCCTCACGTTGGACACCGTGCCGGGCTCCTTGGTGGTGGTCGGCGCCGGCGTCATCGGCGTGGAGTACGCCTCGATGTTCGCCGCGTTAGGCAGCCGGGTCACCCTGGTGGAGAAGCGTGACAACATGCTCGACTTCTGCGATCCCGAAATCGTTGAATCCTTGAAGTTCCATCTACGTGATCACACCATGTCCTTCCGTTTCGGTGAGGAGGTCTCCTCGGTCGAGAGTTCCGGACGTGGCACGATCACGACGCTCGCTTCCGGGAAGAAGATCGCTGCCGAGGTCGTCATGCACTCCGCAGGTCGGCAAGGCAACACGGCGAACTTGGGCCTCGACCTCGCAGGGCTCAAACCCGACAAGCGGGGACGGCTTGTGGTGAACTCGAACTATCAGACCGAGGTGCCGCATATCTACGCGGTCGGTGATGTGATCGGCTTCCCTGCCCTGGCCTCAACCTCGATGGACCAGGGCCGCCTTGCCGCGGCACACGCGTTCAACGAGCCAGCCAACGAGCTCCGAAGTCTGCAGCCGATCGGCATCTACACGATTCCGGAGATCTCGTTCTGCGGTAAGACTGAAGGAGAGCTGACTCGTGAGTCGGTTCCATTCGAGGTCGGCATCTCCCGCTATCGCGAGCTGGCGCGCGGCCAGATCATTGGGGACTCGTATGGCATGTTGAAGTTGATCGTGCATGCCGACACCCGGGAGATCCTGGGCGTACACGTCTTCGGCAGCAATGCCACTGAACTTGTCCACATAGGCCAAGCGATCATGGGCTGCGGCGGAACGGTCGACTATCTCGTCGACACAGTCTTGAACTACCCAACGTTGTCAGAGGCGTACAAGGTTGCAGCCCTCGACGTCTCGAACAAGCTTCGTGCTGTTGCCCGCTTCACAATGGAGATGGCGACTGGCGAACCCAGCATGCTCTAATCTCGGCGCCCGCCCCGCACACGGTGATCAGATTCGGCGGAGCACTGCCACCACTTTGCCCAAGATGGTGGCGTGATTCCCGTCGATCGGATCGTAGGCCGGGTTATGGGGCTTGAGCCACACTTGGCTGCCGGTCCGCTTGAAGGTCTTGACGGTTGCCTCGTTGTCGAGCAGCGCGGCCACAATGTCACCGTTGTTCGCCGTCGGCTGCTGCCGAACGACCACCCAGTCGCCGTCACAAATCGCGGCTTCGATCATGGAGTCGCCTCGCACCTCGAGCAGGAACATCGTGCCCTCGCCCACCAGCTGTCGCGGCAGCGCGAAGACATCTTCGATGCTTTCCTCCGCCAAGATCGGTCCGCCGGCGGCAATGCGTCCCAGTACTGGAACGTGCACTGGCTCGGGGAACGCGTCCCCAATACCGGTGTCGTCACCAACGCGTGTCTGCCTTGAGGCTGCAACCTGCCTTCTCGCCGACCGATCTGCAGTGGGCAGGAGGACTTCCAGGGCACGCGGACGGTTCGGGTCCCGACGCAAGAATCCTTTTGCCTCCAGCATCTTGAGCTGATGCGCGACGCTCGACGACGAAGCGAGACCAACGGCGTCGCCCATCTCGCGGATGCTGGGTGGATAGCCGCGCCTGTCCACGGTCTCTTTGATGACTTCCAAGATTCGGCGCTGTCGAAGTGTCAGCCCGTCGGCATCTGTCGGCCCGTCCGGGAATGAGCTGAAAGACGCGCTGTCGCCGAGCTGAGCGGCTACGTCGCTCTCACGTGGACGCCCGCGGCGCTTGCTCGGCTTTGGAAACGTGGGGTCGCTTTGTGCCATAACGCTGACGATAGAGAACTTCGCTGACACATTCAAACATCTGTTCGAGGCGTGTTGTGGATGTCAGCTCGGATTTGCTGCGTGCAGCCGGCGAAAACTGTCAGAACCAGATGATTCACTCTTTTCACGACACGCCTCGAATGTTTGTACGAATGCCCTTGGCATCGGATCGAAGATGCGATAGAAATCAAACGTACGTTCTATCGAACACTAGTTCGATGCCTTCCCTAGAAGGAGATACGAGATTGAGCGCAATGACAGTCTCAGCACAGCAGGCCCTTTCCTCCATTGACCGAACGCAGGTAACCGTGACGACACCACGGCCCTGCAGGATCATTGATGCGCCCACGGCTTCGGCCGACTGGCGGCTCACCGATCGAGGAATCGCGGTCGTCATGGCGCTTGCCGCGATGATTCTGACCGCTGCGCTTGTCGTGATCGGCCTCACCGCCGTACGCGTCACCAGCGCCGACGACCATGCCAACTTTGCTGACTCGCAGGTTGATCAAGGCTGAGGAGGTTTGGAAGTGATCAAGTCCTCTTGGTGCTTCCGCAAGACCTGGGAGTGGCGTCAGCCGACGTCGTGCGTCATCTGGTCGATGCAGACGACCACGGCGAGCACGAGGGCGTCGTCTTGCCCAGGTGCGATTTCGACACCGTAGGTATCCCGCACGCGGAACCACCGACGCGAAACCTCGGCTACCTGATTTCCGTCGCGCTCGATCTTGTACTCGTGGTCGACGATGTTGCCCTTCGCCTCCATGTCCTCGCCGCCGTCGACGTCGATCGAGAAGCGGTCCCGCAGTGGACTCACGAGCGCCTTCTTCACGCTGGCGACCTGTCGGCCATTGCGTTCGATGTTCATCGTGTCTCGAACGTGGAGCGCCTTCGCCTGGATTGAGAACAGCTCCTCGCCGTTGGGCGTCTCGAGCACCAACGTGTCGCGTACCCGTAGTGCCTTACCGTTCACTTTGAAGGCCCGCTGGCCCGCCTCGTTCTCGATCCAGAAATCGTCACCGATCGCGAAGAGCTTCTCCTGCATGCGGTACTTCGTCATGCTTGCCTGGTCGCGATGTCCTCGCAGCAGCGGCATTTGTGCATCCTTTCGTCGGCGTATCGGAACGACGCTACGCCACTGCCGCAGCTCCATCGACGGCGAGTCGCCGGTCCAGCTCGACTATGTGGAAGATTCAGCGCTGACCACGATGGTCTTCATGATCTTGTCGGCAAATGTCTGCTTCTTGTCGTCCCACAGTGGCCAGAGATAGCCCACAACCGTCAGCCAGTCGAGGATATGAACAAGATCACGAATGAACGCGTTTGCTGCGCCAATCGGGGCCTGGGTCTCCTCGCCGATCAGTCTGATCTTGGTGATTCGCTTGCCCAATGACTGTCCAGCCCTGCCTGCGATCATCCAACGGTTGTAAGCGACCCATGGCAGGCTGGCAAACATCACGCTGAGACCGATGATCACCGCCACGGCTCCGCCGCCCTGGAAGTGGAACGGCGATCCGCTGGACAGAGCCAACTCGACGACCCAGAGCAGGTAGCCGGCACAGAAGATGATCAAGCCCGCGTACGTAGGAGCCTGGTCGATCAGTCTCGCTCGCACCCGCCGACCCCAGTTGGCGTAGTCGCTTCGCAGAGGCTGGACAGGATATCCAGGCAAAGGTGGATAGGCCGGCCCCTGGGCCGATGAGGATATTCCCGGGTGTTCGGTTGATCCCGGTCGATCTGGCCACAGACTGCGGTACTGGTCGGTCATACGCTCACCTCGGGTGTGGGCTTGGACGTGGCGAGTGTAGGCGGGGTTGTCGCGCGCCGTGATGGATGAGGCGATGCACCAGACTCCTTGGCGGCCGGGCACAATGAGAAAGTGGCGGTCTCGACTGACGCCCGGCCATTCCGGGCTACGCGTGCAGCTGGCTACGTCGGCGCCTTGTTTGCTGGCGGGCTTGCCCTCAGCGCCCTCTATGCAACCACGGGCTTTGGGCTGCTCTGCCCGTTCCGTGCGCTGACCGGTTGGGACTGCCCGCTGTGTGGGGGAACCCGGATGGGTGGCGCACTGCTCCACGGCGACGTTGTGGCGGCCTTCGGATACAACCCGCTGGCGCTGCTGGGTCTGATCATCCTGGGCGTACTTGGCGCACTGTGGACCGTTGAGGCTGCCGGCGGGCCCGCCGTACGCTTGCCGCGTCCGATCGCCGAACGCTTGCGTCGCGTGAGCCCCACCGAGTGGTTAGCGGTCGGCCTCCTTGTCGCGCTGCTCTATACCATCGCGCGGAATCTGCTCTGACTCGACGCCTGGCGCATTTTGATCTGATCGTCCGCGCTCGGCGCTGATGCGCCCAAATGTCCGACGCGACAAAGTGTCAGTGCTCTTGCGAATACTGGTTCTTGGACGTACGGTATCCATATCTAGTAGTTACAAGCATGTGGTTCATCCACAAGTTGTGGTTTGATACTCACATAAGTCCACAGGAAGATCCACAGGATCTCCCGACAAGCGCACAGGGTCATCCCCAGATCTGTCCCCAGGCGGCGACTGGCGACGATGAGCATCAGGAAGGAGCCGGACAATGCACTGCCCGTACTGTCGCAACACCGACTCCAAGGTGCTCGATTCGCGGACGACTGACGACGGGGCGAGTATCCGCCGTCGACGTCAGTGCCCGTCCTGTGAGCGGCGGTTCACCACGATCGAGCAGATGCAGCTGGTCGTCGTGAAACGCAGTGGAGTCGTCGAGCCGTTCAATCGTGACAAGGTGATCAACGGGGTTCGGAAAGCCTGCAAGGGACGGCCGGTCAGTGAGGATCAGCTCGCTCGCTTAGGGCAGCTGGTCGAGGATTCGCTACGGACCTTGGGTCAGCCCGAAATACCGGCCGATGAGGTCGGAGTTGCGATCCTGGGACCGCTGCGGGAGCTGGACCAGGTCGCCTACCTCCGCTTCGCAAGTGTCTATCGCCAGTTCCGATCGGTCGAGGACTTTGAGGCGGAGATCGCCCTGCTTCGCGTGGAACAGGAGCCGACCGGGATCGAGCCGCTCATTCCAGATCGCGCGGCCGACAACAAGGTGAGCAGCTTCATCCCGCACCGGCTGACTCCAGGCCGGCAGCGCATGGGTACTCCTCCTGAACCGCCATGAGACATCAGAAGTCCCGGGACTTGATCCGGGCAGCCAACGTCGCAGGCATTCCCTCGATCATCGGCGCCCAGTGGTGCGCCGCTAGCTGACAAGAAAGGCAGAAATGACCGAAACCACCCGTTCGGCGAATGGGCGATCGGAGAACCAAAGTTCAACGCCGAAGCCTGCCCGGCTGAGCATCGATCGTGTCTTCACGTCAGGGGTACACCCCTATGACGAGGTGACCTGGGAACGCCGCGACGTGGTGCAGACCAATTGGAGGACCGGCGAGGTCGTCTTCGAGCAAAAGGGCGTTGAATTCCCCGACTTTTGGAGCGTCAATGCCTCCACCATCGTCACGACGAAATACTTCCGTGGCGCACTCGGTACCCCGGTGCGTGAGCAAAGCCTCCGGCAGCTCATCGACCGTGTGGTGAAGACCTACCGCAAGGCGGGGGAGGACTTCGGGTATTTCGCCGATGCCCATTCAGCAGAGGTGTTCGAGCATGAACTGACCTGGATGCTGCTGCACCAGTACTTTTCGTTCAATTCGCCTGTTTGGTTCAACGTCGGTACCGCCTCTCCGCAGCAAGTTTCGGCGTGTTTCATCCTCTCGGTGGACGACTCGATGGACTCGATTCTGAATTGGTACCGGGAGGAAGGCTTCATCTTCAAGGGCGGCTCCGGTGCCGGCCTGAACCTTTCGCGGATCCGGTCCTCGAAGGAGCTGCTGAGCTCGGGTGGCACCGCCTCCGGCCCGGTCTCGTTCATGCGGGGGGCCGATGCAAGTGCGGGAACGATCAAGTCCGGAGGAGCGACCCGCCGCGCCGCCAAGATGGTCGTGCTCGACGTGGACCACCCCGACATCGAGGAGTTCATTGAGACCAAGGCTCGCGAGGAAGACAAGATCAGGGCGCTGCGCGATGCCGGATTCGACATGGACTTGGGCGGCCGCGACATCACCTCCGTCCAGTACCAGAACGCCAATAACTCCGTGCGCGTGACAGATGAGTTCATGCGAGCCGTCGAGGACGGCGGTGATTTCGCATTGCGGGCCCGCACCGATGGCCGGGTTATCGAAACAGTGAACGCTCGTGAGCTGTTCGGCAAGATGGCCAGGGCTGCTTGGGAGTGCGCCGATCCCGGCATGCAGTACGACGACACCATCAACGACTGGCACACCAATCCGGAGACCGGCCGGATCACTGCATCTAATCCCTGCAGTGAGTACATGAGCTTGGACAACAGCTCATGCAACCTGGCCAGCCTTAACCTGCTCAAATTCTTACGCGACGACGACACTTTCGATGCGGAGGCATTTGAACAGGCGGTGGAGTTGATCATCACCGCAATGGACATCTCGATCTGCTTCGCCGATTTCCCGACCGAGGCGATCGCGCGCACGACCCGCGACTACCGTCAGCTCGGCATCGGCTACGCCAACTTGGGCGCGCTGCTCATGGCCACCGGCCACGGATACGACTCCGAAGGTGGCCGTGCATTTGCTGCGGCGATCACCTCGCTCATGACCGGCGTCTCCTATCGCCGGTCAGCCGAGCTCGCCGGCATCGTTGGACCGTATGAGGGTTACGCACGCAACGCCGCTGCCCACAAACGCGTGATGCGCAAGCACCAGGCGGCCAACGACGCGCTGCGTACGGTGGACACCCTGGGCGCTGACATCCGCAAGCGGGCCACCGCCGCTTGGGATGGAGTGATCAAGATCGGCGAAGCGAACGGGTACCGGAACGCGCAGGCCTCGGTGATCGCTCCCACCGGGACGATCGGCTTCATGATGGACTGCGACACCACCGGAATCGAGCCAGATTTCTCGCTGGTGAAGTTCAAGAAGCTGGTGGGTGGCGGCTCGATGCAGATCGTCAACCAGACCATTCCACGCGCCCTGAAGAAGCTGGGCTACGCCGACGAGACGGCCGAGGCGATCATCGAGTACATCGCGGAACACGGTCATGTGATCGATGCGCCTGGCCTGAAGCCGGAGCACTACGAGGTGTT
Source organism: Propionibacteriaceae bacterium (assembly GCA_035535875.1). Taxonomy (GTDB): domain Bacteria; phylum Actinomycetota; class Actinomycetes; order Propionibacteriales; family Propionibacteriaceae; genus Microlunatus. The sequence goes on from DATLPF010000186.1 coordinate 16,466, forward strand.
CGACACGGCAATGGGGCAGCGGGCAATCAAGCCAATGGGCCATGTCCGGATGATGGCGGCAGCTCAGCCGTTCCTCTCAGGAGCGATCTCCAAGACCGTGAATCTGCCGGAGACAGCCACTGTGGAGGAGATTGCCGATGTCTACCTGCAGGGCTGGAAGCTGGGCCTGAAGGCGCTAGCGGTCTACCGTGACAACTGCAAGGTTGGCCAGCCACTCAGCGATGGCAAGGCCGGCGAGGCGGATGATAAGAAGTCAGCAGCCGTCGAGACTGAGGTCGTGGAGAAGGTGGTCTACAGGCCGACCCGCAAGCGACTGCCGAAGTCGCGGCCGAGCCGTACGACGTCGTTCTCCGTGGGCGGGGCCGAAGGATACATGACCTCTGGTTCCTATCCTGACGATGGTTTGGGTGAGGTGTTCCTGAAGCTCGGCAAGCAGGGCTCGACTCTGGCGGGCGTGATGGATGCCTTCTCGATTGCCGTGTCCATCGCCCTGCAGTACGGGGTGCCACTGGAAACCTTCGTGCAGAAGTTCACCAACCTGAAGTTCGAGCCCGCCGGCCTGACCGACGACCCGGACATCCGGATGGCGCAGTCGATCATGGATTACATCTTCCGGCGGTTGGCCTTGGACTACTTGTCCTTCGACGAGCGAGCCGAGCTCGGTATCTACACCGCCACCGAGCGCGCGCGTCAGGTTGAAACGGGGTCGTACCTGCCGGCGGAGGAAGAGCTCACGGAGGCGGAGTCGCTCAAGAATGATCCGGGCGACGAGGTCCGAACCGACGAGATGGACAGAGCAGGGGCAAAGCCGGCTCCTGTCACCGCTCGTACGACATCGGAGCTCTTCGAAGAGATCACCGGTACCAGCGTCGATGCGCCGCTTTGCCTCACCTGTGGCACCAAGATGCGTCCCAGCGGTAGCTGTTACGTCTGCGAAGGCTGCGGATCGACCAGCGGCTGCAGCTGAACGCGATCAGTCCTCCCTTTGATCTCCAAGTTGTCAGAAACTGAGCACCCTATAGCGTGCTGAGATTCTGACAACTCGGAGATTAGGGTTCCGGGCCGGGGTGTCGGTGAGAGCAGGCATGATGGCGGGCATGTCAGTGCCCGCTACCGCCGGTCACGCGGCAGCGGTCCTAACCCGTACGATCGCGGCCCTGGCCGGACCCGACGCCCGACCCCGCGCCGACCAGGTGCGTGCCGTCGAGCAGCTCGTGGAGCACCGCCGCAGGGTCCTGGTCGTGCAGGCCACGGGCTGGGGCAAGTCGGCGGTCTACTGGGCGGCCACGGCAGCACTGCGGGAGCTGGGCACCGGGGCCACCCTGGTTGTCTCGCCGCTGCTGGCGCTGATGCGCGACCAGATCGCGGCGGCCGCACGGGCTGGCCTGCGCGCCGCCACCATCAACTCCACCAACGTGGACGACTGGTCGAGCGTGCTGGACGAGCTGCGCGGCGGCCGGCTGGACATATTGCTGATCTCGCCGGAGCGGCTGGCCAACCCGCGGTTCGCCGCCGAGCTGCCCGAGCTGCTGCGCGGGTGCGGGCTGCTGGTCATCGACGAGGCCCACTGCGTCTCGGATTGGGGCTTCGACTTCCGGCCCGACTACCAGCGGCTTACCCGCACCCTGCTGCAACTCGCGCCGGATACGCCCGTGCTGGCTACGACCGCTACGGCCAACCAGCGGGTCACCGCGGACGTGGCGGCCCAGCTCGGGTCAGAGACTGTCACGTTGCGGGGCTCGCTCGCCCGAGCCTCTCTCCGGCTAGCTGTGGTACCCGGACTCAACACACTCGAGGGGTACGCCTGGGTGGCGGAGGCGCTCCGCACGCTCCCAGGCTCCGGCATCGTATACGTGCTGACCGTGGCCGAGACCGAGCGGCTGGCTGCGTTCCTCACCAACCAGGGGCTGGACGTCGCTGCGTACTCGGGACAGTCCGACAACCGCGAGGCCCTTGAGCGACAGTTGCGGCGCAACGACATCAAGGCGCTGGTCGCGACCTCGGCGCTGGGGATGGGCTTCGACAAGCCAGACCTCGCGTTCTGCATCCACCTGGGCTCGCCGGCCTCGCCGGTGGCCTACTACCAGCAGATCGGCCGGGCCGGGCGCGCGCTGGATGACGCCATCGCCGTCTTGGTGCCCGGACCAGCAGATGAGCGGATCTGGGAGTACTTCGCCACCTCCGGCATCCCGACCGACGAGCCGGTGGAACGCATCCTGGAGGCGCTCGCCGACGGCTCGCAGTCGCTGGGCGGCATCGAGATGGCCACCGGCATCCGCCGCAGCCGGCTGGAGACGCTACTCAAGATCTTGGCGGTGGACGATGTGGTCGCGAAGACCCGCGAAGGCTGGGAAGCTACCGGCCGGGCGTGGCACTTCGACGAGCAGAAGTGGTCCGATCTGCATCGCGTACGCGCCGCCGAGGCCGACCTGATGCGCGGGTACGCCCACGGCGCTGGCTGCCTGATGCAGTTCCTCCAGCGCGCCCTGGACGACCCTGATCCGCGGCCGTGCGGCCGCTGCTCGGTGTGCGACTGCCGCCTCCCGGCGCCGGGTTCGCGACCCAGCACGGAGCTGGTGGATGCGGCGAGGCGGTTCCTCCGCGGCCAGGACGTGGTGATCGAGCCCCGGAAGCTCTGGGTGAGCGGCTTGCCCGGCCGCAGGGGCAAGATCGTGGGCGCGGCGCCGGGTCGGGCGCTGGCGTTCGCTGATGACCCGGCCTGGGGCGACGCGCTGAGCGCGCTGTGGCAGCGGGACGCCCCGGCCCCGCCGGAAGTGCTGGACGGGCTGGTGCAGGTGCTGGTGCGCTGGTCTGCCAGCTGGGAGAGGCCGGTCGCGGTGGTGCCGATGCCGTCCCGGCGGTTCCCGCTGCTGGTCGGTTCGCTCACCGAGCACGTGGCGCGGGTCGGCCGGCTGCCGCTGGTCGAAGCCGTGGTCGTGACAGGGCCGCCCCCGACTGCCGAGGCCGCGTCCGCCGTGCGGGCACGGGACCTACTGGCCCGGACGAGCGTACGCGACAGCGTCGTCTTCGACGGTCCGGTGCTGTTGGTGGACGACACCGTACGGACCCGCTGGACCATCACGGTCGCGTCGGCGTTGCTGGTGGAAGCCGGCGCCACCCAGGTACTGCCGCTGGCCGTCCATCTGCTGCCGTGACCCCCCGGTTCCTCCGAGTTGTCACATCTATGGGGACGAGAGCGACCAGCGAACCAGCCCGAGGGGGCGGGATTCCAGATCCCCGCCGAGGTTGAGGGAACACTTCTGGCCCGTACGCGTTACCACAACATGGTTGATGACCATGAGGCGATGGACGCCTACTCCGCTGCGGTGACCATGGTGGTCCAACGGGTCTTGCCGAGCGTGGCGAGCCTCCGGGTCCGGTCCCGGCTGGGCGAGGGCGCGGGCAGCGCGAGTGTGTTGACCGCCGATGGCTTCATGCTGACCAGCGCGCATGTCGTCGAGGGATCCAGTGCGGTGCTGGCTGCCTTCGCGGACGGCACCGAGATGACCGCCGATGTGGTCGGCAGAGATGCGTTCTCCGATCTGGCCGTGCTACGCGCCCGAGGTGAGGTTCCCAGCCCGGTCACGCTCGGCGACGCGAGCCAGTTGAAAGTCGGCCAGCTTGTGGTTGCAGTAGGCAACCCGCTGGGTTTGGCCGGGAGCGTCACCGCCGGCATCGTTTCGGCGCTGGGCAGATCGCTGCCAACGCGGCAGGGCCGCGTGGTCGATGAGGTGATCCAGACCGACGCTGCCCTGAACCCAGGCAACAGCGGTGGAGTGCTCGCCGACAGCCGAGGCCGGATGGTCGGAGTCAACACGGCGGTAGCCGGTATCGGCGTGGGCCTCGCAATCCCGATCAACGAGACAACAGAGCGCATCATTAGCGCCTTGATGACCTCCGGTCGAGTACGCCGGGCCTGGCTTGGGATCGCGGGCAGCCAAGCTCCGCTACCACCGCCACTGGCGAAGAAACTGGGCCGGCGCGAGGGCCTTCGCGTGGCGCAAGTGATCGCTGGCAGCCCTGCAGATAGTGCTGGGCTGAGATCAGGTGACATCGTCGTCGCCGTCGCCGGCACATCGCTTGGCTCGAGCACCGAGCTGCAACGGCGCATGGTCGAGGATGCTATTGGCCGCCGGGTGGAGATCACCGTCTGGCGCAACGGCGCTCTGGTCGACGTCATCGCCGTGCCGCGTGAGCTCACCGAATCTGCGAGTTGAGGTTCTCAATCGCCTTCACTGCAAGGGAAAGGGCGATTGGGCCAGGGCCGGGGTGTCGCTGAGCCTCACCGATGCCACCCATTTCACCCACCAGAATCCTCGGCGATGTGGCGCAACGAGCCGCACCGGCGCACCATGTGCAGGTTCTAGCGGCTCACCCTGATAGCCGGTCGCGAGCCACAGAGACCCGGCCTGGTCTGCTGGAAAGCGCCGGCTGTAACCAGTGATGCTCACGACCTCGATGCTGGCAGCGTTGGCCAGATGCTCCGAAGGGAGCAGATCGGCAAGGCTGACGGCTGTCCACTCCGCGTCGGTGTACCAGCCGCTGGTGCAGTCGAGTCGCGCTGCGACGGTCGTGGAGCGTGACCTGAGATCGGCCACCGATAACTCCGTTCCGGCGACATGGACGCGGTCGTCAGCTCCCAGCGCCGGGACTTGGTCGAAAAGCCAGATCGTGGCCGGAATCGCGTCTGCGCGTACGTAGTGGGACCCCGTGGCGCTTCTGCTCGCTGAGGCGGATCCGGCCAGCCGACCGATGCCCTCGAGCGTGGCGTAGGCCGCGGCAACGCCGGCGGTCAAGGCGCCGGTACGCAGCAGCGTGCGGCGGGACAAGTCGAGGCGGCGCAGGCGTTGCCGTTGGTGACGCAGTACGTGCCAGGCGAACAGCGGCGCCGCCAGTGCTGCTGACCCGACATGGACCTGTATGGGGCTCAATCGCCACACCACCCCGTACCCAACGAAGACCTCGACGAGGCCGGAAATGATGCAGACTGCGATTAGCACCATCAGGACGAGGCTGGCGGCTCGCAGGGCCGGAGCGCGCCGAACGATCACCGTCTTCCACGGCACGAGCGACACGACGGCAAGCCCGAACAGGCCATGGACCACCGTTGCAAGCGTCGCCGGGATTGGCGTACCGGCCGCAAAGGCCAGGACACCGGTCGCCGCGGCACAGATCAGGACGACGAGCAGTGCCACATTGGTACGGCGACCCGCACGTCGCAGGCGGCCGATCGAGCTGAGCCAGCTGATCATGGGTAGCGTCGATCAGGACCGATCGGGGCGCGCGGGTCAGTCGGAGGCTGGGGCCACAGTCCTGGCGGGCCTACACCCGGCCGCACCATGGTGGGCGGCGGTGGAGGAAACACGATGTACGGCCTGAGCAACGCCGCTCGCTGCAGCAGCAGGCTCATCCGCTGATTGAGATCTGGCGGGGCAGTGCCGTTCACGGCTCGGTTGTGCAGGAAGGCGACCTCGGTCATCGTCTGCTGGTACGCCCGGAGCGCTGCGGCGGCCGGCTTGCCGCCGATGCGCTTGGCATACCTACGCGCCGACATGCGGTCAGACAGTCGGGCTATCCAGCGAATCTCCTCGGGTCTGATCCAGCCCATCTGCGCGATTTGTTGCAGCGCGGAGGTGAGCATTTTGCCCTCGCGGGAGCGAGCCCAGATAGCGACCGCCAACACGACCACCAGCAGCGGCAAGATGATCGCGCCATACGCAAACAGGAAGCCCTGGCCGCCCCAGAAGGTACTGCCGTTCCAGATCCCGTGCATCACGACAGCCGCTAAGAAACCAAGGATGGGCGCCATGACCCGCACGGCTGGGCGACGGGTTGAGACGGCAATCCCGATGCCGATGCCAGTTGCGGCGGTGAACAGCGGGTGCGCGAACGGACCCATGATGCCCCGAAGGAAGAACGTCACCTCGAGCTGCCCGGCCTGCAGCGACTGTAGGTAATAGACGACGTCCTCGACGAAGGCGAATCCGATCCCGACAAGTGCGCCGTAAATGATCCCGTCGAGCAGGCCGTGCATCTCCGAACGGCGGAAGATCACGATTGCGACCAGAAACAAGCCCTTGCCGAACTCCTCGATCAAGGGCGCGGCCACTGCCGTATCGACGAATTGATTGGTCCCTGGGAGGCCGAAGAGCAAGGCTTCGGCCACGAAGCTCAGCGCGACAGCGGCGACGGCGCCCCAACCGAGTGCGGCCAGCCGATACCGCGCCGGCTCCGGTTCATATCGATCGAGCCAGAAGCAGATCAAGATCACCACTGGGAAGGACAGCGCGGCCAACAGCGTGGTGATCAACGCGCCCACCGGACCTGCGATAAGAAAGATCAAGATCGCAATTGCCAGGCCACCGAGGCCTAGGACGATCATGGTGACCCAGGTCAATGCGGAGCGTGGACGGCGAATCAAGGCAGGCGGTGGAACAGGCAACGAGACGGGACGTGGCGCGCCCGCGGGAGGCATCGCCGGCTGGATCACTGCTCATCTCCGTTCCGTCCACGGTCCACCCGCATCCGAGTTGACCGCCTCACTCAACGATAGGCAGTGGGCCATGCCAGTCCGTCGGTATGGCACCTGGCGGCTCGTACCGCGGGCAACGAGGTGAATTACGGGTTGCGAGATGGCTCGAATCAGCCATCCCGGCTGCCGCGTACAGTCGCCGGTATGGACGCGCTGCCGGCAGTTCATCCACGACCGGGTCTGCCAACAAGGGTCAGCGTCTATGAGGTTGGACCGCGTGACGGGCTGCAGGCCGAGAAGGTTGTTGTGCCGCTGCCCGTCAAACTGGAGCTCATTGATCGGCTCGGCGAGGCCGGCCTCGCCGTCATTGAGGCAACCAGCTTTGTTTCGCCACGGTGGATCCCTCAGCTGGCCGATGCCGACGAGCTGATGGCGGGGTTGCGGCGCCGTCCTGGCGTTCGTTACCCCGTTCTCGTGCCCAATCAGCAGGGTTTCGAGCGTGCCATGGCAGCTGGAGCCGATGAGCTTGCGATCTTCGTCTCCGCGACCGAGAGCTTTGCCCTGCAGAATTTGGGGACGACCCTCGATGGTGCGATCGAGATGGCTGCACCGGTGGTTGCGGCCGCCGGTGTCAGCGGGATTCCGGTGCGCGGCTATGTGTCGATGTGCTTTGGTGACCCGTGGGAGGGGGAAGTCGACCCTGGACGTCCCGCAGCTGTCGCGGCCCGCCTCGTGGAGCTCGGCTGCTCGACCATCAGCCTCGGTGACACCATCGGTGTCGCCACCGCAGGTCAGGTCGTCGCGGTGTTGGACCGGGCGGAAGCAGCCGGAGTGCCGCGCGACCGGATCGCGCTGCACCTACACGACACCTACGGCCAGGCTCTGGCGAATGTTCTGGCCGGTTTGGAGGCTGGGATCGCCGAGTTCGACTCCTCGGCCGGGGGACTCGGTGGTTGCCCGTACGCGAAATCGGCGACTGGCAACTTGGCAACCGAGGATCTGGTGTGGATGCTCGACGGCCTCGGCATCGAGACCGGTGTCGACCTGCCGGCTCTGGTCAAGACCAGCCGTTGGCTCGCCACCGAATTGGGCCGTCCGTCGCCATCTCGGGTGGTTGCCGCGTGGGCTGCCTGAACGCTTGCGTTACTGTCGCGGAACTGGTGTCGCGCTGTGGCTCGGAGAGGGGGTGTAGATGTCCGACATCGACGACTTCGATCTCGACCGGAGTACCGCTCAGGCGTGGGCTGAGTTCCAAAGCCGGTTGAGTGAAGTCATCTCGATGATCGACGACTCCGCTGACCTCACTATCGGTACTGAGTCCGGGAGCGATGGTCCGCCGCCTTTCGTCAGACTGAGTAGCCCTCGGCGGGATGTCATCAGATGCGAGGCTGCCAGCAACGCGGTGCTCGGAGATGATTTTCAACTTTCCTCGGAGCTGGTCGCCCGGATGGAACGGCTCGGCTGGCAGGCGCCTACCGTCGGCGGTGAACACAGTTCGGCGGCCGAGGTCGCCCAGCCAACGGCCAACTTCTGGGTGGAGCTGCCCCAGGTGGAATCTGATCGGATAAGCGAGCTCGCAGTCTCCGCACTACGCGACGTTTACGGCGTCCAGCACCCCATCTTCCTCTCACCCGACCAACTCGCCGAAGTACTTCAGCCCGCTCCGCCGCTCATCGAGGGTGGGGCTTCGGTCGAGGTCCTGGAGCTGGAACGCACCGACCTTACGCCGACCATGCCACGTGATCAGCAACATCTGAACGGCCTTGTCGACGCCGAGCTTGCGGAGATGTACGGCCATCGGCCGATCCGCGACGCTGAGGGTGACGTAGCGATCAGAGTCGGATCGACCATGCTGTTCCTCCGAACCTCCAGGGACGGTCAGGAGGTTGTGATCTTCGCGGCAGTCGTGCACGACGTCGCGGGTCGGTCTCGAGCCGCCGAGGTGCTCAACGACTTGAACGTCGAGGCTCGATGGGTGAAGTTTCAGCTCATCCGAGACCGAGTCTTCGTCACCATTTCGGTGTTGTCGCGGCCCTTCGTGCCGGCTCACCTGCACCAGGCCGTACGCATCCTCTCTGATGTCGCAGACGGCATCGATGATGAGCTCGCCGCCAAACTCAACGGTCGCACGACCTTCAGTGACGACGAATCACGCTGAGGACACCTGCAGGCCGTGCCCTTGTCACAGCTCTGCGCCGGGGCGCACCGCCACTCGCAGGTAGATTGGTCCTCGTGATGGATCCCCGGCAGCTCTACACCTTGAACGAGGCGGTCGTCGCCAAGCTCAAGGACCATCGCCCCGTGCTGATCCACCAGCTGGACGGATTCGTCGACGCCGGGCAGGCCGGCCGACTGTTCTCCGCGAACTTGCTGGAGAACCTCGAGCATGAGGTGCTCGCCGAATTCGACCATGACCAGCTGCACGACTACCGCAGCCGCCGACCCGCGATGATCTTCGATACCAATCGGTGGAAGTCCTATGCGGACCTGCATCTGCGCATCTACCGCGTCAGGGACGGCCACGGCGAAGTATTCCTGCTGTTCAGCGGGCCTGAGCCGGACGTGCAATGGGAGCGGCTTGCCGCCGCCATCGTCGGGCTGATCGAGGAGTTCGGCGTACGCATGACGGTCGGCGTGCATGGCATTCCGATGGCGGTGCCCCACACTCGTCCGATTACCTTGACGGCGCACGCGACCGACGCCTCACTGATCAAGGGCTATCGAAGCTGGATTGATCGCGTGGAGGTGCCCGCGAGCTTCACAGGGCTGCTGGAGTTCCGCCTCGGCCAGATGGATCGCAAGGCCATGGGCTTCGCGGCGCACGTGCCGCACTACCTGGCTCAGGCGTCATTTCCGGAGGCGACTCTCACACTGACCCGCTCCCTCAACCAAGCCACCGGCTTGGCGGTGCCGCTTGAACCGCTGGAGAAGGCATCCGCGAGTAATCTGGCCGACATCGCCGAGGAGATGGCTACCTCGACCGAAGTCCAGGAGCTGGTGGCGACCCTCGAGCAGCAATACGACGCGCTGCAAGTCGAACAACCAGATCGCGTGCCGAGCGCAGAGGAGATTGCCGCCGAGTTCGAGAGGTTCCTTGCCGAACGCGAGAAGGACGACTGAGCTGCGGCTCGATGACTTGCTGGACCGCGGGGCACTCGCCGAAAGACTCCGGCTTGCCGGCTGCGTGTTTGCTGAGGATGAGGCCGAGCTTCTGCTGACGACCGCGACAACGCCTGACGAACTCGAACAGATGGTCCGGCAACGGGTGCGGGGAATTCCTCTGGAGCAGATCGTCGGGTGGGCCGAGTTCGGTGGCCTGCGGATTGCCGTCGAACCGGGCGTCTTCGTGCCCCGGCGGCGTACCGAACTCCTGCTGCACCAAGCCCCGAGGCTCGCTCCACCACAACCAGTGATCGTCGAGCTCTGCTGCGGATCGGGTGCGCTGGCACTCGCCGTCGCGTCGACGCTGCCGCAGGTTGAGCTGTACGCCACCGACATCGACCCTGCCGCGGTGCGCTGCGCCGGCCGCAACCTCGCTGGCCTTGCTGGCGTGCTCCAGGGCGACCTTTTTGAGCCACTGCCGACCTCCCTGGTCGGCCGGATAGACCTGCTGCTCGCCAACGCCCCCTACGTCCCGACCGGCTCAATCCCGCTGATGCCCCCCGAGGCTCGCCTGTACGAGCCCTTGGTGGCACTGGATGGCGGCTCGGACGGGCTTGACGTGCAGCGGCGGATCATCGCCGGCGCGAGGCGCTGGCTTGCGCCGAACGGTCGGCTGCTGGTGGAGACCAGCCGAAGTCAGGCGTCCGCGAGTGTTGCGGCCTTCGAGCACCACGGACTGGAGGCCCAGGTCGTCATTTCCGATGAGCTCGATGCGACCGTGGTCGTTGGTGGGCCGGTAGCGGCTGGCAGTCCAAACACCAGCTGGGAAGTGGAGCACTAGGCTCCTCGTGTGCCCCAGTCCGTCACCGAGCTCATCGACCTCTTGGACTTGGAGGAGATCGAGATCGGACTGTTCCGGGCGCGCCAGCCCAACACGCAACTGCAACGCGTCTTCGGCGGACAGGTGCTGGCGCAGGCACTCGTGGCCGCCGCTCGGACGGTGGCCGTCACCCGAGTGCTGCACTCATTGCACGCCTATTTTCTGCTTCCGGGCCGGACGGACATTCCAATCGTGTACGACGTCGAGGCGGTGCGCGACGGCGGCTCGTTCTCATCCCGGCGGGTGGTCGCCCGACAAGGTGGCAAGGTGATCTTCTACCTGTCGAGCTCCTTTCACGAGGTGGAGGAGGGCTTTGAGCACCTCGACCCGGTGCCAGAGGATGTGCCGCCGCCCGATGAGTGTCCCAAGCTCGGTGAGGTGCTCTTCAAGGCATCGGGTCGGCCAATCTCATTCTGGGAACGGGAGTGGGGAGTCCTCGATGTTCGTTATGTCGGCGACTCTCGGCCCGGTGGCGCACTGGCCAATACGCGACATCCCGCGCGTGCTCGGGTCTGGGTACGCGCAGATGGGTCGCTGCCCGACGACCGTCGGCTGCATCACGCTGCGCTGGCTTATGCCAGCGACCTGACTTTGCTCTCGGCGACCACGGTGCCACACGGAGTGTTGATCGGGCTCACCGTGCAGGCCACCTCGATCGACCACGCCATGTGGTTTCATCGCCCATTCCGGGCCGACGAATGGTTGCTCTACGACCAGGTCTCACCATCGGCCTCGAATGGCCTCGGGCTCGCGACCGGCCGCCTCTTCCAAAACGGTGTGCTGGTCGCCAACGTTGCCCAAGAAGGCCTGATCCGCCCCCTCAGCACGTCATGAGCGCCCGAGCGAAGAGAAGACGTGCGGGACCGAGTGGAACGAAGCTGCAGACTGCTCGCCGAGCGTCGGAGCGGCGCGCTGCCGATTGGAGGAGAAATGAGCGAAACGCCCAACGAGAATGGGTAGCTCTGCAGCGGAGGCGTTTCGCGAAGAACGACGACAACGGCAGCTCCCGGCGCCGCGTGCGCGAGGCGAGCCTCAAAAGAAAAGGGGGCGATCCGGAGGGGGAATCCGGATCGCCCTTGGGGCTGCTGGGAAGTCGCTTTGAGGTCGTTGGCGCGTGGGGGTTACGCAGCCAGGACCGACTTCCCCCGCAGCTTGGCAATGGCATGACGCTCGATCTGACGGACGCGCTCTGCGGTGATACCCCAGATCGCACCGATATCGGCGAGCTTGGCCTGACGGCCGTCGATGAGTCCATAGCGGCGGCGAACGACGTCGGCGGAGCGCTCGTCCAGCGAGGCGAGCATGTCCTCCAGTCGAGCGTGCTCCTCAGCATCCAAGAAGACCTCGTCTGGACCGGGCATCGGCTCACGCGCGATCAGATCGCCCAAGGCGGTGTCGCCGCCCTCCTCGACTGGCGCATCGAGGCTGACGTGATCGCGGCCATAGCGCATCAGGTCAAGGACGCGCTCCGGCTCAAGATCCATTTCGGCAGCGATCTCTGTGATCTCCGGGTCGCGCCCGAGCCGCCGTTCCAGCGTCCTTCGGACGGCGCCGACCTGATTCACCTGCTCGGCCACATGAACCGGCAGCCGAACGATCCGACCCTGTTGGGCGATTCCGCGGCTGATCGACTGACGGACCCACCACGTGCCGTATGTCGAGAACTTGAAGCCCTTGGTGTAGTCGAACTTCTCGACTGCACGGATAAGACCGGTATTGCCCTCCTGGACCAGATCCAAGAGCGGCATCTGAGAACGGCCGTATTTCCGCGCAACGGAGACCACCAAACGAAGGTTGGCGGTCACAAAATGCTGCATGGCCCGCCGGCCTTCCTCCACCAAGAACTCCAACTCAGCCTTGCTCGGGCGCTTGGCGTGTTTTCCACGCTCCGCAAGCGTCACGTCGCCAGAGAGGATGTGCTCCGCGTACAGACCAATTTCGACTGTCTTGGCGAGCTCAACCTCCTCTTCGGCGGTCAAGAGCGGCGTCTTGGCGATGCCTTCCAGATATAGGCCGACTGCATCCTTGCCATCGATGCCTTCGGATACTCGCGAGCGAGTAGTTGTTGCCACAGTGGGCCCCTTTCGAGTTCTTCACAAGGGAGAACGCATCAGGTACCGATTTGGATTCCTCGTACGCCCTGAAGAATCCCTGAGACCTACTCGGGGGTAACCCCGAGCAGTATTGCGGCCTCCTCATCGAGTGTTGGACGGCGTGCACCAGTGATTCGGAGCAGCGAGCTTTTCAGGATGTAATACCCTGCGCAACCCCGGGATACACGCCCCTCGAGGCGCTGCCGTCAGCTCTCTCGGCAGACACCGGCATTCGAGGTTCTGATCAGCCGTCGTTGGTTACCTCGCCAATGATCCAGGCGTACTCGAAAGCCAGCTCGTGCCAGCTCTTATAGCGTCCGCTTACTCCTCCGTGGCCCGCCACCATTTCGGTTTTGAGCAGGATCTGCCGTTCCGCAGAGTTGGTTGCGACGTGCCGGAGCGCAGCGATCCATTTGGCTGGTTCGACGTAGAAAACGCGGGTGTCGTTGAGGCTCGTGGTGGCCAGGATGGCCGGATGGTCCACGGCCCGCACATTCTCATACGGCGTGTAGGACTTCATATACGCGTAGACCTCGGGGTCGTGCAGCGGGTCACCCCACTCTTCCCACTCGATGACCGTAAGCGGCAGTTCAGGATTCAAGATCGTGGTAAGGGCGTCGACGAACGGCACCGCCGCATGGATGGCACGGAACCTCCCGGGCGCGAGGTTGGCTACCGCACCCATGAGCAGGCCACCAGCGCTGCCGCCACGGGCCGCCAGCCGTTCGGGTGAGGTGTACCCGTGCTCGATCAGATAGTCGGCGCACGCGACGAAATCGGTGAAGGTGTTCTTCTTTGCAAGCTTCTTGCCCTGTTCGTACCACGTCCGGCCGAGCTCACCGCCGCCACGGACGTGGGCAATGGCATAGACGATGCCACGGTCCAGCAGCGAGAGACGCGACACCGAGAAGCCGGGGTCCATCGATGCCTCGTACGACCCATACCCGTAGAGCAAGGCCGGTGCCGAGCCGTCCAGCGGAACGTCCGCCTTCCGCACGATCGACAACGGCACCCGAGTGCCGTCTGGTGCCGTAGCCCAGCCGCGCTCCTGGACGTAGTTGTCTGGCTGGTAGCTGCCGAACCGGGGATCATCGAGCACCGGGGTGCGCTTCAGCAAGGTCAGCTCTCGCGTTTTGAGGTGGTAGTCATAGACCGAATCAGGGGTTAGCAGCGATGCGTAGCCGAGGCGGATGGTTGCGCTCTCGTACTCGGACTCGCCCGGGGCGTCCACCACGTACAGAGGCTCGTCGAACGCGATATCAGTACCGGCCTGAAGGGTGCCGCCGGCGTCGCGCGGCATCACGTGCAGGCCGGTGAGCCCGTCGCGGCGCAGCGAGACGACCGCGTGACCGGCGTACGCGCTGACTGAGAGAATCCGGACCCCCTGCCGGTGCGGGATCACCGGCGTCCACTCGGTGTGGCTGGTGGCTGTCAGCGGCGCCTCAACGAGCTCGAAATCTTCGGCCCCATCGTTGTGCACGATCAGCAACCGATCGCCCGCGGGCTCGACGTCGTACTCAACTCCCTGGCGCCGGGGCGCAACGATCCGTGGCTCACCTTCGGGATCATCGGTACTGAGTAGCCGGAATTCTGAGGTGATCTTGCTTCCAGCTCCGATCACGATCCACCGATCATCGCGGCTTCCCCCGACGCCAAGCCAAAAACGCTCGTCAGACTCGGTTACTACCGCGACGTCTTGGGATGGGTCGGTGCCCAGGCGATGCCGCAGGACGACGTACGGTCGCCAGGCTTCATCTGCTCTGGTGTAGAAGAAGTGACTGTTCTTGGCCCAGGCGACGCCGTAGGCCGTGTCGCTGATTTGGTCCGGAAGCAATTCGCCTGAAACCAAATCCTTGATCATGATCGTGAAGCGTTCGGCGCCGGTCAGATCGACCGAGTACGCCAGCAGTCGGCCGTCGAGGGAGACACTGAACGCGCCGAGGGAGAAGAATTCATGGCCTTCGGCCTCGAGGTTGGCGTCCAACAGAACCTCTTCGCCGACGATCTCCTGTTCAGGGTCGGGCAGTTTTTCGCGATCACTCGCAATAACCCGGCAGTAGATCGGATACTCCGATCCTTCGACGGTGCGGACGTAGTACCAGTACGCCGAGCCCCCCGGGTGCGAGGTGTAGCTCGGCACGCTGAGATCCGTCTCCTTGGTCCGAGCTTTGATCTCGCTGAAGACAACGTCGGAGAGCTCGGAGAGGTGAGCGGTCTGGGCTTCGGTGTAGGCGTTCTCCGCCTCTAAGTAGCTGATGACCTCTGGGTTGTCCTTATCCCGCAGCCATTCGTACGGGTCGAGGAACACATCACCATGGTGCTTACGCGTTACCGGCTTACGCTTCGCGATGGGCGCAGCGGACGTAGTGGGAGCGTCGACGTACATGGTGGACGAGCGTAGCGGGCGCGAAGATCGCAGAGCCGGGCCGATCCTGTATTCCCGCTAGCGCGAGGATGCGTGAGGATAGCCCCATGGGAGCAGAGGTCGACGCGACAGAGTTCACGCGGGAGGACCGCAAGCGTCACCGAGACAAGGTCCGCAAGGGCCTGGATGTGTTGGCCCGGATGCTGACCGAGTCCCGCTTCGACTTCGAGCGACCGATGGCGGGCCTAGAGATCGAGCTCAACCTGGTGGACATGGATTGCCAGCCGGCCATGCGTAACGCGGAAGTACTGGCCGCGATTGCCGATCCGTCATTCCAGACAGAGCTGGGCCGCTTCAACATCGAGATTAATGTCGCGCCCCGGCGGCTGGCCGAGGCCGGATTCACATCCTTTGAACAGTCGGTGCGAAAGTCGCTGAACGACGCAGACCCGCGGGCAAAGGCTATCGGCGCCCAGCTGGTGATCATTGGCATCTTGCCAACCTTGATGCCGCATCACGTCACCCTGGACAGTGTCAGCGAGAACCCGCGTTACTCAATGCTTGACCAGCAGATCTTCGCCGCACGTGGTGAAGATCTGGAGATCATCATCGACGGAGTAGAGCGGCTGGCGATGGTGTCGAACACGATCATGCCTGAGGCCGCGTGCACCTCGACCCAGGTGCATCTTCAGGTGAGTCCTGACGACTTCGCCGGCTATTGGAACGCTGCCCAGGCAATCGCCGGCGTACAGGTCGCGTTGGGCGCGAACTCTCCATTCTTGTTCGGGAAGCATCTCGTCTCGGAGTCCCGCATCCCGCTGTTTGAGCAGAGCACCGACACACGCAGTGAGGAGCTGAAAGCCCAGGGCGTGCGGCCGCGCGTGTGGTTCGGGGAGCGTTGGATTACCTCCATCTTCGACCTCTTCGAGGAAAATTCGCGGTACTTTCCCGCCTTGTTACCGATCAGCTCAGACGAGGATCCCGTCGCTGTACTCGATAACGGCGGGGTACCGCAGCTGGACGAACTCCGGCTTCACAACGGCACCATTTACCGCTGGAACCGGCCCGTTTACGACGTGAGCGGCGACAGCCCGCACCTGCGGGTGGAAAACCGGGTGCTGCCGGCAGGGCCGACCGTCGTGGACACTATGGCCAGCGCTGCCTTCTTCGCCGGGCTGGTACGCGCCTTGGCCAATGAAGAGCGCCCGATCTGGACCCAGATGTCTTTCCAAGCGGCCGAGGAGAACTTCGTGTCGGGAATTCGGCACGGTATCAATGCCGAGGTCTATTGGCCCCAGGTAGGCCAGGTCCGCGTAGCTGAACTGGTCGTACGCAAGCTGTTGCCATTGGCCGCGGAAGGCCTGCGTCAATGGGAGGCCGACGAGGCCGAGATCGGCCGCCTGCTTGGCATCATCGAACACCGCTGCCTGCGTACGGCCAATGGCGCAACTTGGCAGGTCGCCGAGGTTGCGCGACGTGAGCAAGCCGGAGAATCCAGAGAGGAAGCGCTCCGAGGGATGCTCGCCAGCTACCTGCCGCTGATGCATAGCAACGAACCGGTCCACACCTGGGAGGTGCGCTGATGTCAGAGACGATTCAGTCCCCATCCGATCGAGGCCGCCCCGGACAGGCCGAGCTGCCTACCCAGTCGTTGCCTGCGGAAGCTCAGCCTCTGATTGTCGTCGGCTACTCCGCGAAGCCTGAAGGACGCGCGGCCCTGCAGCGCGCATTGAGCGAGGCCAAATTACGTGGCGCAGCGCTGGTGGTGGTAGACACATCGCCTGAAGTGGAAACCGATGACCTGGCCGCCGAGCTCGGCGCCTCAGGGGTCAGCTACGAGATCCGGACCCCAGCCGACGTGCACGATTCGGCGGAGGAGCTGATCAGAATAGCCGAGACGACTGCTGCCGACTTCATCGTTATCGGGCTTCGTCGCCGATCTCCGGTCGGCAAGTTGCTGTTGGGTAGCAATGCTCAGCGGGTGCTGCTGGACGCGGCCTGCCCAGTCCTCGCGGTGAAGGCGGAGCCGGGCGCCGGATAGGCCGTGTTTGATTGCTTCGCTCCGCTCAGCGCGGATCGCGCTGGGAAGCTGCCTACCTTGTCGTCGCTCGCCGACGAGAAGCGTGTCGGCTCCCTCCGTATACATTGCTCGCTCCGCTCGCGGAGGCCGGCGCTCGTGAGCCGCTGCCTTCCTCACTCACTCGCAGACGAAAGACGTGTCTGCTCGCTCGCTCGTCCAGGACAGCGGCGCGCCAGCCTAGCTCCGCATGGCGGCGCGCGATCCGAGTTACCGACACACCATTTCGCGATCGGACGGGACGTTTGGAGATTCGTGTCAGAATACCGGTGGAGCACCTATTGACATCCAATGGGCGTTGCCTGCCCTAGATCCGCCAGGTCAGTCCGAGAGGCACTTTGTGACACCCCCCTCCAAACTTCCCTCCAAACTGCACACATCGGCTCGCGCGGTGGCTGCGTCCACAAGCCGGGCTCGGCAAGAAACAGTTCCGATCAAAAAGGCCACGTCGGCTAAGAAGGCTCCTGCCAAGAAGGCGACGTTGAAGCCAGTCGACAGCACCCCTGCCAAGAAGGCTGCGGCCGCGCAGCCGGTCGCTGAGGAGCAGGTGCAGGTGCCGCTGGCAGCGGAGCCCGAGGCAGTTGACGAGGTGGAGCTGGAGGACCTCGCCCTGGAGCCGCTGGAAGTCGAGACAGAGACGGAAGCGCTGACCGCTGATGTGGTGGTCGACCTCGAGAGTGAGGAGGTCGTGCTCACCGTCGGCAAGAAACGGAGCCTCGACGACATCGACGAGTCGTCGTTCGAGCCCGCCGAAGAGGCGAAGCTCGAAGAGGAACTGACCGAAGATCAGGGCTTCACCCTGTCGGAGGCCGACGACGCCGACGAGCCCGAGCAGCAGGTGATGGCAGCCGGCGCCACGGCTGACCCAGTGAAGGACTATCTGAAGCAAATCGGCAAGGTCGCGTTGTTGAACGCCGAGCAGGAGGTCGAGCTTGCGAAGCGGATCGAAGCCGGACTGTTTGCCGACGAAAAGATCAATGACGATCACACCAAGATCAAGACGTCACAGCTTGATGACTACGGATGGATCGCCGAGGACGGTCGCCGCGCCAAGAATCACCTGCTGGAGGCCAACCTCCGCCTAGTGGTCTCGTTGGCCAAGCGCTACACCGGCCGGGGAATGCTCTTCCTCGATCTCATCCAGGAGGGCAATCTTGGGCTGATCCGGGCGGTCGAGAAGTTCGACTACACGAAGGGCTACAAGTTCTCCACCTACGCGACATGGTGGATTAGGCAGGCGATCACGCGCGCGATGGCCGACCAGGCTCGTACCATCCGCATTCCTGTGCACATGGTCGAGGTGATCAACAAACTGGCCCGTGTGCAGCGCCAGATGCTGCAGGATCTTGGCCGGGAACCGACACCGGAGGAGCTGGCGCGCGAGCTCGACATGACTCCGGAGAAGGTCGTCGAGGTTCAGAAGTACGGGCGAGAGCCGATCTCGCTGCACACCCCGCTCGGCGAGGACGGCGACTCGGAGTTCGGAGACCTCATCGAGGATTCGGAGGCCGTCGTTCCGGCGGATGCCGTGAGCTTCACCCTGCTGCAGGAGCAGCTACACGACGTACTCGACACCCTCAGCGAGCGCGAAGCCGGGGTGGTCTCGATGCGCTTCGGCTTGACGGATGGCCAGCCCAAGACCCTTGACGAGATCGGCAAGGTGTACGGGGTGACGCGCGAGCGCATCCGGCAGATCGAGTCCAAGACGATGAGCAAGCTGCGCCACCCGTCCCGCTCTCAGGTGCTCAGGGATTATCTCGACTAGGCAATACTGCGGCTGAGTCCAACTCGGCTGGACAAAGTAGACCGGCCCCAACCGTGCTGGATGGGGCCGGCCGCGTTGTCTCAGGGTCTAGCTGATCTGCTGCGTCTCGTCGTGGATCGTCAGCGCCACCTGCTTGAGCTTGTCAGCGTGCTCTTTGCTGTGATGTGAGCAGAAGAGGAGGTCGAACCCGCTGGCCATGGTGACTCGTACATAGGCTTGGGCGCCGCACCGATCGCAACGATCAGAGGCGTTCAAGGGCGAACCTTCGATGACAGGAGTGCTCACGGTGGGCCTCCCTTCCTGACGATCAGATGATCTTGCCGTTCTGAGCCATGCACATTCGGTGATACACGGGCCCGCATTCTTCAACATCTCGTCTGGGTCTGATTGTTCCGTCTCCGCATCTCGAGGCAATGACTGTTGTGTAACGAATCCTGTGAATCGTTCACCCTCGCCGTTGTACCGCCGTCAACGATTCGAGTCCGACACGCAGTTCGGATTGCTCCCTTGAGGCCCATGCAGACGCCGGCCGCGAGGTACTCTCGGCGCGTGCCAACTGCCAATCCAGCAACGGAAAGCCGTGAGTATGAGGCTCGGCACCTGCTGGTTTTGGAGGGTCTTGAGGCAGTTCGAAAACGGCCCGCGATGTACATCGGCTCGACCGACACCAGGGGGCTGATGCACTGCTTGTGGGAAATTATCGACAACGCAGTCGACGAAGCGCTCGGCGGATACGGCAAGGAGATCTTCGTCACACTGCGCCCTGACGGTGGCATCTCGGTGCGAGATCAGGGTCGTGGCATCCCGGTGGACAAAGAGCCCCGGACCGGCCTGTCCGGGGTGGAAGTGGTCTTCACCAAACTGCATGCGGGGGGCAAGTTCGGCGCCGGTTCCTACAACGCGACGGGCGGGTTGCACGGCGTCGGTTCGTCAGTTGTCAACGCGCTGTCGAGTCGGCTTGATGTCGAGGTGGACCGCAACTCCGCCACGTGGGCGATGTCATTCCGCCGCGGCGTGCCTGGAACATTCGACGGGCCCGGACCGACGGCGAAGTTCACCCCCGGGAGTAGCCTCCGCAAGATCGGTCGGGTGCCGAAGGGTACGACCGGCACACGGGTGACGTACTGGCCCGATCGGCAGATCTTCCTCCACGACGCTCAGCTGTCGTTTCGGGATCTCCAAGACCGCGCCAGGCAGACAAGCTTCCTGGTACCCGGATTGGCGCTCCAGATCGCTGACACGCGTACTGCAGACGGCATCGACGAGACCTATCTGCACCAGGGCGGTATCTCGGAGTTCTGCGAGTTTCTTGCGCCCGACCAGGCCGTCACCGATGTGATCCGGCTTCGGGGCACCGATCGGTTCACCGAGACCGTTCCCGTCCTGGACGAAGCGGGCCACATGGAGCCGGCTGACATCGAGCGTGATCTCGAGATCGATATCGCTATCCGCTGGGGTGAGGGCTACGAGACGCGCACCCAGTCGTATGTGAACATCATCGCGACACCAAAGGGTGGCACCCATGTCGCTGGCTTCGAGCGCGGACTGACCAAGGCATTCATGAACGTCCTCCACAACACTCGACTGCTGAAAAACGGTGATGAAGTGCTCAAGGAGGACGTGCTGGAGGGCATGACAGCCGTGGTCACCGTACGGCTGGCTGAGCCGCAGTTCGAGGGTCAGACCAAGGAGGTGCTCGGCACGCCTGCGGTGTCACGGCTGGTAACCAAGGTGGTCGAACGGGAGCTCACTGGGTTTTTGGGGTCCACCAAGATGGCGACCAGGGCCCAGGCACGTGCGGTCTTGGAGAAGGTCGTCGGCGCTTCTCGGGCTCGGGTCGCCGCTCGGCAGCATCGGGAGGCACAGCGCCGCAAGACTGCGCTCGAATCATCGTCACTGCCGGCCAAACTCGTCGACTGCCGCAGCAATGACGTCGACCGCACGGAACTGTTCATCGTGGAAGGCGACTCGGCGCTGGGCACAGCCAAGCTAGCCAGGAATTCGGAATTCCAGGCGTTGTTGCCGATTCGGGGAAAGATTCTCAACGTACAGAAGGCCTCCATCGGCGACATGTTGAAGAATGCCGAGTGCGGCTCGATCATTCAGGTTGTCGGCGCTGGCTCTGGCCGCAGCTTCGACCTCGAGGCGGCGCGCTATGGCAAGATCATCTTCATGGCGGACGCCGACTCCGACGGCGCGCACATCAGATGTTTGCTGGCGACGTTGTTCTTCCGCTACATGCGTCCGCTGGTGGCTGCCGGACGAGTCTTCACGGCGGTACCGCCACTGCATCGCTTCGAGCTGACGAATGCCCGCAAGGGGCAGGAGAAGTACATCTACACCTACTCCGACGCTGAGTACCAACGGAAGGCAGCAGAGCTAACCAAGCGGGGTCTGCACTTCAAGGAGCCGCAGCGCTACAAGGGTCTCGGTGAGATGGACGCCGATCAGCTAGCCGAGACCACGATGAATCCCCGGCACCGCACACTACGTCGGATGACGGTGGATGACGGCCTCATCGCCGACACGACGTTCGAGATGTTAATGGGCAATGACGTGGGCCCACGCAAGGAGTTCATCATCGACGGTGCGTACGCTCTCGACGCCGCCACTATCGACGCCTGAGGTAAGCAGCGTGGACTAAGCCCAGCGTTCGAGGAGGCCGGTGTCCACGTCGTAGTAGAACCCGCCCACGGCTGCCCGGTCGCCGACAAGTGGGTGATTCCGGAGCTTCTCGACGTCGCGATGCAGCGTACGGCGCTGATCGGCCGAGGCACCGAACCGCACCCAGGAGGCGTCGGCGCCGCTGGCGGTCCTGATGCGGTCGATGATCACATCGTCGTCGGCCGCGGCCATGGCGCAGCGGCTGTGCGGAATCACCATGATGCGGTCGACGTGGAGGAGGTGGACACCTGCAATGCAGCCCGCTAGGGCTGAGGTGGTGACGCGACCGCCAGGAGTACGGATGATCTTGGCGTCACCGAAAGTCAGTCCAACCATTTCCAGGGGCACAATTCGGGAATCCATACAGGTGATCATCAGGACTCCCGCATGGGCTACCCCGTCGAAGCCGTGCTGATCAAAGCTCTCAGCGAACTTCTTGTTGTTGGCAAGCAGGTCGTCGAAGGCATCGGAAAAGCCCTCACGATGGTCCGGCTGGTGCTCGGGTAAGTGTTCCATTCCTCTGTCGGCCTCCAGTGCGAGGTCATAGCGCTCAGCCGGCGGCGGCCGATCCGATCGCCGCGATGGGCTGACTGCCGGGGGTTCCTGACCCGTCACGTCGGGTGTCGACGGCCGGCAGCGGAACGGGGCTGCCGCTGGCCGCAGCAGCGATGGCAGGCGCCGGCCCCGCCCAGGCGAGTAGCAGAGCATCCTCGCCCTTGAGGAACCGATGGCAGCGTACTCCACCAGTTGCCCGGCCCTTGGCCGGATACTGTCGAAAGTCCGTGACCTTGACGGAGCCGGCATCGGTTCCGGGCAGAGCGCGAGACGTGCCGGATACGGTGGCGACCACCGCGTCGGCGGCAGCCACTACGCCGAAGTAGACGACACGGGCGCCGAGGCCGAGTTTGATGCCGGCCATGCCGCCTCCCGAGCGGCCCTGCGCCCGTACAGCTGCGGCGGGAAAGTGCAGCAGCTGGGCGTCGTTGGTCACGAAGACGAGCTCGGTTTCGGTGGTCGTCAATTCAACTGCACCGACCACCCGATCACCCGGCTCCAGGCGGATCACGTCCCAGGAGTCTTTACCGAGAACCTCCGGGTTAACCCGCTTCGCGACACCCTGAGCCGTGCCGAGTGCCAGGCCGAGTGAATCATCGGTCAAGGTCGTCAGGCAGAGCACCTTCTCGTCCGCGCCAAGAGTGACCAGCTCGCTGACATGGGTTCCGCCCTGGAGGTTGGGTGCCTGAGCGGTAGCCGGAACCGTTGGGAGATCCAGCGTGGAGATCTTGATCAGCCGTCCGGCGCTGGTGATCAGTCCGCAGTCTCCACGTGCAGTCGAGATGATCTTGGAAGCAATGAGATCATGGTTTGCCCGGGCACCCACCGCTGGTAGTGGCTGCGCATGGTTCGTACGAGCGAGCAGACCGGCGGAGGAAAGCAGTACCCAGCAGGGATCGTCTGCGACCTCCAGGGGGGCGGCTGCAGCGGTGGCCGTGACACCGCTGGCGGCCAGCAGGATAGTCCGGCGCGGCGTGCCGTGCTGCCGGGCGATCTCGGCGAGCTGGTTGCCGACGAGAGTTCGGAGCTGTTCGGGGTTGTCCAAGATCTCGGTGAGCTCGGCGATGGTCGCTTCCAGCTTGTCCCGCTCCGCCTCAAGCTCGATTCGACTGAACCGCGTGAGCCGGCGAAGCGGCATCTCCAGGATGTAATTCGTCTGGGTCTCCGATAGCTCGAACACCTCCATCAGCCGAGAGCGTGCCTGAGCCGTGTCGTCGGATGTGCGGATGATCGCGATGACGTCATCGATGTCGAGAATTGCCACCAGCAACCCTTCGACCAGGTGAAGCCGCTCCCGGGCCTTGGTCCGGGCGAACTCCGTGCGGCGCCGAGTCACCTCGTAGCGATGCTCGAGGTAGACGGTGAGCATGTTCCGCAGCGTCAGGGTGCGCGGCTGGCCATCGACCAGAGCGACGGCATTGATGGCGAAGTTGTCCTCGATCTTGGTCAGCTTGTACAGCTGTTCCAGGATGGCGTCGGGGTTGAAGCCGCTCTTGATCTCGATCACCAGGCGAGTTCCATTGACCCGATCCGAGAGATCCTTGACGTCGGCGATGCCCTGCAGCTTGCGCGCGTTCACAAGGTTCTTGATCTGTTCGATCACCCGCTCCGGGCCGATCAGGTAGGGCAGTTCGGTGATCACGATGCCCTTGCGACGTGGATGCACCTGCTCGATGCGGGTGGTCGCCCGCATCCGGAATGATCCTTTTCCGGTGTGGTAGGCATCGCGAATACCATCCAGCCCGATGATCTTGCCGCCACTGGGCAGGTCGGGCCCAGGAATGAAGCGCATCAGTTCGTCGATGTCGGCGTCCGGGTGCTTGATCAAGTGGCGCAGCGCCTGAACGACTTCCACCAGGTTGTGCGGCGGGCAGTTTGTTGCCATACCCACTGCGATCCCCGTCGCCCCGTTGACCAGCAGGTTGGGAAAAGCCGCCGGGAGCACGGTCGGCTCGACGTCCTTGCCGTCGTAATTCGGTTTGAAGTCAACGGTGTCCTCGTCCAGACCATCGGTCATCGCGGCGGCGGCTGGTGCCATTCGGCACTCGGTGTAGCGCATGGCGGCCGGGCCGTCGTCAAGTGATCCGAAGTTGCCGTGACCATCGACCAGGGGGAGTCGCATTGTCCACGGCTGTGCCGTTCTGACGAGCGCATCGTAGATTGCACCGTCGCCATGCGGGTGGTACTGACCCATGACCTGACCGACAACTCGGGCGCATTTGACGTGCGAGCGGTCCGGCCGTACGCCCATCTCGTCCATTGAGTACAAGATCCGACGTTGCACAGGCTTGAGCCCGTCCCGGGCGTCAGGAAGGGCCCGGGAGTAGATCACCGAGTACGCGTATTCCAAGAAGCTGGTCTGCATCTCGGAGGAGACGTCAATGTCGACGATTCGCTCGGTGAAGTCATCCTCGGGAGGTGCTGGTGTTCTGGCCATCGAACGCGGATTCTCCCCTCTGCCGTGTGGCTATTTCAGTCTTGCACCGGCCGTTTCCCATTCCCGCGACGACACGTTGTGGCTGGCGCGTACGGGCCAGGACTAAAGGAAGGGCTTCAGCTCATCCAGCAGCGAATCGCTGGCATAGATCTCGCGGGCGTAGAGAACTCCGTAGCTGAATCCGTTCTGACCTGACCGAATCCCGATGCGGCCGCCGAGCTCCCGGAGGAAGGCTGCGCTCACGATGCTGTCTTGATGATTCCCGAGCACATCCTGCAGGTCCTTGCGTTGCGCAATGATCTTGTCGGCCTTGCTGCCCCAGACCGGCAACGCAGCTTCCACCGCATAACGATGACGTTTCGCTGCCTTGCGGGCACCATGGAACAGCTCATCGGCACGCTCGCCAGCGCGCCGCGCAGCAACCGCATCACTGAGCCGCATGCCCGCCTTCTTCCTCGCCTTCTTGATGGCGGAGTCGATCGAGTCAGATGACGCGTCGGCGGCAGCGGTGAATGGTGCATCGCTACGCCAGTGATGCACCAGACCGACCAGCTTGCGGTAGCGCTCTGAGTCCAGCGCCTCGAGCATGGCATCCATTGCTTGCTTACGGTGCACCGCCAGCTCGGCCTGGATCGTCGATGCGACTGGACCGAGTATCAGCTCAGCCGGCAGCTCCTCGAGCAGGGCGGCTTGCCGCTGCGCCAGGATGTCCATATCCCGTACCTCGCCGAGCAGGCCCGCCCACCAGACCAGCTCCTCCTCCAGATGCCCAGCCTCGGAGGGGTCGAATAGCTCGGAGAACACCCGAATCGTGCTGCGTAGCCGGCGTACCGCTACTCGGGTCGAGTGGATGACGTTCTCGCCGGCGCGCAGCTGACTTTCGGAGTCAATGATCACCGTGCACTGCTCGGAAAGATAGTCACCGATGACATCGCGAGCGGTGGCAGGCTTGTTGTTCATGCGGAGGTACTCCAGGCGACTCGTACGCCTTGTGCGCGGCAAGCCAATGCGGGCGAGTTGAAGGGCATGCCGTGACCTTACGCCCGCGCGGGCAGCGCCCACCGGCGTCGCAGCGAAGTGTCGGCAAACTGAGCTGCAGCAGCCAATGAGCTACGCCGTTGGCCCCAAATTGCCGGGTTCAGTGGAGGCGGCCCATTCGGACGTCAGGCGCACCGAGACGTGCCGCGTCAGCCGAGAGATCGTCTGGCTGGTGCTGTGACTCGCGCTCTGCGGCAACCCGTTTGAGGTAGTGCTCCACTTCACGATCCACGTCAGCCGCTTCCCAGCTCAGGATGGGGGCGACCAGGCGCGCGACCTCAGGCGCCGCGGCAATACCGCGGTCCCAGGTCTCAATCGAGATGCGGGTACGGCGCGCCAAGATGTCGTCCAGGTGCAGAGCGCCCTCGTGGGAGGCAGCGTAGACGGCTTCGACCTTGAGGTATTCCGCTGCGCCCTCCAGCGGATGCGCAAGCTTTGGCGAGGATTTGATCATGTCCAGTAGCTCGGGCAACAGCGAGCCGTAACGGTTGAGCAGGTGCTCAATCTGGAGGTCGCGCAAACCGGTTTCGTCGGCCAGCAAGGGCCGCGCGTTCCACAGTGCGTGGTAGCCGTCGGCACCCAACAGCGGTACATCCTCAGTGCAGGACGCTGGCACTTTCTGGTCCAACTCTCGCACTGCCGCGTCGACGGCGTCCTTGGCCATAATCCGATAGGTGGTGTACTTGCCCCCAGCAATTGTGACCAGGCCACGTACGGGCGAGGCGACGGCGTGCTCACGGGAGAGTTTCGACGTTGAGTCGGATTCGCCGGCCAGCAGCGGCCGCAGGCCGGCATAGACGCCGACGACGTCCTCTCGCTTCAGCGAGTCAGCTAGCAGTGTGTTGGCGTGTCGCAGCAGGTAGTCGATGTCGGCCACACTCGCTGCGGGATGGGCCTTGTCGAGCTCCCAGTCGGTGTCGGTCGTACCAATGATCCAGTGACTGCCCCAGGGGATGATGAAGAGCAAACTCTTCTCGGTGCGGGTGATCAGCCCAGTCATGGAGTTGATGCGGTTCCGCGGCACCACGAGATGGACCCCCTTGGAGGCGCGGACTCGGAACTGCCCACGACCGCCCAGCATCTCCTGGAGCTCGTCGACCCAAACTCCGGTGGCATTGATCGTCTGCTTCGCTCGGACGGTGAACTCGCGGCCGGACTCAAGATCACGAACGACAACCCCGCCGACCCGGTCCGCCTCGCGCAGAAAGCCGACTACGCGCGTGCTGGTGGCCACCGCTGCGCCATAGTGGGCCGCGGTGCGACCGATCATCATGGTGTGCCTAGCGTCATCAACCTGGCCCTCGTAGAACCTGATCGAGCCGATCACCGCCTCCCTGTTCGCGGAGGGAAAGGACTCGAACGTGCGCTTGCGGCTTAAGTGACGCATGTGGTGCGGCACCCCACGTCCGGCGCCGAGTACGTCGTACACGCCGATGCCGAGGCCCCCATATCCGCGGTCGATCACCGGCCGCATGAGCGGGTACAGAAACGGCACCGGCTTGGCCAGATGCGGGGCCAGCTTGTTGAGAGCCAGCGAGCGCTCTCTGAGAGCTTCGAAGACCAAGGCAAAGTTGAGGTGCTCGAGATAGCGGAGTCCACCGTGAAACAACTTGCTGGACCGACTAGACGTGCCAGCCGCGAAATCACGGGCCTCGACCAGCCCAACGCGGAGGCCGCGGGTGACAGCATCGAGCGCACAGCCGCAGCCCGTGACGCCGGCTCCAATGACGAGTATGTCCAGATCCTCATTCTCCAGCCGGTCGAGGGCATCGGCTCGGGTGGCGGGACCGAGTGAGGTGGTGGTGGAGAACATCGGCGTCTTCAGGGATTGACCAAGAAGGACCGTTCCGGGTCGTGGCGACCCTCGATCAGCCGGATCGTGCCGGAGCGCGACCGCATTGACAGCGATTGGGTCACGATGCGGTGGCTCTCGAATCGCACGCCCCGCAGCAACGCTCCATCGGTGACACCTGTCGCGGCGAAGAACACGTTGTCGCCGGAAACCAAGTCGGTGGTTGTGAGGATCCGATCCAAGTCGAAGCCGGCGTCCACGATCGCTGCCCGCTCATTGTCGTTCCGGGCAATCAGCCGGCCGAACATCTCACCATCCAGACAGCGGAGCGCGCACGCGGCGAGCACGCCCTCGGGCGTGCCACCGACGCCGACCAGTAGATCGACTCCGGTTGAGGGCGTGGCGGCCATGATCGCACCAGCCACATCGCCGTCAAGCAGGAATCGGATTCGAGCACCGGCTGCGCGGATGGCGGCGACCAGCTCGGTGTGTCGTGGCCGATCGAGGATGCAGACCGTGAGCTCGGAGACAGGGCGGTCGGTCGCCTCGGCGATCTTGGTGAGATTGTCCGCGATCGGCGCATCAAGATCAACAGCATCCGCTGCAGGGCCGGGCACCACCAACTTCTGCATGTACACCGCAGGGCCAGGGGAGAACATCGTGCCGCGGGGGGATACGCCGATGATGCTCACTGCGTCGGGCAGGCTCTTGGCGGTCAGTGTGGTGCCGTCGACAGGGTCGACTGCGATGTCCCACTCCGGCCCGGAGCCATCGCCGACCCGCTCGCCGTTGTAGAGCATGGGGGCCTCGTCTTTTTCGCCCTCGCCGATCACCACGATGCCGTTCATTCGGACCGAACCGAGCACCGGGCGCATGGCGTCAACGGCGGCCGCATCTACCTGGTTCTTGTCGCCAAAGCCCATGTACCGCGAGCAGTTGATCGCTGCGGCCTCGGTGGCCCGGACCAGCTCGAGCGCGAGATTACGGTCAGAATCTGCCACGCGTTCCCGGGTCCTCGGCTGAGCCACTGTTGCCATCTCCACCACTCCTCTTGTCGTCGCTGCGATACCTACTAGACCTGAACCCAGTCCAGCGTCCGTTCCACGGCCTTCTTCCACCCCTCGTAGCCGGCGGCCCGCTCGTCCTCGCTGATCTGCGGGATCCAGCGCTTGTCCTCCAGCCAGTTCTCCCGAAGCTCGTCCGGCGATGCCCAGAAGCCCGTCGCCACACCGGCGGCGTACGCGGCACCCAGCGCCGTCGTCTCCGCTACCACAGGCTTGCTCACCTCGACGCCGAGCGTGTCGGCCTGGATCTGCATACACAGCGTGTTCGCGGTGACGCCTCCGTCGACTTTCAGTTCATCGAGTTGGACGCCGGCATCCTTCTCCATCGCCTCGACCACATCGCGACTCTGGTAGCAGATTGCGTCCAACGTCGCCCGGGCGATGTGCGCGCGAGTGTGGAAGCGGGACAGCCCCACGATCACCCCGCGGGCATCAGAGCGCCAATAGGGTGCGAAGAGCCCGGAGAATGCTGGAACGAAGTATGCGTCTGCTGCATTGTCGACCTGGCTCGCCAGCGTCTCGACCTCCGCGGCGTCACTAATGATCTGGAGCTGGTCGCGGAGCCATTGCACGGCGGAACCGGTCACCGCGATGGAGCCCTCGAGCGCGTAGACCGGCGAGGCGTCGCCGAACTGGTAACACACGGTACTGAGAAGGCCGTTGCTCGAGCGGCACAGCTGCTCGCCGGTGTTGAGCAGCAAGAAGTTGCCGGTGCCGTAGGTGTTCTTGGCGTCGCCGGCTCTGAGGCAAACCTGGCCGACCATCGCTGCCTGTTGGTCGCCCAGATCACCCCCGATCGGTACCTCGCCCCCAAACGGACCGTCTGCCCGGGTGCGCTGGTACGCCGCGGCGTCCGAAGACGGCACGATGCGCGGCAGCATTGCCCGCGGGATTCCGAAGAAACTCAATAGCTCTGGGTCCCAGTCGAGGGTTTCCAGGTCCATCAACATGGTGCGGCTGGCATTGGTGACGTCGGTGATGTGTTGGCCGCCGTCAACGCCGCCAGTCAGATTCCACAACAGCCAGCTGTCGGTGGTACCGAAGAGCGCACGGCCTCGTTCGGCGGCCGCACGTACGCCGTCGACGTTCTCCAAGATCCATTGCAACTTGCCGCCGGAGAAGTATGTGGCCGGCGGCAGGCCCGCCCGATGCCGGATGACATCACCCCGGCCATCGCGATCAAGAGCGGCGGCGATCTTGTCGGTACGGGTGTCCTGCCAGACGATCGCGTTCCCGTACGGCTCACCCGTCATGGGATCCCAGACCACCGTCGTCTCACGCTGGTTGGTGATTCCAAGCCCTGCCAAGTCGGTGGCGGCTAGGCTGCGCGCTGCCAAGGCTTGCTGGACGACCTCTTGGGTGCGCTGCCAGATCTCCAGCGGATCGTGCTCCACCCAGCCTGCTCTGGGCATGATCTGCTGGTGCTCGAGCTGATATTTGCCGACCTCGCGGCCCGAGTGATCAAAGATCATGCAGCGTGTGCTTGTCGTACCCTGGTCGATTGCAGCGACGAAGTCGGCCATGGCCGAACACTAGTCCTTTGGTGCGTTCGCGCAGCGCGCTGGGAGCCGACGATGTCGTCGTGCTTCGCGCACACATCGCTATCAAGATCAATCTGATGAGTGGGGTGTTCGCTCATCGCTCCTCTATTCGTCAGCGCGCTACCCGACGCTCACCCCCCGATTCCTACGGCACACCGCCTGCATACGACAGGCTTGGTCGCTGCCCTCGAAACCCGGCCGCAACATCTAAGACTTAAGCTTTTGGCCGTGTCCGTGAGCCAGGCCTCAGGAAATATTGACAGGGACCCGCCCGGATACCCACGAGAGTGGGAAGCCGATGTTCTGCTGGCCGACGGCGGCGTTGCGCATCTGCGCCCGATCCGTCCGTCCGATGCGGACAGACTGGTTGCTTTCTACGAACGGGTCTCACCGGAGTCGAAGTATCTCCGTTTCTTCGCGGCGTATCCGCGGCTGAGTGATCGGGACGTCAAGCGCTTCACCGAGGTCGACTATGTGGACCGAGTGGCGTTCATCGTCACCCTTGGCGAGGAGATGATCGCCGTTGGTCGCTATGACCGTGTCGAAGATGATCATGCAGAAGTCTCGTTCTTGATCGAGGATGCCCATCAGGGCCGCGGCATTGCTCAGCTGCTGTTGGAGCATCTAGCCCAAGCCGCTCGGGAACGCGGGATCACCCGATTCGTGGCCGAGGTGCTACCGCAGAACCGACGGATGGCCAAGGTGTTTGCTGACGCCGGCTACCGCGTGTCCAAGGACATGGAAGATGGCGTGCTTGCTGTCGAGTTCCCGATCTTGCCCACCGATACCTCGGTCGGCGTCATGGAGCGTCGGGAGCATCGCGCAGAAAGTGCCTCGGTCCGGCGGCTGCTCAATCCAGAGCGGATTGTGGTGCACGGGCAGGGCGATCGAGTGCAGGACTTGATCAATTCGATACGGCGCGGCGGCTTTGCCGGCGAGGTGGCTGCCGTAAGCATCGATGGTGCCCCGGTCGCCGGCGTGCCCAACGCTGCTTCGATCGCCGCGGTGTCGGGGGGCTTGGACCTGGCGATCGTCTCGGTCCCGACTAATCAGATGGGTGCAGTCGTGATCGACGCCGCGCACAAGGGCGCTCACGGCATTGTGGTTTTGACCGGGACTGACTACGCCGCCGGGGACAACCTCAAGATCATCAATTTGGCCCGGGCGTACGGAGTCCGCGCACTTGGCCCGGATGCCCTGGGCGTGATCAACACGCTTCCCTCGGTCCACCTGAATGCCACACCTGGACCGATGCCGCGGCCCGGGGGAGTGGGGTTGTTCTGCCAGTCGGCTGCTGTTGGTGTGGCATTGCTCAACCACGCCGTACGCCAAGACCTGGGCCTGTCCTCCTTTATCAGCACGGGTGACTACGCCGACGTGACTGCCAACGACGTGATGCAGTACTGGGAGGACGACGAGGCTACCCGGGTCTGCTTGCTCACATTGGACTCGATCGGCAACCCGCGGAAGTTTTCCCGAATCACCCGGCGGCTGGCTCGGAAAAAGCCCGTCGTGGTGTTCGCCCCGGGGCGGACCAGCCGAGCTGATCATGCCGGCGTACGAGGCGGCCTTGGCCATGCCCCGGAAGAGGCGGTTGATGCCCTCTTCCGGCAGGCCGGGATCATGGTGGTTCACGGCCGCGGTGACATGATCGACATCGCCAAGATCGCGTCACGGCAGCCGTTGCCGTCGGGCCCACGGGTCCGGATCATCACCAACTCTTTGACGCTCGCGTACCAGATGCTGCAGAAGATGGACTCGGTCGGACTGATTCGTGACCCAGAGCCGAAGCTGCTCGGAGCAGACGCGGACCCGGACTCGTTTGCACAGGCCGCGCGTGAGGCCTTAGCCGACCAGCGCTACGACTCCGTGGTGTGCGCTGCTGTGAATGCCTTTGACCAGGGCACCGAAGACATCATTCTGGCCTTGGAGAACACTGCTGCCGACGCCACCAAGCCGCTGATCGGGGTGTTCCTGGACTTCCATCCACCGTTGATGAGCAGCGGCGAAGCGGATGCACCTGGGCGATTGCCCAGGTTTGACGGATCGGTCGATGCCATCCAGGCGCTGTCAGCCCTAACAAGCTACGCTCTCTGGCGCGACCGGGACCCTGGCGCAGTGCCGATGGTGGAAGTGGACACTCGGGCGGCCAAGCTGCTGGTGAACCGCATCTTGGCCGAGCAGCCGGCTGGTCGTGAGCTGACCGAGGTCGAGACGGCTGAATTCCTGCGTACCTACGGGATCGACCTGGTGCGGCAGTTCGCCGTCTCCAGCTTGGACGAGGCTGTCACGGCTGCTGATCAGCTGGGCTGGAATGTGGTGCTGAAGGCCACCAGCAGTGCCGTACGTGGTCGTCCTGACCTCGCCAGCGTGCACCGCAACATCGACAACGTCGGCGAGATGGCCGAGGCGTGGAAGGATTTGCGGAAACTGGTGGCTGAGATCGGCCTTGCTGACGATGACGGTCTGTCGGTTGCCAAGCCCGTGGTCCAGGCCATGGCGCCACCCGGCGTAGCGCTGATCATCACCAGCCGCGAGGATGCCGCATTCGGGCCGATCGTCTCGCTCGGTCTGGACGGGATTCCAAGCGAGCTGCTCGGCGACACGGTCTACCGCGTGCCACCATTGACCACTATGGATGCCGCTGGAATGGTCCGAGAGCTGAAGGCCGCCCCGACGTTGTTTGGCCGCCAGGGGGCGCCCGGAGTCGACGTTGCACTGATTGAGGACGTGCTGCACCGAGTAGCGCAGCTGTCCGACGCAATTCCGCAGCTGGCGTCGGTGACCCTCCGCCCCTGCGTGGCCTCGGTCAGCTCCCTCTCGGTGTTGGGTGCCCGTGTGTTCATTGCACCCACAGCGGACCAGCGCGACCCAATGGCGCGGGTCCTGTAGCGCGAGTGCCGGCGGGTGTGCGAGCCGCCCGCGCAGCTGCAAACAGCCGTCGATCAGCGCGGGTGTCGGTGGTGCGTGGCAGGATGATCGGCATGAGGATTGGCTCCACGAGGAAAGATCTGCGCGCCGAGATCGACGCGTGCGGATACTTCCCAGAACTTGTCGAGGACGCAATGATGATCGCCCTCGCGGATGAGGAGCTGCTGGATTTTGTGGTGCATCACGAGCCGACGTTCAACCGCGACGAGATCCACCGTCATGTCACGGTGCTTGCGCTGACCCGCACCCGGCTTGTGATCGGCCATACCGACGACCAGCCTGCCGAGCCTCCGGCATCGGGGATCTACGCGGCATCCTCCACCGAGTCGGTGGCTCTGAGCAAGATCAACACAGTTGCCGTGACCCGCGTCGTTACCCGACCAGAGGCGTACCAGGTCGGCTCGGAGGATGTCTTCGAGACTTGGCTGTCGGTGGGTTGGGGAGCGGTACGCCGAATCGACTTGGAGCTGGCGACATGCACTGATCCGCAGTGCGAAGCTGATCATGGATATACCGGCACGCTTGTCGGCGACGACCTGACGGTGCGGATGAGCGCCGCAGCCGATGGCCAGGATCGAGTCGCGCGCCTCGTGCGATTCGCCAGCTCGCTCCAGCGAGCGGCTGCAGTATGACCTCACCCGTGGTGGGGAGGTCTACGCCAGGGGTGCCGGCCAACCAGCCACTGCCCGAGATGGTTGTTCCGGCCTATCAGTCCACAACGCTGGGTGAGCTGATGCCGAGCATCGGAGCGCATCTGGGTGTGCCGGGGTACGCCGAGGATGTTTTTCGGTTGCCACCGGCAACGCGTTACGTGGTGGTGCTGATCGACGGGCTCGGTTGGAACCTGCTACGCCAGTCAATAGTCGCGGCACCCTTTCTCGGCTCGCTGCTCGGAGGTGCGCAGCCGATCACATCCGCCGTGCCCAGCACCACAGTCACCAGCCTCGGCAGCCTGGGGACCGGTCAGCCACCAGGCCAGCACGGCCTGGTCGGCTATACGTCGCGAGTACCGTCGACCGGCGAGATCTTGAATGGCTTGACGTGGGAATCCGACCTGGTGCCCACGGTCTATCAGTCCAAGCCGACATTCTTCGAACGCGCGAGCGCAACCGGCGTCGCTGTGACGTCGGTCGCCTTAGCCCGATTCCAGGGCACTGGGCTGACCGAGGCCGCGCTCCGCGGAGCAGCCTTCGTCCCGTTCTCCGACGAAAGCGCTGAGGACCTGCGGATTGCGTTGATCGTCGATGCAGCCATGCGCGGCGATCGCACCGTGGTCTACGCGTACGAGCGGGAGCTTGATCATTACGGGCACGTGCATGGTTGCAGGTCCGTGGACTGGCTGCAGCAGCTGGCGCGAATCGATGCCATGTGCGAGCGGCTGCGCGCTGCCTTGCCGCCCCAGGTGAGGTTGATCATTACCGGTGATCATGGCATGGTCGACATCCCCTCCGATCAGCGAATCATCGCCGAGGACGATCCAGCCCTGATGGCGGGCGTGTCGGCGCTCGCCGGGGAGGCACGCTTCCGGCAGCTTTATGTTGATCAAGAACCGCCTCGTCGGGTGGCGGACCGCTGGCGCACCCGGTTCGGTGAGCTTGCCTGGATACGAACTCGGGACGAGGCCATCGACGAAGGCTGGTTCGCAGCAGTAGATGATCAACTCCGGGAGCGTTGGGGGCATGTACTGGTGGCCCTTCGCGGAGATTGGGCGGTCATGACCAGTGCGTTTCCGCGGGAGTTCACCTTGATTGGCATGCATGGATCGCTGACGCCAGCCGAGATGCTTGTGCCACTCCTCGTAGCCTGAATGGTCGAGTTCAGTCAGGATGGCAGGATTCCGGCGTGGCTGAGCTCTGCTATTTCACCGGACCGATGGACTGCGGCAAGTCGACCCTTGCCCTCCAACTCGATTACACCCAGGCAGCCGCAGGACGCAAGGGTCGGCTCTTCACTAGCCATGATCGGGCTGGTGAGTCGACGATCTCATCACGGCTCGGCCTGGCTAAGCCGGCGATCGAGGTCACGTGGGAATTCGACTTCTGGAACTATGTGGTGGCCCAGCTCACCAGCGGCCAACGAATCGACTATATGGTCTGCGACGAGACGCAGTTCTACTCCGCGGAGCAGGTGGATCAGATGGCGCGGATCGTCGACGAGCTCCAGATCGATGTGTTCGCCATCGGCCTACTCACCGACTTTCAGACTCGGCTCTTCGCTGGCTCGCAGCGGCTCGTTGAACTCTGCGACAGGATCGAGAATCTTCAGGTCCGCGCGCTGTGCTGGTGTGGTGAGCGTGCGACACACAATGCCCGGACTGTCAACGGGAAGATGGTGCTCGTGGGCGATCAGGTTGTGGTGGGTGACACCTTGCCGGTTCCCGCCGACGGTGAGGAGAAGCGCCTGGCCGTCGCGTACGAGGTGCTG
Organism: Propionibacteriaceae bacterium; assembly: GCA_035535875.1. Lineage (GTDB taxonomy): Bacteria > Actinomycetota > Actinomycetes > Propionibacteriales > Propionibacteriaceae > Microlunatus. Next base: position 51,666 of record DATLPF010000186.1, read on the forward strand.
TGTCGACGGCATCACCGTCGCCGGGTGACGCGAGCCGTGGCGCGTGCCACCCTCTCCGACCCACTTCCACTCGGGGAGGATGGGACAGCCGATGACGAGTTCTGACGCCGTGCTGATTTCTCCCGCGGAGCTCGCTGAGCTGCTCGGTTCGGCCCGACCTCCGGTAGTCGCTGATGTGCGCTGGGTCCTCGGCGGACCACCCGGCAAGCCGGACTTCGAAGCGAGCCACATTCCTGGTGCAGTCTGGGTGGATCTCGAGACGCAGCTCGCTGGACCGCCAGGGGTTGGCGGCCGTCACCCACTTCCGGCGGTCGGCGTGTTCGAGCAGTCGATGCGGGAAATCGGCGTGTGCCAGGATTCGCCGGTCGTCGCCTACGATGCTGCAACCTCGCAGGCCGCGTCGCGCCTCTGGTGGCTGTTGACTGATGCCGGGCACCGGGACGTGCGAGTTCTCGATGGCGGTCTCGCCGCCTGGACGGCCGCCGGGCTGCCGACATTCTCGGGCCCCGGTAGGCCGCCACCACGGGGTGACTTCGTCGCACACCCCGGCCAGCGGCCACAGCTGAATGCTTCGGACATCAGTGCGCGGCTAGGGAGGCCGGACGCTCCCACTCTGCTCGACGTACGCGCTGCCGAGCGGTACTCGGGGGAGAAGGAGACAGTCGACCCTGTGGCCGGCCATATCCCGGGAGCGATCAACCTGCCTGCCACGGCGAATCTGCACCCCGACGGCCGGTTCCTGCCACCCGCGCAGATCGCCAGGTTGTACACCGAAACAGGTGGCGGGGAGGGCGCGGTGCTGTACTGCGGTTCCGGCATCACTGCCGCGCACAGCCTGGTGGCGCTGGAGTCTGCCGGGTTGACAGCCGCTGTCTACCCCGGCTCATGGAGCGACTGGATCAGCGACCCGAGCCGCCCGGTCGCCACCGGTACGGATCCCTGAGGTGGATCCGGCGGTCCTGGGCGCCCGGAGCGTTAGCTTTGACGCTTGGGTCCGCCGAACATGATCTCGTCCCAACTCGGCACGGACGCCCGCTTCCGCTTGACGCTCTTCCGCTCCGGTGGTGTATCCACGTCGTGCAATGACTCAATCTCAAACTCATGTGCCTCGTCGGTCCGATCGGCCAGGTTCGCCGGGAGGTCCGGTGGCCCAGGTTCGTCGGTACCGGGCAATTCGTGCTCGGTGGTGGCCTCGATCGGGCTCGCTGGGTGTTCGGTGGATTCCGGCGAGTCGATGACGGCTTCCTCGTGCATACTCGGCTCGACCGGATAGTTGATCACGATGGCCGGCTCCCAGCCGCCGTCGGTTATGGTCTCCGTCTCCGGCACCGCGGTTGCGTCGCTCAGGCCTGGGTACACCCGCGGGGAGTCCTCGCTGTAACCGTCACCGCCCAGCATCTCGTAGAGCGTTCCAATCGGCGATTCATCAGTCACCTCATGGCCAGTGTCACTCGGATTGGGGACATCGGCTACTGGACGCAGCATCCGTGACACCGCAACGGTCGGCTCATCGTCCTCGTTCTCAGCGGGCTCATCGTCAGCCGGCCGATGGCGGGCCGACTCGTGAGCCGCCTTCGCAAGGGCGAGCTTGTCGCTTACCAGCGTTGGCTCGGTGTCACTCTCGCTCGCCTCCTCCATCGGCCGGGGGCGTCCGCGCTGCGGACCTCTCGGCGCGGCTTGATCGCCGAGCAGCCAGCGGGCCTCGTCGTTGGCCGCGACGGAGAACCGCCCGCGAAGGTCGTAGAAGAAGGACGCGTGCCGACTGGTATCTCCCGATCGGTAGTCCGCCGTCACGGCCCAGCGGCCGTCATCCAGGCGATAGGAGTCCCACTTGATGGCGTCGATGTCAACGCCGCGGCCCAGCAACCGCTCAGTGACCGTGATGCGCAGACTGCGGTGACCCGAGGGCTCGCCGCGGCGGCGTACCGAGGATGCCATGGCCATCGACGCAACGTGCTCGCGCTCGGCGAGGACAGGCAGGGCAAAGCGCTCGACCCGATCCATGGGAATGCCTGCCACTCGGGCCACATCCTCGAGGGTCTCGCCTGCCCGGATCCGCGCCTGAATGTCGCGGGGGGTGAGTGAGGTTTGCATCTCGATCTCCAGTTGTCCGAGTCGCGGCAAATCACCGCGCAACGCCGCGCGGAGCCTCTCGTCCGCCTCGATCATGAATTCCTCACCGCTCTCGGTGGCCACGATCAAGGACTTCCCATCCGGGCTGAGTCCGACCAGTCGTGCGGTGCGCATCCGTCGCGGCGGCTCCTCGTGCGGGCATGTGTTCCAGCTAACCTACTCTGCTGGGCCTAGGAGTTGCGGGAGGCGCTCGGCTCACCGGGGAGCCAGGAAATCCAGGCAACTTGGGTCGGGTCGTACTGTCGGTCCATGCGCGAGCCTCTCCGCCGGAAGCCGGCAACACGTGGCGAGCTCCAGGCATCTGGATATGTCAGCCGCCGCACCAAGGCGGAGCTCCGCGACAACCTGCTGGAACGACTCCGCTCTGGGGCGACCGCCTTCCCTGGCATCGTCGGCTTCGACGCGACGGTGCTGCCCGAGCTGGAAAGCGCCGTACTGGCGGGCCACGATCTGGTGATACTCGGCGAACGCGGTCAGGGCAAAACTCGGCTGATGCGGACGTTGGCCGGGCTGCTCGACGAGTGGAGCCCGCAAGTGGCCGGGTGTGAGATCCACGATGACCCGTACGCGCCGGTGTGCATTCGCTGTCGCTCATTGGCGGCGGAGCTGGGCGACGAGCTGCCCGTGGACTGGCGGCACCGCGACGAGCGCTACACCGAGAAGCTGGCGACGCCCGACACTTCGGTCGGCGACCTGATCGGCGACGTCGATCCAGTGAAGGTCGCTCAGGGCCGCACGCTCGGTGACCCGGAAACCGTGCACTACGGCCTGGTGCCACGGGCCAACCGAGGTGTGTTCGGTCTCAACGAGCTGCCCGACCTCGCCGAGCGCATCCAGGTCGCTTTGTTCAACGTCTTGGAAGAGCGCGATATCCAAGTGCGTGGCTACTCGCTACGACTTCCGCTCGATCTCTTCCTGCTCGCTACGGCCAATCCAGAGGACTACACGAATCGCGGCCGTATCATCACTCCGCTCAAAGACAGATTCGGCGCCGAGCTTCGTACCCACTACCTCACCGACCTGGACGATGAAGTGACTCTGATCCGCCAGGAAGCCAAGCTGGTGGCGGAGGTTGGTGATCATCTGCTCGAAGTGTTGTCGCGTCTTACTCGAAACCTCCGCGAGTCCAGTTCGGTCGACCAGCGGTCGGGCGTCTCGGCCCGGTTCGCGATCGCCGCCGCAGAAGGGGTGGCGGCGTCGGCGCTGCGGCGTGCAGCCCGTACGCGTGATCATGAAACAGCGGTCGCTCGGACCTGTGATCTTGGTGTGGTGCTGCCCACGCTGCTCGGCAAGATCGAATTCGAGATGGGCGAGGAGGGCCGGGAACGAGCGGTGCTGGACCACCTGCTACGGCTCGCGGTCGCCGCCACCTTCCGCGACCGGTTGTCGGGCCTGGACCTCTCCGGCTTCACCAACGTTTTCGCCCAGGGCGGACTCGTGGAAACTGGTGACCTGGTCGCGGCCTCGGATGTGCTGGCGCAGCTGGGCTCCGTGCCGGGTTTGTCCAAGGTGCTGTTCCGACTTGGTTACGACGATGCGGCTGGCCGCGGGCAGGTTGCCGCAGCGGCTGAGTTCACCCTCGAAGGGTTGCATCTGACCCGCCGGCTCGAGAAGGAGACCGTCGGTGGCCGGACAATCTACGGAGCGGCTTGACAGGAAGTGATCATGGTTTCCGATAACAGCGGGCACGATCACCACGGCAATCAAGAGCCAGACAGAGCCCACCACCGTTTCCGTTACGGACCATGGCGCGGCGGGCCAGACCCATTACGGCCACCGTTCGATGTGCGTGCGGCCATCGACAAGATCGGTCAGGACGTGCTCTCCGCAGGAACCGTACGCGACTCCCTGCGAGATTTGATGCGCCGCGGGCTGGACGGTCGCGGCGGCCTCGACCGGTTGGCCGACAAGATCAGAAAGCTGCGCGCCCAGGCACGACGACGCGGCGATCTAGGAGGAACCCTAGATCAGGTCAGAGCCGCGCTCGACCAAGCGCTGGCGGCCGAGCGGGAGACTTTGGCCGGCAGCGACACAGAGGATGCGCGACTGGCCGAGCTGGAACTGGAGACGCTGCCCGACGATGTTGCCGGCCAGGTGCGGGCCCTCGACCACTACCCGTGGCGATCCGATGAGGCACGTGCCATTTTCGAGGCGATCAAGAGCATGCTGCAGCGTGAGGTGCTGGACGCCCAGTTCGCCGGTATCAAGCAGGCCCTGGAATCCTCCGACCCTGAGGCCATGCAGCGGGTCAAGGACATGCTGGCCGACCTCAACGCCCTGCTTGCCGCCCACGCACGGCAGGAGGACACGACCGATCAGTTCGCCGACTTCATGGACCGTCACGGCGAGTTCTTCCCAGAACACCCGGAGACAATCGAGGAGCTGATCGATGCGTTGGCGCGTCGTGAGGCCGCCGGCATGAGGCTGATGGCATCGCTTAGCCCAGAGCAACGAGAGCAGCTTGGCCAACTGCTGAGCCACGTGCTCGCTGATGCCGATCTGGCCTCGGAGATGGCGCAGCTGGCTGACAACCTACGGGCGCTGCGTCCCGGTCTCGATCGGGATCAGGCCGCGAGCATGCGTCCCGGTGGGGAGCCGCTTGGCTACAGCGCCGCGGTCGAGGCGGTTGCCGACCTGGCGGACCTCGAGGCGCTCGAGGCGCAGCTCTCCCAGGGCGAGCGGATCTCGACGCTGGACGACGTAGACGTCGAGTTGCTGGCCAAGCATCTTGGTCGCGAAGCCCTGAGCGACATCCAAGCTCTTCGTGATCTTGAGCGAGAGCTGGAGGAGCAGGGCTACCTGACCCGAGGCGAGGATGGTCTGCGGTTGACCCCGCGCGCGGTTCGGCGACTAGGTCAGACCGCGCTGCGGCGGGTATTCGCTCAGCTTGACGCGTCAGGCCGTGGCGACCACGACGACCACCAGACTGGCGCCGCCGATGAGCCCACCGGCTTGACTCGGCCTTGGGTTTTTGGCGACGAGCTGCCGATTGACGCCGCGCGTACGGTGTCCAACGCGTTGCGTCGGTCTGGGCTGACCACGACCGGGGTCGCTTTGGATGTCGGTGATTTCGAAGTCACCGAGACCGAGCGCCGGATCAGCGCGGCTGTGGCGCTCTGCGTCGATCTCTCCTTCTCGATGGTGCACGACGGGCGCTGGGGCCCGATGAAGCAAACAGCGCTGGCACTCAACCACCTCATTGAGACCCGATTTCGACAAGATGCGCTCCAGGTCATCGGGTTCAACAGGCTGGCCCGCCGGATGACGCCCGTCCAGCTGGCCGAAGTGGAGCCGGACTGGGTGCAAGGCACGAACCTGCAGCATGCCCTCATGCTCGCGTCGCGCCACCTGCGTCGTCATCCGGAGGCGGAGCCCGTGGTGCTCGTCATCACCGACGGCGAACCAACTGCACACCTGACCGGCGGGGGAGAGGCGTACTTCCACTGGCCGACGACATCGGAGACCCTGCGGGCAACGATCGCGGAGGTCGACGAGCTCACCCGGCACGGCGCGACGATCAACACGTTCATGCTCGGGGATGACGAAGGCTTGGCTCGCTTTGTCGACGCGATCGCCCGTCGCGCCGGTGGGCGTGTCTTTACCCCCGATATCAGCCGGCTCGGTGAATACGTGGTCGCCGACTATCTGAGGGCCCGTCGCGGTCGCCGCTGAACTGCTCAGCGGATCGCGTTCAGGGCGCTCTGTCGCTGCCGCTCCAAGATGTCGGCGAGGTAGGTCCCGTAGCCGGACTTCAGCAACGCGGCCGCCCGCTCCGCGAGCTCGTCATCGGTCAGAAAGCCTTGCCGCCAGGCCGCCTCCTCAGGTGCACCGACCTTGAGGCCCTGCCGAGCTTCAATGGTGCGGACGAAGTTGCTGGCGTCGTTCATCGACTCGAAGGTCCCGGTGTCTAGCCAGGCAGTACCGCGTGGGAGGACGCCAACCTGCAGCTTTCCGGCCTCAAGGTAATGCCGGTTCACATCGGTGATCTCGTACTCGCCGCGAGCTGACCGCGGAAGCTTCGCGGCAATGCCAACCACGTCATTGTCATAGAAGTACAAGCCTGGAACGGCGTAGTTCGACTTGGGGCGAGCTGGCTTCTCCTCCAGTGAGATTGCGTGCCCGTCTGCATCGAACTCCACCACCCCGTACGCCTGAGGCTCGGCCACCCAGTAGGCGAAGACGGCTCCGCCCTCAACGTCGCTGAAGCGTCGCAGCTGAGTGCCTAGGCCGGGCCCATAGAAGATGTTGTCGCCTAGCACCAGGGCCACCTTGTCGGAACCGATGAAGTCAGCGCCGATGACAAAGGCTTGGGCTAATCCGTCTGGCGAGGGTTGCTGAGCATAGCTGATCGAGATGCCAAATTGCGAGCCGTCACCCAGCAGCCGCCAGAAGGCTGACGCATCGTGCGGCGTGGTGATCACCAACACGTCGCGGATTCCGGCAAAAATCAACGTCGACAACGGGTAGTAGATCATCGGTTTGTCATAGACCGGAACCAACTGCTTACTCACGCCCAGCGTCACCGGATGCAGCCGGGTACCAGAGCCGCCGGCCAGGATGATGCCACGCATGGCGCCCAGTCTCCCAGTTTTTGATTGCTCCGCTCGGCACGCTCGGAGACAGGGCATTTGTTCGCACTTTAAGCCGCCCGCCAGAAGCCGTCAGCCCTCCTTAGGATGACTCGCATGACGAAAATTCTGGTGACCGGCGGGGCGGGTTTCATCGGCTCGAACTTCGTCCGGTATGTACTCGACCACACGGATTCGTCCGTCACGGTGTTGGACAAGCTGACCTACGCCGGAAATCTGGCGTCGCTCGAAGGTTTGCCTGAGAATCGCTTTACTTTCGTCCGCGGCGACATCTGCGACGCCAGTCTGGTCCACGCGTTGGTGCGGCGCCATGATCTCGTGGTGCATTTCGCGGCAGAGTCCCACAATGACAACTCACTGCGGGACCCATCTGCGTTCATCACGACCAACCTGATCGGGACCTACACGCTGCTGGAGGCAGTTCGCAGGTATGGCACCCGATACCACCACATCTCCACTGACGAGGTTTACGGCGAGCTTTCGCTCGAGGACCCCAATCGATTCACCGAGATGTCGCCCTACAACCCGTCCAGCCCCTACTCCGCGACCAAGGCCGGTTCTGATCACCTGGTGCGCGCCTGGGTGCGCTCCTTCGGCGTGGAGGCCACGCTCAGCAACTGTTCGAACAACTACGGTCCGTACCAGCACGTCGAGAAGTTCATTCCTCGGCAAATCACCAACATCCTGAACGGCGGTCGACCAAAGCTCTATGGCGCCGGGTTGAACGTCCGCGACTGGATCCACGTTGATGATCACAGCTCCGCTGTGCTACTGATCACGGCCGAGGGCAAGATCGGCGAGACCTACTTGATTGGTGCCGATGGTGAGCGGAACAACAGGGAGGTCGTTGAGACGATCTTGGAGCTGCTTGGGCAGCCGCGCGATGCGTACGATCACGTTATCGATCGTGCGGGCCATGACCTGCGCTACGCCATAGATTCCACCAAGCTCAGGCTGGAACTGGGTTGGCGGCCGAGCTTCTCCGACTTCAATGAAGGCCTGGCCGCCACCGTCGAGTGGTACCAGGCCAACGAGTCGTGGTGGCGCCCGCAGAAGGCCGAGACCGAAGTCGCGTACGCGAAGCTGGGGCAGTAAGGGCAATGCCCGACTTGGTGATCAAGCAGACGCCGATCCCGGGTCTGCTGATCATCTCCCTGGATATCCGCGCCGACACCCGTGGCTGGTTCAAGGAGAACTGGCAGCGCCAGAAGATGGTGGATCGTGGCTTGCCGGACTTTGCACCGGTGCAGAACAACATCTCGTTCAACAACCGGGTCGGCGCCACCCGCGGCATTCATGCCGAGCCTTGGGACAAGCTCGTCTCACTGGCAACTGGACGGGTCTTCGGTGCTTGGGTTGACTTGCGTCGAGGAGACGGCTTCGGCCGTTGCTTCACTGCGGAGCTGGGCCCGGAGACCGCGATCTTTGTGCCACGTGGTGTCGGGAACGCCTTCCAGACCCTGGCGGAGCAGACCGCGTACTCCTACCTGGTCAATGATCACTGGACTCCAGCAGCGAAGGATGCCTACACCTTCGTCAACCTTGCCGACGAGACGCTGGCGATCAACTGGCCGATTCCACTCGATCATGCGGAGCTGTCCGAGGCCGACAAGACGCATCCGCGACTGGCCGACGTCAGACCACTGGAACCGAAGAAGACCTTGATCATCGGAGCTACTGGCCAGCTGGGCCGCGCGCTGATCAAGGCCATCCCCACAGCGGTTCCGATCACCCGCACCACGCTGGACCTGGCCAACCCGGAATCCGTGGCGGCGTTCGACTTTGGGTCATACGACATCGTCATCAACGCGGCCGCATACACCAAAGTCGACGCCGCCGAGACTGAGGATGGCCGACGCGCAGCATGGGCAGTCAACGTCGGAGGTGTCGGCGCGCTCGTTGACGCGGCCCGCAAGTCCCGCTTCACCCTGGTGCACATCTCCTCCGACTACGTCTTTGACGGCGCACACGCAGTCCATAGCGAGGCTGAACCGTTCTCACCGCTCGGCGTCTACGGACAAACCAAAGCGGCCAGTGACGCACTGGTCGGTTCTTTGCCTGCGCACTACGTACTGAGGACTAGCTGGGTGGTCGGCGACGGCCACAACTTTGTGCGGACCATGGCTACCCTCGCCGACCGCGGTGTCAATCCGGACGTAGTGGATGACCAGATAGGCCGGCTCAGCTTCACCGCCGAGATCAGCCGCGCCATCGTCCATCTGCTCGAGATCGAGGCGCCATACGGGACGTACAACATCAGCAACGACGGTGACCCCATGACCTGGGCTGGCATTGCTCAGTCGATCTTCGAGACACGCGGCCGGGACGCTGCATCTGTGAGAGGTGTCACGGCCGCTGAGTATGCAGCGGGCAAATCGCTCGCTCCCCGCCCTCGGCACAGCGTCCTCAGCCTGGACAAGATCATCAGTTACGGGTTCCAACCGGCGGATGCGATGACTCAGCTGCAGGCCTATCTGTCAACCCTGACGGTGGAGAAACCAGGTTGGGATCCGGCTGGACGCCCGGGTGCGGCCCACGAACGAAGAGCGCACTGAGGGTCAGCAGTAGCCCCGCAATTGCTACCCCGACAAAGCCGGCTTGTGCGCTCGAGTGGTCGATCAGCTGGCCAACGACAGCTGCGCCGGCGGCGACGCCAGCGGCCAAACCCGTCGAGCTCCACGCAAGTGCTTCGGTCAGCCGTATTTGGTCCACCGAAGACTGGGTGACTGCCACGGAGGCAATGAGAGTTGGCGCGATGGCCATTCCACTGAGCGTGAGGAGCAGGGCAAGGGCCACTGGATGGCTGACGAAGGGCAGCGGCAGCAAAGACAGCGCGAGCAGGGTCGCGCCGATTCGGAAGCGCCGCGCGGGAGAGGCCTGCCACCCGATTGCTCCAGTAACGGCGCCAGCCACCAGTGATCCGAAAGCCCAGGCCATCAAGATCACACCGGCGTACGGAAGCACGCCTGCCTCTTTGGCAAACGCGACGACCACGACTTCCATGCCGCCGAAAACCATGCCGAGGGCGCCGCAGGCAATGGCCACGGGGAGCAGAACACGCCACGGCATCTGGCTCGGTGCGACGTGGTGTTGCTGGGTCCGGCGAATCGGCGGCTGGCTGCTGCGCTGAGCAGCCAACGCAACAGCACCTATCAGCCCGATGAGAGCGCTAGCGGCGACTCCGAGGGCCGGGTGAAAGGCGGTGGCGAGGAAGGTCACCAGGATTGGTCCGATGATGAAGACCACTTCGTCCAGCATGGCCTCGACCGCGAAAGCGGTGTTCAGCAGCGGCGAACCGTTCAGCCGAAGCGTCCAACGAGCCCTCACGGCCGATCCCGCCAGGCTGAATCCGACTCCCACGCCGATGGCGGCGGCCACGCTTACGGCCAGTGGCCAGGCGAGCTCTACGGCCGCAATCAGGACCGCCAGGCTGATGCTGTTGATCAGGACGGTCAGCAGCAAGACCCGAGCCTGGCCGATGCGGTCGATGGCACGCCCCCACGGCGCCGCCACAACTGCGCCCGTCACTGTGGCGACGGCGGTCAGCAACCCGGCCAGACCAAACGAGCCCGTGGTCAGCGACACCAGCAGCACGATTCCGATGCCCGTCATCGACAGCGGTAGCCGCGCCACGAAGCCGGCCAGGCTGAACGCTCGCGCTCTGCGATCCGACAGTATCTGCCGATACTTGCGAAGATTCAGCAAGGGGGACGACCCCCTTGAACCCCCGCGGGCGTGACGAACCCAGCAGATCCGCTGACACGCCCGAGCCCCGCGGCCACGACTCTCCTCCTCGTACGCAAAGATCACGCCTGTGGGCGATCACTCCGCAGGCTCTGACGAAGCACCGACCGACCAGCTGCGCCAGGCACTCGCACCGTACGAGGCGATCCTGCTGGTCTCCTTCGGCGGCCCTGAGCGTCCGGAGGAGGTGATGCCGTTTCTTGAGAACGTCACCCGCGGTCGGGGCATTCCCACCGAACGCCTCGCCGAGGTCGGCCAGCACTACTTCCTGTTCGGTGGCAAGAGCCCGATCAACGATCAGTGTCGCAGGCTGCTGACGGCATTGACGAACGAATTACGCCGCCGTGACTTGCGGCTGCCGCTCTATTGGGGAAACCGGAACTGGTATCCCTACCTTCATGACGAATTGCGCGCGATCGAACGAGATGGCCATCGGCGGGTGCTTGTCGTGATCACCAGCGCATACCCGTCGTACTCCTCATGTCGGCAGTATCGGGAGAACCTGTTTGACGCTGCCGAGGGCACTCAAATCCAGATCGACCGGATCCGCCATTATGCGAACCACCCTGGCTTCGTTCAAGCCTCGGTGGACGCCTCACTCGAGGCGCTCAAGACGCTAGAGCAATCAGCAGATGAGGCCCGCCTGGTGTTTGTGACCCATTCGATCCCCACCGCTATGGCGGCGACCGCCGGGCCAGCACCGCGTAGCGGCGGTGGCGCGTACGTCGACTGGCACGCAGCCGTGGCATCTGAGGTTACCCGGGGCGTCGGCCAGCGGCTCGGCCGGAGCTTCGACAGCGACCTTGTCTACTGTTCGCGCTCGGGTCCCGCGAGCCAGCCATGGCTGGAGCCAGACATCAACGATCATCTGCGCGAGCTCGCCCGGCGTGGTGTCAAGGCAGTGGTTGTGGTGCCGATCGGTTTCGTGTCCGATCACATGGAGGTGGTCTTCGACCTGGATACCGAGGCAGCAGCCACCGCGGAGGAATGCGGCCTGGCCTTCGCGCGGGCCAGCGCCGCCGGCGATCATCCGGCGTTCGTGAGCGGGCTTGTTGACCTGATGGTCGAGCGCGCCGCGTCAGCCCGAGGGGATGAGCCCGATCGCCCAGTCGTGGGATCAGCACCTGCGGGCTGGTATGAGTGCCGCGCGGACTGTTGTCCAAACCTCCGGGAGCCTGGCCGTCCGGCCTTGTGCCAAACGCTCGGCTAACTCCCTCGAGTGCCTGGGTTTTGCAGCCAGTAGCGGTGCTGCCTAGAGCCACTGGCGGTTCGCGCAGAGAACCCGTGCCAAGTGGGAATTTTGGACGCGTAGGCGCGTTATAGCGGGCGCGAGCACACATAGCACGCATATCGGTTGATTCGTGTGATATGACTGCGCACGAATCAGATGAAGATCTGGGCTTTTCGGGCCCGGGAAGGCAAAGATGGCGACCGATTACGACGCCCCTCGCAAGACCGATGAAGAACTGAACGAAGACAGCATCGAAGAGCTCAAGACCCGCCGTAACGATAAGAACTCCGGGAAGGTTGACGAAGACGAAGCCGAGGCGGCGGAAGCATTTGAGCTTCCTGGCGCGGACCTGTCACACGAAGAGTTGACCGTTCGGGTGCTGCCTCGCCAGTCTGATGAATTTACGTGTGCCGGCTGCTTCCTGGTACGCCATCGCAGTCAGATCGCCGAGCTGCGTCCCAACGGGGATGCGTACTGCTACGACTGCGCGGGCTGATCTTGACAGATGCGCAAGAGCCCGGCGATTGCCTGGGCGAAAGGGCTGGGCTGAGCCCTACATGATCATCTAGGCTAGTGGCACCGAACGCGTACGCAGTTGTGCAGTGCTTGTGCAGCCGAGCTGCGTGACGGGGGCGCGACCGCAGCTAGGTGCACTCGATGTACCGGGCTGGTTGGGGGCAGTCAGTCCGGACAGAACACCACCTCGCGCTCCCGCTGGGGTCGCGAGGTGGTGGTTCGGAGAGGTTAAATCTTGACTTAGATCTTGACCTTGATTTTGCCGGCGTCCGGCGTGTCATTACCAATTTCCTTCTCCCAGTGCCGGGCTGCCATGCGCTGGGTGAGCAACTGCGTGACGCCGATACCGACGCCGCTGGCCAGGGCCCACGTCATCGCTTCGAGCACGGGAGTATCGGGATCGGTCGGGGACGGTGGTTCGTTACCCGTCACGAGCTTCCAGCCGGCCTTCAGCAACCGCTGGGCGGCGATGGTGGTAACCGCTCCGATCACTCCCACGTAGAGCTTCCAGAACAGTTTCTGCGTCGGTCCCATCGGGTCAACCCTTCCATGTCCAGCGGTCCACGGTGCCGAATCCGGCCGCGTTATCGCATCTTAGTGCCGGACCGACGCGGCGATTGCAGCGAGCAATTCATACGGTGCCAGCGCAGCGATGATGGCGTGACCTGGGCGCGTAAGTTACCTCCATGCTGTTTCGTGAGCGACTCACCGTTCCCATCATCTGGTGGGCGCTCGCAGGTCTGTTTTCCTTCTCAGTACTGCTCGCCGTGGGGGCCTATCTCGGCCCGGTCTGGGGCGTCGGAACCTCCGTCGCCACCATGCTGGTCGCCGCCGCGATCTTCGGTTCTGCGTCACTGACGATCAGCGTCGACGCGAAGGATACACACATTGGCCGCGCGATCATCGAGCACGCCTACGTCGCTGCCTGCCGGGCGCTCGATGCTGAGGAGACACGTCGCCGCGCCGGCATCGAGGCCGATGCCCGAGCTCATTTAGTGCTTCGGCCGTACATCAAGACAGCCGTTGAGATCACCCTCGACGACCCAGACGATCCGGTGCCGTACTGGTTGGTCTCGACCCGACACCCGCACCGGCTGGCAGCCGCACTGCAGGACGCCGCCTCGTCTACGCTGACCGAGTGAGCGAGTCCGAGCTATGACCATCGCTGTCGAGGTGCTGCTTCTTCAGCTCGATCCTGGCCTGGAGCCGCCGTCATACGCACACCCCGATGACGCGGGGGCCGATCTTCGTAGCACGGAGAGCTTCGAGCTCCGGCCGGGAGAACGCCGCCTGGTCGGGACCGGTGTCGCCATCTCGCTACCGGCAGGCTACGCAGCTTTTGTGCACCCCCGGTCCGGGCTAGCCGCCCGGCACGGCATCAGCATTGTCAACGCGCCAGGCACCGTCGACGCCGGCTACCGCGGGGAGATCAAAGTCTGTTTGCTCAACACCGACCGCAGCCAATCGGTGCGCATTACCCGAGGCGACAGAATCGCTCAGCTGGTCATCCAGCCGGTCAGTCTGGCCGCCTTCGTCGCAGTGACTGAACTGCCGAGTTCGGCGCGCGGCAGTGGTGGCTACGGGTCAACGGGCGGAATACTGGGCGGTGCCACCCAGCGAGGGGCCACCCAGCGAGGGGACAGCAGCATGAGTGTGCCGAGGGAACGCGCGTGATCTTCAAGAGGGGCAGGAAGCGCGATAACGAGTCGCAAGTTGAGGAGCTCACCGAGGGCGCTGGCCTTGATGAGGCAGGCGAGCCTGCGGATGCCGCAGACGAGGACGCGCCGACGGCGACCGAAGAGCCTGAGGAGGCCACGGATCTTGAGGCCTTGGAGGACATCGACTGGCGGAGCGCAGGACCTTACGACATCAACGAAGTCGACAGCGTCGAGAGCGCCGAAGAACGCCCGAAGATCGATCTCGGCAGCCTGATTCTTAGCCCTCTGCCGGGGTCCGAGCTACGCCTCCAGGTGGCCGAAGAGACCGGTGAGATCGTCTTGGCGATGCTGGTGATCGAGACCATCGTGGAGCCACCTGCCAGTGCCAATCAAAGGCCCCAGGCCTATTCCTCCGCACTTGAGCTCGCAGCGTACGCCGCTCCCCGCAGCGGCGGACTCTGGGCAGAGCTGCGGGATGAGATCTCCCGCAACGCCACCGATGCAGGGGGCACCGCCTCGCTCGGTCAGGGACCGTTCGGCGTAGAGCTGAGGCGGCTGATCCCCGTCACCACGCCCGACGGCGAGGAGGGCTATCAACCTTCGCGCATGTGGGTTGCTGAGGGGCCCCGCTGGCTGCTGCGCGGCATTGTCTACGGTCAAGCCGCGATCGAAGATGACGCCGAGTCCCCGGTCGTCGCCGATGTGCTCGCCGCCTTCCGTCAGGTGATTGTGCGGCGCGGCGACGAGGCGATGGCACCGGGCGATCTGCTCCCTTTGATCATGCCAACTGACGTGAGTCAGGAGCCTGAGGCCTCTTAACGCCGAAACCGCGTCTCAGGGTGGCACGATCATTGACCACGGTGGGATGCTTGAAGGGCGGAGGTGAAAACGCGATGGCCAGAGAGAACATGCTGCAACGAGCACTGCGCCGGTTCACATCCTCGAATGCCGAACTTGAATCCGAGGAATTGCAACGCAACGTCCGAGAAGAAGGCGCAACACCCATTCAGGAGTGTGAGGACCGCCAGCGGGTACAGCTCACCGGTACCGTTTCGACGGTGACGATCAACCCCAGAGCCGGACACCCTGCACTCGAGGTCGAGCTGCGTGACGGGTCCGGAGCAGTGACCCTGGTGTGGCTTGGTCGACGGCAGATTCCCGGAATCGACTGCGGGCGGACCCTCAAGGTCTGGGGTCGGGTCAGCTGCCACGAGGGAAGGCGGTTGGTATACAACCCGCGTTATGAGCTGATGCAGACACCGGCGGCCTCGTGATCGTGGCCGCCACGGTGCCTGGCACATGACCGAGCTGCCAGCGGAGCCGAAGACGGGTTCGAAGGACACGAGATCGGTCAAGGTGGCAGAGCCCCCACAGTTCGATTACGTGGAGGAGTTCGTCCGCTACCAGCTCAGTCAGTCTCTGGGTGGCGCCCGCGGCATGATCGAGTCAGCGCTGCCGTTCGTTGCCTTTACGATCGCCTGGGTGATTGGCCGGCAGCTCTACCCGGCCATTGGGGCCGCCGTCGGTACGGCGCTGGCGATGGCGGCGATCCGTCTCGTTCAGCGGCAATCGATCAAATACGTCGTCCAAGCAATCATCCCGACGGCTATCGCGGCTCTCATTGCCACGCGAACCGGCCGAGCGCAAGACGTTTTCCTGCCGGGCATCCTTTACAACGGTGCCCTCGCCGTGATCTCTATAGTGACGGTCGTCATCCGGAGACCCCTCGTCGGCTTCATCATCGGCGCTGCCGTCGGCGATCCGACCGGCTGGGTGAAGGACAAAGGCCTGGTGCGGATGACTTCGAAGTTGACCCTCGTCCTTGCGGTGCCCTACATCACTCGATTTGTCATCCAGCTGCCGCTGTTTCTTGCGGGGGAAGTGGTCTGGCTCGGAGTGGCGAAGGTCGTCCTCGGCTGGCCGCTGCTGATCGCCGCCTTGACTGTCATTGGGCTAATGCTCTCCAAGGGCAGGACACCAATGGAGGATTCACCGCTGGCAAACCGTGATGCCGCTGCAGCTGAGTCCCACGTTAGGCGCAGCGCGGATCGGTAGCTTTCGCGCCAGCTGGAAAGGTGCTCAAACCGCCTGAACACGCGGTGTCGGCGTCTTGGAGAGATCGATCGAGCCGTCGCGCGGGGCGAGCATCTCCGCCAACTCGTGCTCGAAGTCTTGGGCAGTCACGAACAGCAATTCGTCGCCAGCCTCGAGTGAGCCGTCCTTGTCAGGTGGTCGAGCATGCCCGTCCCGAATGATCGCCACCAAAACGACGTCCCCAGGCCAGGTCAGGTCGCCGATGCGAGCTCCCACACAAGGGCTGCTGGACGGCAATGTCATCTCGACGAGGTTCGTCGCACCCTCATGGAAGGTCAGCAGTCTGACCAGGTCACCGACTGTGACGGCCTCTTCCACTAGTGCCGACATCAGACGCGGTGTGGAGACGGAAACATCGACCCCCCAGACCTCGTTGAACAGCCACTCGTTCTTCGGGTGGTTGACCCGAGCGACCGTACGCGGCACGCCGAACTCAGTTTTGGCCAGCAGCGACACCACAAGGTTCACCTTGTCGTCACCGGTGGCAGCGATGGCAACATCACAGGTGTCGAGACCCGCTTCTTCGAGCGAGGACAACTCGCAGGCATCCGCCAGAAGCCACTCCACCTCGGCGAGCGTTTCGGATTTGATCGCATGCGGGTCCTTGTCGATCAACAACACCTCATGCCCGTTCTCCACGAGCTCCGCCGCAATGGAACGTCCCACATTGCCAGCTCCGGCAATCGCCACTCGCATCGTCATACTCCTCTTGGCGGAGCGCCGAGAATCGCCTCCACGTTTGCCAGCTTCGCATCGACTACCGCGGCATACGCCAGGTCGCCGTCCTGAAAGACTTGGCTGGACTTTGGCACTATCCCGGAGCCCATCCGGAACAGGAACGGGATCCGCGCGCCCGTGGCCTCCTCCATCTGCTCGATGGTGCGACCGACCCACGCTCGATCAACATGCACTTCCATGAGGCGCACCGAGCCCGACGGGTCCCGCCAGTGCGGCTCAGAACCGCTCGGCAGCAGTCGGCGCAGTACCTGATCTGAGGTCCACCGCACCGTGGCGACGGTCGGGATGCCGAGCCGCTCGTAAACCTCAGCACGGCCGGAATCGTAGATCCGCGCTACGACATTTTCGATTCCAAAGGTTTCGCGCACGACGCGAGCCGACAAGATGTTGGAGTTGTCACCACTGGAGACCGCAGCAAAACCGTCGGCGTCCTCGATGCCGGCCTCGAGCAGCACCTCGCGATCGAAGCCGACACCCCTCACGGTCTTTCCCGCAAAGTCCGGGCCAAGCCGGCGGAAGGCCTCGGGCTCAATGTCGATCACCGCGACAGTATGGCCACGCTTCTCCAGACTCCTGGCGAGGCTGGACCCCACCCGGCCGCAGCCCATGATCACGATGTGCACGCCCTGAGTCTAGTGAACCCCGCTGTGGCGACTCTGTGACGCCGATCACCTCCGACAGAGGGCTGCTCCCAGGGATCGCGCTGCTCCGCCAGTGTTGCGGGGACCGGCACGACATTAGGGTTTGGGTGTGGTGAATGTTTCCGACATCGGCAAGCGGTTGCTGCTGGGCCGGAAGCTCCGTAGCGCCCAACTCGGAGAGACACTGCTCCCCAAGCGCATCGCTTTGCCGGTGTTCGCATCAGACGCCCTGTCCTCGGTTGCGTACGCTCCGGATGAGATCTTCCTGACGCTGTCCCTGGCAGGACTCGTCTCGTACTCGTACTCCTGGAAGATCGCCATCCTGGTCGCCATCGTGATGCTAGTAGTGGTGGCGTCCTATCGGCAGAACGTGCATGCCTATCCGTCGGGCGGCGGCGACTACGAGGTGGCCACGGTCAATATCGGGCACAATGCTGGTCTTACCGTGGCGGCGGCACTCCTCGTTGACTACGTCTTGACGGTCGCGGTCTCCGTCTCGTCTGGGGTGCAAAACGCCAAGTCCGCGTTTCCCATCCTCGACGGCAACGAGGCATGGGTAGCCGCCGGCGTCGTCATCGTGCTGATGGCGCTCAACCTGCGCGGCGTCCGGGAGTCGGGCACCCTGTTCGCCATACCCACCTACTGCTTCATGTTCGCGATCTTGAGCATGGTGATCTACGGACTGTTTCGGATACTGGTGATGGGCGACCAGATCCAGGCGCACAGCGCACAGTATGGGATCGAGCCGGATCCGAAGTACGCAGCTTTCACCGGCTTCGCCATGGTCGCGTTGCTGGCCCGCACCTTCTCCTCTGGGTGCGCGGCGCTCACCGGGGTGGAGGCGATCTCCAATGGGGTGCCGGCATTCCAGAAGCCGAAGAGTAAGAACGCGGCAACCACCTTGTTACTGCTCGGCACCATCGCAGTGTCGATGCTGATCGGCGTCGTCGTCCTGGCCAACCTCACCGGACTCAAGCTGATCGACGCCGGTCACTCGTACTACACCCTGAACGGTGAGCGGGTCGATGTGATCGAAGAGACTGCAATCGGGCAGCTGTCCGACGCCGTCTTCGCCGACTTCAAACCCGCTTTCTACTTCGTCGTGGCTGCCACGATGCTGATCTTGTTTTTGGCGGCTAACACCGCATTCAACGGGTTTCCGGTGTTGGGCTCCATCCTTGCCAGGGACGGCTACCTACCGCGGCAACTGCACACCCGCGGCGACCGCTTGGCGTACAGCAATGGAATCATCGTGCTGGCCTTCCTGGCCATCGTATTGATCATCGCGTTCGACGCCGACGTGACCGCCTTGATCCAGCTCTATGTCGTCGGGGTTTTTGTGTCGTTCACTGTCAGCCAGCTGGGCATGCTGCGGCATTGGACGCGGCACCTGAGAATCGAGAAGGATCCCGCGACGCGTGGGCGGATGATGCGTTCCCGCGTGATCAACGCCATTGGATTGACCATGACTGCCACAGTGCTGGTCATCGTGCTCCTCTCAAAGTTCACTAAGGGCGCCTACATCGCGATCATCGCGATGGCCGTGCTCTTCGTGATGATGAAACTGATCAGGCGGCATTACGATGCGGTGGCCCGGGAGACCGCGCTGGTCGAGGGCGAGGATCGGACATTGCCGAGTCGAGTACGGGCCGTGGTGCTGGTCAGCAAGCTTCACAAACCTACGCTGCGGGCGCTCGCCTTTGCCAAGGCCGCCCGGCCGAGCACCATCGAGGCTCTCACCGTCTCAGTTGACCCCGAGGAGACCGAGCGGCTAGTGGTGGCCTGGGAGGAGGCCGATACCGGGGTTCCACTGAAGGTGCTTGCCTCGCCCTATCGGGAGGTGACCAATCCGATCATCGACTACGTGAAGAACCTGCGGCGCGAAAGCCCGCGTGACGTAGTGACGGTCTACATCCCGGAGTATGTCGTGGGCCATTGGTGGGAGCAGATCCTGCACAACCAGAGCGCCCTGCGACTCAAAGGACGGCTGCTGTTCACTCCAGGCGTCATGGTGACCTCTGTGCCATTTCTCCTCGCGTCGTCGACCAGGGCCGAACATAGACTTGAGCGGGAGACTGCTCAGGAGAACGCCCGCCGGTACCTGCGCAGCGGCCAATAGCATCCGTCCACCTCGCCGTCAAAGGACGGCGCTGCTCTTGCCCACTGCTGAACCGGAGTACCAACGCTGGAGCTCCGCGAACCCCTCGTCCAGACTGACCCGAGGTTCCCAGTGCAGCACCTGACGCGTCAGCCGCTGATCGAACCAGTGCGCGGTGGACAGCTGCTCGACCAGGAAACGGGTCAGCGGCGGATCGTCAACTGGGCGTCCCGGACGCAGACCCTCAGCCAGCGTCCAGAGCGTCTCCACCAACGTTCCGCCAGCCCGCGCCAGTCGCACCGGCACGTGCCGAGTCGGTTCCGGCGCTCCGGCCGCGCGGCACAAGGCGGCCAATAACTCGGCGACCGGTCGGGGCTCGCCGTTGGTCACGACCAGCGCCTGGCCGCGGGCCTCGACACAGCGGTCCAGAGCCGCCACCAGCGCCTCCACCGCATTGACCACGTAGGTGCTATCGAGCAGGGCCGCCCCCGAGCCGATCAGAGGCAGCCGCCCGTGGCGGGCCCGATCGACCACGCGGGCCACCAACTGGGTGTCGCCCGGGCCCCACACCAGGTGTGGACGCACAGCGACGACGGCGAGCTGGCCGTGATCGGCGCCCAGGGCGATGCGCTCTGCAGCGGCTTTGCTTCTCGCGTACGGGCCTCGAGCGCCGAACGGGTCGGCGGGATCTGCGCCGCGGCCGATCAGCGGGCTGCCGGAATGAGCTACGGAGGGCGATGAGACGTACACCAACCGTGGCACTTCCGCCGTCACACAGGAATTCACGACCGCACGGGTGCCTTGGACGTTGACCCGCAGGTATTCCGCCTCCGGCCCGATCACGTTCACCTTGGCGGCCAGGTGAATGACCGCGTCCTGGTTGCTGACCGCGGCGCGTACCGCATCGGTGTCGCTGATATCAGCCAACACTTCGGGCAGTCCGAGCCCAGCCGGATGTCGCTGGAACACCATCACCCGGTCGCCCCTGTCGGCGAGCGCTTGCGCCACACCACGCCCTAGCATTCCGGTCGCTCCGGTGACCAGTACTCGCACGCCGCCCGTCCCTACGGCCGGCCGACCCGAGCACCCGCCAGCACCCGCTCGGCCCAGCGGGCGAGTCGCTGTCGGTCGATCTTTGCGGCATGCCGAATGTCAACCGGCAAGGAGTCGATGGCCAGTACCGCGGCCAGTCGTACGCCGGCGGCTGTCCGTACGGCGCTCGCCAGCTCGGGCTCCGCCAACCCAACAGGAGCGGCGGCGGCTGGCACCACCACTGCCACCACCTGCTGAGTGCCCGGAGGACCGACACCGACCACCGCCGCGGTGGTCGGTGTCGATTCGGCTTCGATCCGCTGCTCCACACCGACCGGGGTGAGCGGCCCGTCTGCGGTCGTGATGACATGCACCAGACGGCCCTCGATCCACAGCCGTCCGACACTGTCGAGGTGCCCGACGTCGCCGCTACGGTGCCAGCCACGATCACGAGAACTTGCCCTCTCGGTCGCCCAGAGCCGGTCGTAGCGGTCCTTCACATGAGCGGCGGATGCACAGATCTCGCCTGTGATCTCGACCCGATCAGTGATTGGCCCAACGGCCCTGCCGAGCGAGTCCAGCGGGCTGATCCGGATCTGCACACCCGCCAGCGGCCGACCGACGCACACTCCGTTGCCCGACCCAGCCTTCTCTAGCTCGGCCAGCGAGATGTCGGTCAGCGGCAGCGCCTCGGTCATCCCGTACGGCGTGTGCAGCTCGGCGTGCGGGAGAACCTCATGGAGGCGGCGCAGCAGCGGTACGGAGACCGGCGCTCCGGCGGAGAGCACCAGCCGAATGCGCGCGAGAGTCGAGGACTGCTCGGCAGTCAGCTCATCCGCGGTGGCGACCACGTTTCGCAAAGCCGCCGGAGAGGCGAAGACCAGGGTGGCGTCGATGGCCGCCGCCGCCTCGGCCAACCGGACTGCGGTGAGGGTAGCTGGTTTGGTGACATCCATCTGCGGCACGGCGGCCCCGATGCCGAGAGCCGGGCCGTACAGCGCGAATGGGGCGAAGGCAGCCACCAGTCGATCGCTCGGCTGGACGTCACACAGGGTTCCCAGTAGGTCTACTTGAGCCCGCGACTGGTGATGCCGATAGACGACCCCCTTGGGCGGCCCAGTTGCACCAGAGGTGAACAGCACCGCAGCCTCGCTCGACTGCGCAACGTTGGTGTCGGCGTCCGCCCGCTGAGTGTCGAAGAACCCGAGCCCGCGATCCCGCGATGCCGCAAGTTCGTCAATCGAGTGCCTGATCCCTAGCATCCGACGGATCGGCTTGGGCAGCTCGCCGGCTACCAACCGAATCCCCGGGAGCTGGAGCGCAGCCGCGGCGGCTACGGCCACCGGGATGCCGATCAGGTAGTCCGGATCAGCGCTCCGAAGCGCGTCAGCCATTCGACGCCAGCCGAGACCCGCGTCCGCCACCACAATCGCGGCACCTGCGCGCCAGCACGCGTAGACGGTCGCTGTCAGATCGAGACCCGGCGGCACCAGTAGCGCGACTCGATGTCCCGGCCGTACGCCGACTCGGCGAAGCCCGTCAGCCAACGCCTCGACCAGGTTCTGAAGCTCGCCGAACGAAGTCACGCGGGTGCCGCCGCGACCCAGCTCGGCGATGGCTGGAGCCGAGTCGCCGCCGGCCCGCGCGCCAGCGACACCAACAACCAGGTCCCGGGCCGCCTCGGGTTTTGCCGAGTCGGGCGCCGACCGCTGCGGCCGCGTGGTGACGTTCGATCTCACCCACGACCAGGCATCCTCGGCGGACTGAGGTGCGTCCTCCATGACCAGGTGCGAGGCTCGGGCGTACCGGTGGAGATCCGCGTGTGGTAACCGGCGCTGCAGGTCGCGAAGCGACGTCTGTGTGAAGACAGGGTCCCGCGGGCCCCACAGCAGCAGTGTCGGAACAGCTGCGAGCTCGGTCAATCCGGCGGCCACCTGATCGAGCGCGGCACGGCTGGGATGGCTTGGCTCCAAGGGAATGTCGGCGACGAAATCGCCGACCGCTCGCCGTCGACGAGAGTCGGAGTACGGAGCCCGGAATGCCCTGCGGACCTCGACTGGTATCGGCGGCCGCGACATCGCCGCGGCGGCGCGTACGAATGTCGCCGTACGGACGCAGACCAGCTCCCGCAGCGCACGGCTGCGCGCCAGCCGGATCAACGCCGGCGTACCTGTCTGCGGAGGTACAGCGACCCCAGTGTTGGTCAAGATCAATCCGGCGATCTGATCAACATGCCGTAGCGCCCACCCCAGAGAGATAGGGCCGCCCCAGTCGTGCGCCGCGAGCACCACTCGACCGGCGATGCCCAGCTCCGCGGTGATGGCGTCGAGGTCGTCGATCCGCGTCGCAAGGGAACGCGGCGACTTCGGTCGCTCGGAGTAGCCCATCCCAAGCTGATCAACCGCGACGACGCGCCAGCCGGGGTCCGCGCAGCCGAGAAACCGACGCCACAGATACGACCAGGTGGGATTGCCATGCACGCAGAGCAGCGTTCCCGCCTGTGGCGCGACGTCGTTGTCCAGGACGTGCCAGGTGCGCAGTACCCCTTCGGCGTCGACGGCTTGGACCAGCCTCGACCAGGACGGGTCGACTCCAGGCATTCCGCCGAGCTCCGGAGCGACGGCGGGCTCCGCAACCAGACTGTTGATCACCAGACGATTTCGGCGTACGAGGTGTTTAGTCCAGATCCGATGCCGAGCAGCAGAACCCGGTCTTCGGCACGCAACTGATCCATATGGCGGGCCAGGGTGAACGGCACGGCGGCCGGACCCATGTTGCCGTACATCGGAAGGGTGAGCGGGAAGCGCGCCGGGTCCACGCCGAGCGCCGTCGCGAGCGCGCGGATATGCACGACCGAGGTCTGGTGAGCGATGAACCAGTCGATGCCATCCCAGTCGAACTCATCCTTCGCGTCGGCCCAGGTCGCCAAGGCAAGCGCCAGTCCCGCGTCGAACAGCCGCTTGGTGTCGGTTCGCATCCGGGTGAGATCACCCACGCACAGGTCGTGGTGCTCGGTGCCGGCCCGGCTCACGCCACCGACCACCCGGTGACCTTCAGGATGGCGGTCCGCCCGGCCGAGCACCATGGCCGCTGACCCGGAACCGAGGGTGAGCGTGGCGAACTGTGACCGCAGGTCGGCCGCGGTCGCCTCGCGCCGGGCAAGCCGCTCCAGCGTCAGCTCCTGGGTATAGCGGGAACCTTCGGCGTCGACGATCACCGCATAGTCGGCCTGGCCGGAGTCGATCATCGTGCCGGCCAGCTGGATGCCGTTCACAAAACCGAGACAGGCATTCGCCAGATCGAAGTTGAGGCAGTTCGTCGGCAGGCCCACCTGATGGTGAATCGCCGCCGCGGTGGAGGGTTCGAGATACTCCCGCGAGACGGCCGTGTTGATCATGACGCCGACCTGCGTAGGGGTGATACCCGCCTCTGCCAGCGCTTTGGCGGCAGCAACGGCCGCCGCATCAGCGAAGCTCACGTCCGCAGGCCACCAGCGACGCTCGACCACTCCCGCCAGCTTCTCCAGCATGCCGGGTCGCGTGCCCACACGTTGGTAGGTCTCAGCGAGCTGTTCGTCGAAGGCCGCAGAGGTCATCACGACCGGTGCCTCAACGGCACACACCGAGAGCACCGTGGTGTTAGCCGGCCGGAAGCTTGCATTACCGCTCATATCGTGCCCCTACCCAGGGACGCCAATCCTGCCTCCCCAAAAGCTCTGCAACTCTGCACAATGGTGTCACCGGCCACGGCGTCACCGGTAGCTGGCACAGAAACGGCACTGCAAGCGTCGTGATATCTTGACGTCAAGATAGTTTGTCGACGACGACAGTACGGAGGGCTCATGAGTGTGAACAGCTTCGATGCCAAGGCAACCCTCCCGGTGGGCGACGAGTCGTACCAGATCTATCGGCTCGATGCTGTCGAAGGTTCAGATTCGCTGCCGTACAGCCTCAAGATCTTGCTGGAGAACCTGTTGCGCACCGAGGATGGCGCGAACATCACCGCCGATGACATCCGCGGGCTGGCCGACTGGGATCCGAACGCCGAGCCCAGCAAGGAGATTCAGTTCACTCCTGCGCGCGTGATCATGCAGGACTTCACGGGCGTGCCATGCGTGGTCGATCTGGCGACCATGCGCGAGGCAATGGAGCAGATGGGAGGCGACGCCGCCAAGATCAACCCACTTGCGCCAGCCGAACTAGTGATCGATCACTCAGTCATCGCCGACGTGTTCGGCACCGCCGACGCGTTTGTCCGGAATGTGGAGATCGAATATCAGCGCAACCGGGAGCGCTATCAGTTCCTGCGCTGGGGTCAGACCGCCTTCGACGATTTCAAGGTGGTTCCGCCGGGCACGGGGATTGTGCACCAGGTCAACATCGAACACCTGGCCCGCGTGATCTTCTCTCGCCAGGTCGAGACGTCGACAGGCTCGGGAGAGATTGAGCTGTACGCCTATCCCGACACCTGTGTCGGTACTGATTCACACACCACCATGGTCAATGGCCTGGGCGTTGTTGGCTGGGGGGTCGGCGGGATCGAAGCCGAGGCGGCGATGCTCGGCCAGCCGGTCTCGATGCTCATCCCTCGGGTTGTCGGTTTCAAACTCTCCGGCAAGCTGCGCGAGGGCACGACCGCAACCGACCTTGTTCTGACCATCACCGAGATACTGCGGCAGCACAAAGTGGTCGGAAAGTTTGTCGAGTTCTACGGTCCCGGTGTCTTCCAGGTACCCGTGGCAAATCGGGCCACGATCGGGAACATGAGTCCTGAGTATGGCTCCACGATCGCGGTCTTTCCGATCGACGGTAAGACCACCGAATACCTGCGGCTCACCGGTCGCAGTGATGAGCAGATCGCCCTCGTGGAGACGTACGCGAAGGCGCAGGGCCTGTGGCATTCCGACGATCGGGAACCGAGGTACTCCGAATACCTGGAGCTTGACCTTGACACTGTCGTGCCCAGCATCGCCGGGCCCAAGCGTCCGCAGGACCGAGTCCTGGTCGCCCACGCCAAGCAAGGATTCCGCGAGGCGCTGCGCGACTATGTGGCTGTCGAGGAGCTGACCGGCTGGGACGAGTCGGTCGACGAGTCCTTTCCAGCCTCCGACGTGCCGAGTCACTCGACCGGGAACGATTCCGCAGAGCCGCACGAGTACGGCGAGGAGCCGGCCGACATCGAGCGGCCAAGCAAGAAGGTGCCGGTGACACTGGCCGACCGCACGTCATTTGAGCTCGACCATGGCGCAGTGGCGATCGCGGCGATCACCTCCTGCACCAATACGTCCAACCCAAGTGTCATGATCGGCGCCGCTCTGGTCGCCAAGAAAGCGGTCGAGCGCGGGCTGAATCGCAAGCCCTGGGTGAAGACGACCCTGGCTCCTGGATCGAAGGTCGTCAGCGACTATTACGACCGCTCCGGCTTGACGCCGTACCTGGACAAGCTTGGTTTCAACTTGGTCGGCTACGGCTGTACGACCTGCATCGGCAACTCCGGGCCGCTCATTCCCGAAGTCAGTGCGGCCGTGCAGGAGCATGATCTTGCGGTGGTTTCGGTGCTGTCGGGCAACCGGAACTTCGAGGGCAGGATCAATCCCGACGTCAAGATGAACTACCTGGCCTCGCCACCGCTCGTGGTGGCGTACGCGCTTGCCGGCACCATGGACATTGACCTGATGAACGACTCGCTCGGCACCGACGAGCAGGGCAACGAGGTACACCTTGCCGACATCTGGCCGACCGAGGCGGAGATCGACGAGATCATCGCGTCGGCAATCGGCGCCGAGATGTTCACCGAGTCCTATGCGGATGTCTTTGCTGGGGATGAGGAGTGGCAGTCCTTGCCGACCCCTGAGGGCGAGATCTTCGCTTGGGACCCTGACTCGACCTATGTCCGCAAGCCGCCCTACTTCGACGGCATGCCCGCAGAGCCCGCGCCGGTCACCGACATCGAGGGTGCACGGGTGTTGTTGAAACTGGGCGACTCGATCACCACTGACCACATCTCCCCGGCCGGTTCCATCAAGGCCGACTCGCCTGCCGGCCAATACCTCGCTGAGCACGGTGTGGAGCGGAGGGATTTCAACTCCTACGGGTCGCGGCGGGGCAATCACGAGGTGATGATCCGCGGAACGTTCGCGAACATTCGGCTTCGCAACCAGCTCGCACCGGACACCGAGGGAGGATTCACCCGGGACTTCACCTCAGCGGACCAACCAGTCACGACCGTGTACGAGGCGTCGCAGCACTATCTCTCATCGGGCACGCCATTGGTGGTTCTGGCCGGCAAGGAATACGGTTCGGGTTCCTCACGGGACTGGGCCGCGAAGGGCACCGCGCTACTCGGAGTGAAGGCCGTGATCGCCGAATCGTACGAGCGGATCCACCGATCCAACCTCATCGGGATGGGTGTGCTGCCACTTCAGTTCCCCGAGGGGGAGAGCGCCGGCTCGCTTGGACTCACCGGCGAAGAGACCTTCGACATCATCGGCGTCACTGAGCTCAACGCCGGCCGTACGCCGACGACAGTCAAGGTCACCGCAGGGGAAGTCAGCTTCGATGCCCTGGTGCGTATCGACACCCCAGGTGAAGCCGACTACTACCGCAATGGCGGAATCATGCAGTACGTGCTGCGGTCGTTGATCAAGAAATAGGTGATCGCTGGGAAGCTCCGCCGACGAGTCGGTGGGCTCATCGCGGCGGCCGCGCTGACCGTAGCGGGTTGTTCGCTCAGTGGTCCGTTGGCCACGCCGTCCGAACCGTTCAGCGACTTCTCTGTCGGTGAGTTCGGCGGCATCGATGGCCGCCAGAACATCGTGCACGTGCGCGCGGACGGGGTTGCGTTGCTGGTCTCGCGAGTACCGGCTGCGGGCCGGTTGAGTGATCAGAAACTGAGCCGACTGCGGACTCTGCTGACCTCGGAGGAGTTCGGCAAGGAGGTCGCCAACGAGGCTCAACGAACACCACGAACCACAGAACAGGTCTGCTCCGACCTGATCACCCACGAAGTGACCATGGGCACTCTCTCGATGAGCCGGACCGAGCCCTGCGGTGAGGAATCGCGACCGGCACCGGCCTTCGATGAGATCGTCAGCATCGTTGCGCCGGCTATGAGAGGTAACTTCGACGGTCCGGTCGAATCAGCAGAGCCGCGCCTGTTTCCCGTGCGCCTGGAGCGCATCGAGCTTCAGAATCAAGCTGGCTACGTGATCAAGGTCGATGTAGCGGGCCGGGGGACGATCACGGGAGCCGGCGGTGGATCCAAACAGCGCGATCTGTCAGTCCAGCAGCGTGACACGCTCCGCCTGCTCATCGCCCGAGTCATTGAGGAGCCGGTTGTGCCCTGCACAACGACGGCGCACTACCGACTCCACATCGACACAGAGCCCCCGATCTCTGGTCAGGACTGTGGTTTTCGAGAACGCCAACCAGAGTTCGGAGCACTGACCGTGCTGCTGGAGGACGCTTTCGACCTGTGATCGCCGCCAGCCAGCAGAGTCGGGTAACGGTGCGCCGGTTAGCCTCAACGCGTGGGTGTATGGACAGACCACGTGCTACCGCGGCTGGTGGACAGAGTGCTGGGAACTCCTGAGGTGGACGCCCGGCGTGCCCTGGTCTGCGGTGGTCTCCATGGTCGCGTACTGGAAGTCGGTTTCGGGTCCGGACTGAACCTCCGCCACTATCCCGCCGAGGTGACCGCGGTCTTCTTCGTCGAGCCCTCGGCTGTAGCGCTACAGCTGGCCCAGCCACGCTTGGCAGTCGTGGCTGCGCAGGTCGCGCAGGTGGGAGTCGACGGTGCGCGCCTCGCGCTCCCCGACGAGTCGGTCGATTGCGTGCTCAGCACCTATACGCTCTGCACCATTCCCGAGGTGACTGCTGCCCTTGAGGAAATGCATCGGGTTCTCAAGCCCGATGGCGTCCTGCACTTCCTCGAGCACGGGCGCGCGCCAAGTGAGTCCGTACGCCGATGGCAACGCCGGCTGCATCCGCTGCACAGCAGGATCGCCGGCGGCTGCAACATCGAGCGACCGATCGACGACTTGATCTCGGGTGCCGGTCTGGTCATCGATGAGCTGGAGATGGGGTACGGAGACGGTCCGCGGCCCCTCAGCTATCTGTATCGCGGCCGGGCCTCCCGCCATGCATGATCATCAAGCGGTAATCTCGCTTCGAATCAGCTCCGCGTACTCGTCTATCTCTCCCGGGCCGTAGCGTGTCCGTGGCCAGAAGAAGCCCCGTAGGCCATCGCCCTTGGTTCTAGGCACAACATGTACGTGCAGATGGGGGATGGACTGGCTGACCACGTTGTTGATCGCCACGAAGGTGCCCTGAGCGCCTAGGGCGCTGACGACGGCCCCGGCGATCCGCTGCGTCATTGTCAGCAGCGGAACCTTGAGCTCGCTCGGCAGCGTCAGCAACGTGTCCACATGGCGAATCGGAGCGACAAGGACATGACCCTTGAAGACCGGCCGGTGATCAAGGAAGGCGATCACCTGATCGTCACGCGCCACGACCGCAGCATCCAGCCCACCGCTCACGATTTGGCAGATCACATCGCTCACTGGCATGAGACTAGTGCTATCCCCTGGTGATCGAACAGCAGTTCGAATATATTTTAGTTCGTGAGCGGCTCAGCGTACGTACCGCCTGGCTGGCCCAACCAGGTGCGCCCGCCAGGAGCGTCTGGTTGGGAGGCGACAGCCATCGCGTATCTGCTGGATTGCTGTCCGGCAGACTTTCGTGGCTATCGCGTGCTCCGCAACCATCCCGTGGTGCTGGCGCAGTTCGCTACTCACTTCGTCAACGGGCAACACGAAGTGTCTCAGCGGGGACTGGCTGAGGTTCGCACCACCCTAAGTGAATACGTCGAGCCAGATGTCGTGGAGGCCGCCGCCCAGGCGTGGCTGGAACAAGGGGCTCGGCTTGCCCGCATCCGACGGGCGGTGGCACTGCTGGATGAGGCGCTGCGCGGCCGCGTCTTCGTTCCCAAGCTGTGAGGCGGCTGAGCGGCTCACGTGCGTTGCGCCACACTCGATGATTCGGGAGCTGTTGAACACGTAAACTCAGGCCCATGTCAGCCGCCCCGTACGGACTGTTGAGCTCGATCCATAGCCCACAAGACCTGCGGGACATGACGCCAGATCAGCTCAGGGAGCTGAGTCTGGAGATCCGCTCGTTTCTGATCGAGCACGTGTGCCAGACCGGCGGCCACCTGGGACCCAACCTCGGAGTGATCGAGCTCACACTCGCGGTGCATCGGATTTTCGTCTCGCCACGGGATCCGATCATCTTCGACACTGGCCACCAGAGCTATGTGCACAAGATCTTGACCGGCCGCCAAGATCAATTTCCGACGTTGCGCCAGCGCCATGGGTTGTCGGGGTATCCCGACTCGACAGAGTCCGGGCACGACTGGGTGGCGAACTCGCACGCATCAACGGCGCTCTCGTACGCCGATGGGCTGGCGAAGGCCATTCGACTGCAGCGAAAGCCCGGCACCGTTGTCGCCTTTGTCGGCGATGGTTCGCTCACCGGTGGGATGGCGTGGGAGGCCCTGAACAACATCGCCGCCTCCGATGACCTTCCATTGGTCATCGTCGTGAACGATAACGGCCGGTCCTATACGCCGACGGTTGGAGGCCTGGCACGATATCTGACCGGGCTGCGGACCAATCCTCGTTACGAGCAGGTTCTTGACCTGGTGAAGCGCAATGTCAGCCGGGCACCGCTGGTCGGCAATGTCGCCTACGACCTCCTGCACGGCATCAAGATCGGCCTGAAGGACGTTCTCGCCCCCCAGGGCATGTTTTCCGACCTCGGCCTGAAGTACATCGGGCCGATCGATGGTCACGACATTGCCGCAGCCGAGCGGGCCCTGCAGCAAGCCAGGCAGTTCCGCGGCCCTGTCCTGGTGCATTGCATTACGCGCAAGGGGAACGGCTTCAAGGCTGCCGAGAACCATGAGGAGGACCGCTTCCATGCCGTTGGCAAGATCAACGCCAGAACCGGAGAGGCGGTCGGCGGTGCCTCCGGGCAGACCTGGACTGACCTGTTCTCCGAGGAGCTTCTCCGGCTGGGAAGTACCGACGAACGCGTCGTCGCCATTACGGCAGCGATGGTGTATCCCACAGGCCTGCATCGGTTTGCCAAGGCGTTCCCCGACCGCTGCTTCGATGTCGGCATAGCCGAGCAGCACGCGGTAACGTCGGCGGCAGGTCTGGCGATGGGCGGTGTGCATCCAGTCGTTGCGGTGTACTCCACCTTCCTCAATCGCGCTTTCGATCAGGTCCTGATGGATGTCGCCCTGCACAAGTGCGGGGTTACTTTCGTGCTCGATCGAGCTGGCATCACCGGGCCCGATGGGGCCAGTCATCACGGCATGTGGGACATGTCGATCTTGCAGGTGGTGCCTGGCCTGCAGCTGGCCGCGCCGCGGGACGGCACTCGGCTACGCGATGCGCTGGCGCGATCTTTGGGGATTGACGACGGCCCGAGCGTGATCCGGTTCCCCAAGGATCAGGTGCCGGCGGATCTTCCGGCCGTTGACCACGTAGCCGGGATGGATGTATTGCTCAAGACGGAGCAGCCGCGGGTGCTGGTCGTAGGCATTGGTCAGCTTGCCGGAATGGCCGTCGCAGTGGGGGAGCGGCTATCGGACCAGGGGATCGGTGTGACGGTCCTTGATCCCGTCTGGGCGCTGCCGGTGAATCCGGCGTTAGTTGCGGTGGCCGCTGATCATGATCTGGTGATCACGATCGAGGACAACGGCGTGGTGGGCGGCTACGGAGCACGGGTCGCCCAGGAGCTGCGCTCCGCCGGCGTGGGGACGCCCCTACGCGAGTTCGGCATTCCGCAGGAATTCCTCCCCCATGGAGGCCGCGCCGAGCTGCTGGAGGAGGCCGGGTTGACGTCGCAGAACATCGCGCGGTACGCGGTCGAGGCGATCGTAGGAGCCGACGAGGCCCTCGAGCAACCCACTCACGCCGACTTGTCAGGGGTTAGCGATGGGGACTGAGGCGACTCCGGGCGGGGTGAAGCGGCGGCCGAGCACCCGCTCGGAGACACTCGCGCGGTCCAGGTACGGCGTAATGCCGCCAAGGTAGAAGGGCCATCCGGCACCGAGGATCAAGCACAGATCGACGTCCATCGGGGCGGCAACAACCTCCTCCACCACCATGAGGCCGATCTCCTCGGCCAGCGCGTTCAACGCCCGCTCACGTACTTCCTCGGCGGTGCTTGGCTGGTTGCCGACGACGAGCAGCTTCGCCGTCTCGTCGCTGACGTACGGCTCGCCGTCGGGCGTCCAGTCGTAGATGCCGGGCCTCCTCGCAGCCACCAGTGCCTGCAGGTTGCGTGAGACGGGGAAGCGATCGCCGAAGGCCTCGTTCAAATTCTCGGTCACGTGTAAGGCGACCGCCGGGCCGACCAGTTGAAGCAGCACGTACGGCGGCATGGGCAAACCGAGCGGCCGCAGCGCGGCATCGGCGACCTCAACCGGCGTGCCGTCATCAACAGCGGCGAAGATCTCCGCCATCAGTCGGAGCAGCAGCCGGTTCACGACGAAGCCGGCCGCATCCTTGACCAGCACGGCGTTCTTCTTGAGCGACTTCGCAACCTCGAATGCCGTGGCCAGGGTCTCCTCGTCGGTCGCCGGTCCGCGGACGATCTCAACCAGCGGCAGCACTGCTACGGGATTGAAGAAATGGAAGCCGACCACCCGCTCGGGATGATCAAGATCTGTTGCCATCTGCGCGACGGACAGTGAGGAGGTGTTCGTGGCAAGCACACAGTTGTCGGAGACATGCTTCTCAAGATCGGCAAACACCTGCTTCTTGATCGACATATCTTCGAAGACCGCCTCGATGACGAAGTCACAGTCCGCGAAGTCGGCCAAGTCTGTGGTACCCGAGATCAGCGCCCGGAGCCGGTTCGCTTCGTCTGGGATGATGCGCCGCTTCTCAAGCAATCTGAGGATCTCTGCCGCCACATTCTCCAATCCCTTGTCGACTCTCTCCCGGTCGAGATCGGAGATCACGACCGGCACCCGGAGGCGGCGCAGGAACAGGATGGCGAGCTGGCTCGCCATCAGCCCAGCGCCGACGATGCCAACTTTGGTCACCGGTCGCGCCAGCGTGGGATCAGGCGCACCTGCGGGCTTCCGCGCACGCCTCTGAACAAGATCGAACGCGTAGAGGCTCGCTCGCAGTTCCGGACTCATGATCAGATCCGCGAGGGCTTCGTCTTCGGCAGCGTACGCCTCGATCCGGTCCGAGGTCCTTGCTGCCGCCATCAGCTCAAGCGCTCGATATGGCCCTGGTGAGGCGCCGAAGACCTTGCTGTCAACGAAAGTCCGGCCTCGCGCCAGCGCATCATCCCAGGTTTCGTCACGGTTGATCTCTGGTCGGATCACCGTCAGCGATCCGGCCACGATCTGACCAGCCCAGTCCAGCGAGCGAGCGAGGAAGTCGGCACCGTCGAAGGTCGCGTCGGCCAGGCCCAGCTCGTACGCCTGGTGGCCATTCAGCATCCTGTTTTGATTGAGTGGATTTTCAATGATCAGCTGAACGGCCCGGTCGGCGCCGATGAGGTTGGGCACGATGAAGGCCCCGCCCCAACCCGGAAACAGACCGAGGAAGCACTCGGGTAGAGCAATTCCTGAGGCGGCGGCGGAGACCGTCCGGTAGTGGCAGTGCAACGTGAGCTCCAGGCCACCGCCGAGCGCGAGCCCATTGATAAAGGCGAAGGTCGGCACCCGCGACGTGTGCAGCTTGTCGAAGACGGCATGCCCGATCCGGGCGATTGCCAGGGCCTGGTCGCGGCTGACGATCTTGGAAAATGCGGAGAGGTCGGCGCCTGCAGCCAGGATGAACGGCTTGCCAGTGATGGCGATCGCTACCACGTCTTCGCGTGCAAGCGCGGCATCCAATGCCCGATTGAGTTCGCCGAGACCCCGCGCGCCCAAGGTATTGGGTCGCGTATGACCGCGCCCGTTGTCCAGGGTGATCAATACTGTGGTGCCAGCGGTATGGGGCAGCTTGATGTCCCGACTCAACGCCCTGGTGACGACCTCGCCCTCGGTGCTGGCCGAGGCCTCCGCGATCAACTGTTCGAGTTCCTCGGCCCTCACCGCAGGTTCTCCCAGATCACGGTGCCACCCATGCCGAGACCGATGCATAGCGTAGTGAGCCCATAGCGGACCTCGGGATGCTCCCGGAAGGCTCGTGCCAGGTGAATCATCAGTCGCACCCCGGAGCTCGCGAGCGGATGGCCGAGGGCGATGGCGCCGCCGTATGGGTTGAGGCGCGGATCATCTGCTGCCAGCCCGAAGTGATCGCAGAAGGCGAGCACCTGGACGGCGAACGCCTCATTGATTTCGAAGGCATCGATGTCGTTGATCGACAGCCCGGCCTTGGCCAGCGCCTTCTCCGTCGACGGGATCGGTCCGACGCCCATCACCTCAGGATCGACGCCAGCGAATGCAAATGAGACGAGCCTCATCGCCGCTGGCAGACCGAGCTCGGCTGCAACACTCTCCGCGGCCAGGAGGCACGCCGTGGCGCCATCGTTGAGGCCCGCCGCGTTGCCCGCCGTAACGCGTCCATGCGGCCGGAACGGAGTCCTGAGCGTTGCCAACGCCTCGACTGTGGTGCCAGGTCGCGGCTGCTCGTCAGCGACCGCAAGTCCCCACCCGAGCTCGGAGCTTGGAGTGGCGATGGTGACCAGTGACTCCTGGATCACCCCTTGTTCGTACGCCCGCTGCACGCGCTGTTGGCTGAGCGCGGCGAAGGCATCGGCTCGATCCTTGGTGATATTCGGAAAGCGATCATGAAGATTCTCCGCGGTTGAGCCCATGATCAACGCTGACTGGTCGACGAGCTTCTCAGCGATGATCCTGGGGTTTGGGTCAATGCCTTCGCCCATGGGATGGCGGCCCATGTGTTCGACTCCGCCCGCAATGGCGACGTCGTACGCACCGAAAGCGATTCCGGAAGCGGTGGTGGTCACGGCGGTCATGGCTCCAGCGCACATCCGGTCGATCGCGAAACCCGGCACCGACCGTGGCAGTCCTGCAAGCAAGGCGGCCGTACGCCCAATGGTCAGACCCTGGTCGCCGATCTGTGTAGTTGCGGCGATAGCGACATCGTCGATGCGGTCCGGTGGCAGCTCCGGATGGCGGCGCAGCAGTTCCCGGATGCAGTTGACGACGAGGTCGTCGGCCCTGGTCTCGGCGTACATCGAGCCAGCCTTGCCGAAGGGGGTGCGTACGCCGTCGACAAAGACGACATCTCGAAGGTCGCGATGCATAACCGAATATTACTCATCAGTAACAATGACGGCACGGGGCTGCGCTAGGAGGGGAGTGATGGCCGGGACGGTCAGCTCGCGCTGCCACGGCCGCGCGCCAAGCGCGGCCAGCACCTGGTCAACCGACTCCTCGGTCAAGGGGGACGGCGGCCGCCAGGCCAGGCGGCGCAGATGATCCGGCGTGAGCAGGTTCTCCAGCGGCACGTCGTACAGCTCGGCGATAATCAGCAGAGCACCACGCACCGTCGCCAAGCGGGCCGCGGCCCCAGGGTTCTTGGCGGCCCACAGCCGCGACTGCGGCGGTCCATCGCTCGGAACGTGCATCGGTGGTAATGCACTCTCTGGCATCCGTGCCACGACCTCGAGCGCCTCCAGCCAGCTGGCCTCGGCCCGCCTCGCCTGGCGGCGAGAGAAAGCGGGGATCTGCCGAAGTGTGGCGCGATCTGGATGCTTGTGGGAAGCCAGCTCGGTGATGGCGACATCCGGCAGGATCTTGCCTGGCGCACGATCGAGCTGCTGCGCGACTGCATCGCGGGCATACCAAAGCTCGGCGACGTACGCGAGGCCGCGACGGTTGTGGACGTGATGGATGCCAGACGTACGGCGCCACGGGTCGCGCCGCGGTTCAGGGCTGATGCTGGCACCCGCAACCAGGGCCGCGAACTCCTGCTCTGCCCATTCCCACTTGCCGGCGTCCACGAGTCGGGTGGCGAGCCGGTCGCGTAGTTCGATCAAGAGCTCGACATCCAGGGCGGCATAGATCAGCCACTCCTCAGGTAGCGGCCTCTTTGACCAGTCTGACGCGGAGTGCTCCTTCAGAAGCCGAACTCCAAGCAGCTCCTCGATCATGGTGCCTAGGGCAACGCGGGGATAGCCGAGCAGTCGTGCGGCAAGTTCGGTGTCGAACAAAGTCTTGGGAATAAGCCCGACCTCGTACAGGCACGGCAGGTCCTGGCCAGCGGCGTGGATGACCCACTCGGTCTCCGACACTGCAGCACCGAGTGCAGAAAGATCGGCCGGCTGACCGAACGCGGTCGGATCCACCAGATGCGTCCCCGCACCGGCGCGGCGCAGCTGGATGAGATAGGCGCGCTGGCTGTAGCGGAAGCCGTGCGCCCGTTCAGCGTCCATGGCGACCGGCCCAGTTCCGCCGCGCAGCGCGGTCACTGTGTGTTGTAAGGCTTCCGGGGTGGTGACGATAGGCGGCACGCCCTCGGCGGGCTCGATGAGTAGCTCCGATTCCTGATCAAGTTCAGGTGCGGTGAGCGGTACTTCTGTCAACGTCTCCGGGAACTTCGGCTGGGCGGTTTACGCCGAGAGGGCATCATCACCACCCCGGCGGGCAGCGGTGGCAGCCCCGCTAGCGTACAGAGTAGTTCAGCCCACGCGGCTAGATGGGGGTTCAGACCGACGCCGTCCTCCAGCAACGGAGTCCATGAGGCGCGTATCTCGATCTCGGCGCTGGGTGGTGCAGAGGCCATCCCTCCGAAGGACTCGCTGGAGACTGACGTCACGGTGCCACTCGGGGCATCGTAGGTAGCGCCGTGGGTATCGAGTGCATCGATCAGCCACGACCAGCCCACACTGGCGAGCAACGGGTCTGGCACCATCTCCGGATCGAGATCGGCCCGCGCAAAGGTGACACAGCGGAACGTACCTTGCCACGCGGCGTTGCCGGCCGGGTCGTGGAGCAAGACGAAGCGTCCGCTGCCCACCTCTTCCCCGTTCGCCACAACATCGGCGGTGATGGCCGCTGAGTACGGCGCGATGCGCTGCGGAGCAGGAAGTTCCTCGACGTGCAACTCCGAGCGCCACGGCGCAGACATCAGATCCTCAACGGCCCGACGAAACGCGTCCGGTGCCGGAGCCGCGTCGCTATTCGCTGCCATCAGACGAGCGTATTCGGCAGCCCATAGGCGGTAGGTTTCGACGCGCCGGGTTTACCGACCGTGACAAGATTCACGAGTGCGTGCGCTGGCTTCGGATGTGTCTCTGCTCGTGTCCGCATGTCGCAAGAGTCA
Organism: Propionibacteriaceae bacterium; assembly: GCA_035535875.1. Classification (GTDB taxonomy): domain Bacteria; phylum Actinomycetota; class Actinomycetes; order Propionibacteriales; family Propionibacteriaceae; genus Microlunatus. The sequence goes on from DATLPF010000186.1 coordinate 88,464, forward strand.
TCCGAACGATCGCGTACCGGTGTGGTTCATGAGACAGGCGGGGCGATCGCTGCCGGAGTATCGGGCAATCCGTCAAGGTATCGAGATGCTCCAGAGCTGCATGCGACCGGAAGTGGTGGCTGAAATCACGATGCAACCAGTTCGCCGCTACGGCGTCGACGCCGCGATCTTGTACTCCGACATCATGCTGCCGCTCAAGGCAGCTGGAGTCGACCTGGACATCATCTCTGGTCGCGGCCCGGTGATCGCTCGACCGGTCCGGGCAGCTGGTGACCTGGAGCAGCTCAAGCCGTTGGATCCTGAACGCCTGTGGTACATCACCGACGCGGTCGGGCTGATCACCAGCCAGCTCGGTGATCTTCCCCTGATCGGCTTTGCTGGCGCCCCGTTCACCCTGGCCAGCTATCTGGTTGAGGGTGGGCCGAGTCGGGATTACGCGGCGACGAAGGCGTTGATGATCAGCGAGCCTTCGTTGTGGCACGCGATGTGTACCCGGTTGGCGGATCTGTCTGCGACCTTCCTGCGGACCCAGGTGGCGGCTGGTGCCGCGGTCGTGCAGCTCTTCGACTCGTGGGCCGGCAGCCTGAGTGCTGAGGATTACCGGCGATATGCGCAGCCGTACTCGGCTCGCGTGCTGCAGGCGCTGACTGACACCGGCGTGCCGCGGATTCACTTTGGCGTCGGTACTTCTGAGTTGCTCGCCCTGATGGGCGCTGCCGGAGCGGAGGTCATCGGCGTGGACTGGCGGCTGCCGCTGGCCGAGGCAAGTGTGCGGGTCGGCGATGGCTATGCCCTGCAGGGCAACCTCGATCCTGCCCTGCTGTCGGCTCCCTGGTCGGTGCTGTCGGAACGCGTTCGTGAGGTCATCACATCAGGTGCCGTCGCGCCAGGTCACATCTTCAACCTCGGCCACGGCGTGCCACCAGACGCCGACCCTGGAGTCCTGGGCATGATCGTCGAGCTGGTCCACAGCGAGGGTGCGCAGCTGCGGCGTGGGGCCCGTGAAGAGCTGGCGGGTGCATCTGCGGCGGGTGGCCGATGACCCGAGTTGCAGTCGTTGGCGGCGGAATCACCGGGCTCAGTGCGGCCCGCTTGCTCGCCCTGCAAGGTATTGAGGTCATCGTGCTCGAGGCCGGCAACCGTTGGGGCGGCAAGCTTGCCCCGGTTGCGATGAACGGGGTACGTCTGGACGGTGGTGCAGAGTCGATCCTGGCGCGCCGCCCCGAGGGTCTGCAGCTGATCGAGGAGCTCGCCCTGGGCTCTCGCGTGGTGCATCCGACTGAGGCCAAACCCCAATTGCTGGTAGGCGGTCATCTGCACGCGATGCCGGCCTCGCTTCTCGGCGTACCGACCGACGTTTCCCAACTAGCTGATTTGCTATCAGCTGAAGGTTGGCGGACAGCGGCCTCAGAGCCAGAACGGCCCGCGCCCGCCTTTGATCACGACGTAGCCATCGGCCGTTATGTCGAAGAACGGTTTGGCGCAGAGGTGACCGATCGACTCCTCGAGCCGCTGTTGGGCGGCGTTTACGCCGGATACGCCCGACGGCTCTCCTTCGATGCAGTGGCCCATGAGCTATTTGTGCGTGCCAAGGGCGGTGGCTCACTGCTTCGGCACGCCCAAGCGATAGGCCAGGAGGGACAGGACGGTCCGGTGTTCGCCGGGCTGCGTGGCGGCGTGTCGATCATGGTCGACGCACTCGTTGATGATCTTGATCGGCGTGGGGTGGTTTTGCGGCCGGGTGCGGCCGTCAGAGCGCTTGATCACATGGATGGGGGATATCAGCTGGTGATAGGCGCTGCCGGCGCACCAGAGATGATCATGGCCGATGGAGTGTTGCTCACCGCGCCTGCCACAGCGACTGGGCGACTGCTCTCTGGTCTGGTGGACTCGGCGCAGGAGTTCGCTCGCCTGCCGTACGCGTCAGTCGCTGTCATCACCCTGGTGGTCCGGGGAGTGCGATCGGACGCCTCCGGGCTCCTGGTGCCGCCCGGCGAACTGTCGACGATCAAGGCGTTGACGTACTCGTCGATCAAGTGGCCTTGGGTTGCCTCCCAAGCGCGTCGGGCCTGGGGCTCGGGGGTCGAGATCGTTCGAGTGAGCATTGGACGGCATGGTGACCCGACGAGTCTCCAGTTCAGCGACCGCGCCCTCATTGATCGCACTTTCAGTGAGGCCTTGACTATTCCCGGCTGGGGGATGGCCACGCTCGTCCATGGTGTCGTGAACCGCTGGGGTGGCGCCTTGCCGCAGTATCAGGTCGGACATAGAGATCTCGTCACCCAGCTGCGCTCAGAAGTGGCGGGCAGACGGGGGTTAGCGGTGGCCGGTGCAGCGTTGGACGGGGTGGGGATCGCGGCCTGCCTGGGTTCGGCACGAGCTGCGGTCGACGCTCTCGCGGCTGATTTTGGCTTAGGCCGCAATGAGATGATCAAGAGCGAAGATCAACTCGAGGAGAGCGGGAGATGAAGGCGCGCGAGATCAACTCGATGATTCGCTACACCATGTGGTCGGTGTTCAAGAAGGTTGGCCAGCTGGACGACCCGCCGCAGGAGTCCGCAGATGCAACTCTGCGGGTAATCAACAGTGCAACCGCTGACGACGACCTGGTGATCCGTGGCTGGTATGACGTCGCCGGCCTGCGGGCCGAAGCCGACCTGATGGTCTGGTGGCACGCGCCTGACTCCGACACGCTGCAGGACGCGTATCACGCGCTGCGTCGCTCTGATTTGGGCGCACAGCTGGTGCCGGTCTGGTCACAGCTTGCGCTGCACCGCCCCGCCGAGTTCAACAAGGGTCATGTGCCGGCGTTCATGCAGGATGAGGAGCCCAAGGGCTACCTCTGTGTGTATCCGTTCGTGCGCTCGTACGAGTGGTACCTGCTGCCGGAGGAGGAGCGCCGGGCCATGCTCACCGAGCACGGCATGATGGCCCGGCGCTACCCCGACGTACGGGCCAACACAGTCTCCTCGTTTGCCTTGGGTGACTACGAATGGATGCTGGCCTTTGAGGCGGACGAGCTACATCGCATCGTCGACCTGATGCGGGCCCTGCGGGCAGCTGCCGCGCGCCGCCACACCCGCGAAGAGGTGCCCTTCTACACCGGCAGGCGACGAGCACTCAGCGAGATTCTTGCCCTCTGGTGAGCCACCCGCCCGACGACGAAAGCCACGTTCACCTTGGTTTCTGACGAGGGTTTAAGAAGTAGCTGGCTCGAGGGTGAGTGAGACCGAGTTGATGCAATAGCGCAGATCGGTCGGAGTCTCGTAGCCCTCGCCGGTGAACACGTGACCCAGGTGGGAATCGCAGGTGGCGCAGCGAACTTCCACCCGCTTCATGAACATCGATTTGTCCTCGATGTAGCGCACTCGATCTTCGGCCAGCGGTGCGAAGAAGGAGGGCCAGCCGCAGTGTGACTCGAACTTTTGATTGCTTCTGAACAGCTCCGCACCACACGCCTTGCAGCGGTAGACCCCCTCGGTTTTGGTGTCGGTGTATTCACCGGTGAAAGGGCGTTCGGTGCCGGCTTCGCGGAGGACCTTGTACTCCAGCGGGGTGAGCTGGGCGCGCCACTCCGCTTCGGACTTGATGACTTTGCCTACCTGGGCGGCCGGATTGTTCTGTGTGTCGGTCATGTCTGCCTCTCCATTACGGGCACAGCTATCAACCACCAGCGCGGTCTCCCTGTTCCCGACAGTACTCACCTATGCTGACGCCATGCCGGTGCCAGCGGTCGAGCTCGAGGTCGGTAACCGCACGGTAAGGGTGACCAGTCCGGACAAGCTCTACTTCCCAGAGGTCGGGCTGACCAAGCTGGACATCGTCTCGTACGTGATCGCCGTCGGGGACGGTATCTTTCCTGCACTCAAGGATCGGCCCGTCACCATGGAGCGTTGGCCTGGTGGCTACCGGCCCGACGTCAAGCTCAGCACCCGGAGCGACTCGCACGGTGAGGCGTTCTACCAAAAGCGGGCACCTTCCAAAGGCATGCCCGACTGGGTTGAGACGGTGACCATCACCTTCCCGTCCGGCCGAACCGCCGACGAGGTCTGCGCGACCGAGCTGGCAACCATCGCCTGGATGGCAAATCTCGGGACGCTCCGCTACCACCCCTGGCCGGTGACCAAGGCGCACACTGAGAAGGTCGACCAGCTGCGGATTGATCTTGATCCGCAGCCGGGGACCGACTTCGCTGACGCGGTACGCGCCGCGCACGAGCTGCGCTCGGTGTTGGAGGACGCTGATCTGGTGGGGTTCCCGAAGACCAGTGGGGGTCGCGGGGTCCATGTGTTCGTGCCGATCGAGCCTGCGTACGGCTTCATCGAAGCCCGTCATGCGGTGATCGCGCTGGGCCGTGAGCTGTCCCGTCGAATGCCTGACCACGTCACGGTCAGCTGGTGGAAGGAGGAGCGCGGCGCTCGCATCTTCGTGGACTTCAACCAGATGGCGCGGGACCGGACCATCGCATCGGCCTACTCCATCCGGCCGACCCCAACGGCACTGGTGTCAGCACCGCTGAACTGGAACGAGCTGAGCGAGGTCGGTCCGGATGACTTCACGGTCAGCTCGATGCCTGCCCGGTTTGCCGAGATTGGTGATGCCTGGCGGCCCTTCTATGAGATGGAGCCGCGCAGCATCGACGCCGCGTTGGAAATGTACGCCCGCGATGAGCGCGAGTTGGGCACGGGCAAGTATGGCGGCGCGGAAATGCCCTATCCACCGGACTATCCGAAGATGCCCGGCGAGCCGGCCAGAGTGCAACCCAGCCGAATGACTCAGGAAACAAGGGAAATCGAGGGTCTTGCCTGAGCGCAGTACCGCGACTCCGGTGTTAGTCGTCGTAGACGCGGATCGGCAGGCCCGTATGGCGACCGAAGCGGCGCTCGTTCGCCGCTTCGAGCCGGACTACCGGGTGGTGAGCGCTGACTCGCCAACACCTGGGTTGGCGGCGTTGGAGCGGTTGGCGAGAGACGGCGAGGATGTGGCGCTGATCGCCGCAGACCTGCGGCTGCCGGGCATGGACGGCGTGGCGTTCCTGGAACGGGCACACGAGTTACACCGGGACGCCAGCCGAGTGTTGTTGCTGGCGATGGATCGCTACCACACGCGGATTCCTTTGACGGAGTTGGCGACGTTGCAGCGGGCGACCGCGCTCGGCCGGATCGATTTCTGGGTGGTCAAGGGCTGGGTCACCCCGGAGGAGTGGCTGTATCCGCAGGTTCAAGAAGCGCTGAGTGCATGGACGATCGCCCACCGGCCGCATCACGTGGTGTATCGCATCGTCGGTCAGCAGTGGGCCCTCCGCAGCCACGACCTCCGGGAGGTGCTGAGTCGAAACGGTGTGCCGTTCGCCTTCTATCCCGTGGATTCCCCGCAGGGGCAACAGTTGCTCCGAGACTTCTCAGTCGACCCAGCCCGGCTCCCGGTCCTCATCCGCCACGACGGTTCAGTGCTGCACGATCCGAGCTTCGCCGACATCGGCGGCGCACACGGCATTCAGGTAGAGACTGCCGCTGACGTCTACGATCTGGCGATTCTGGGTGCCGGACCAGCAGGGCTGGCGGCGGCGGTGTATGGAGCATCCGAGGGGCTGCACACCGTAGTAATCGAGCAGTTGGCCATCGGTGGCCAGGCTGGCACCAGCTCACTGATCCGTAACTATCTGGGGTTCGCACGTGGCATTAGCGGAGGTGAGTTGGCACACCGGGCGTGGCAGCAGGCGGTGCTGTTCGGAGCCCAGTTCGTATTCACCCACCAGGCCATCGGCTTCACGGCTGGCACGGATCATCATGTCGTCACGCTGGACGACGGAAGCCAGGCCGTTGCCCGGGCGTTGATCATTGCGACCGGTGTGACCTACCGGCGCCTCGGTATACCCAAGCTGGACCGCTTTGTCGGCAATGGAGTGTTCTATGGCGCGGCCGGCGTCGAAGCGCCAGCAATGGCTGGACAAGAGGTGTACGTCATCGGCGGAGCGAACTCGGCCGGTCAGGCAGCACTGCACCTAGCGAGGTTCGCCAGCCGGGTGACGTTGCTGGTCCGTGGCCAATCATTGGCCGCCGGCATGTCCGACTACCTCGTCCGGCAGTTGCAGGAGACCTCAAACATCGATGTGCGGCTGAGCACGCGTGTCGTCGACGGCCGCGGCACAAGTCACCTCGAAGCTCTCACGTTGGAGGATCTCCGCACTGGTCGCCAGGAGGAGGTGCCGGCGGCAGCCGTGTTCGTGCTTATCGGCGCCGAACCACACACCAGTTGGCTTCGCGACGTTGTGGAGCTCGACGGGCGTGGGTTCGTCCTGACCGGTCGCGACATCCCGCAGCTGGCGTGGACGGGTCCACGGGCGCCACTGCCGTTCGAGACAAGTGTGGGCGGGGTGTTCGCCGCCGGAGACGTCCGGTACGGGTCAATCAAACGTGTTGCCGGTGCCGTTGGGGAGGGCTCGGTCACCGTGGGCTCGGTCCACCGGTACCTCGCCCAACAACTCGGTAGTTCGTGAACAGCGCCCCGTCGTCGGCGTGCAAGACGTGATGCAGCCGGAATGCGCTCGGCACGGGGAGGGCCGCGCCGCTGGTCGAGCGCATGCCCTGGCCGCCCACCACAACAGGGGCGAGTGTCAGTGACACCTCGTCCACCAGGTTGGCCGCGAGCAGATCATTGTGCAGTCGGGGACCGCCTTCGCACAGCAGCCGTTGAAAGCCAGTGCCCGCAAGTTGATCCACAATCTGAACCAGATCGAGCGTCGGACCTTCCGCCTCCAGCACCGTAATGCCCGCCGCCTGCAATGGCTCAAGATCATCTGGCGACTTGCCCCCAGTGGTGATGATCATGACTGCTCCTCCGACACCCTCGGCAGGTGTGGCGATCATCGGATCAAGATCGGCGCTCGCAGAGATGATCACCAGCACGGGATACGGAGCAAGTCCCTCCTGCTCCCGGATCCCGAGCTGCCACGGTTCAAGATCGATGGCGCGGTAGCCCTCGAAACGCACCGTGTTGGCGCCGACCAGAACAGCATCAGCGAGCGCTCGTTGCAGGGCGAAGACGTGATGATCACTTTCGGTGTTGATGCTGCCTGATCGTCCATCGGGACCTTGCACCGATCCGTCGAGTGACATCACGAAGTTGCTGCGCACCCAGCCGCGGCCCTCTGGTGCGGGATGCCGATATAGCTCGACCAGATCGGTCTCACTGAGAGTTTGAGAATCTCCACCATCGGTGCCGAAGATCAGCTGCACCGCACCATGGTCGCACGCAGATCGACGAAAGTGGGTCAACGCGAAGGGCCTCTAGGGGACAATCGGCCCATGGCGAAGAACAGCAAGGACGACAAAGAGCCCCCGTTGATCACCAAGCCACTTAGCGAGTTGCTCAGGCTGCCTGCCGGCCGGGTGGACATGAATGCCTTCGACCCTGCCGCCACACCCGGCTTCCCGGGAGACAAGCATGACGCAGCCGCGATCACCGAGACACTGGCGCTCGAGCTCAGTGATCTTCAGGAACGCTTCCTCGCCGCGGGCCGAGTCAAGGAGACTCTGAACCATCAGATCTTGGTCGTGCTCCAGGGCATGGACACCTCAGGAAAGGGCGGCGTCATCCGGCACGCAATCGGGATGGTCGACCCTCAAGGCGTGAAGATCAAAGCTTTCAAGGCCCCGAGCGAGGAAGAGCGTGCCCACCACTACCTGTGGCGCATCGAGCGCGAGCTGCCGTCGCCCGGCATGATCGGCATTTTCGACCGGTCCCAGTACGAGGATGTGTTGGTGGTGCGGGTCCACAACTTGGTGGACGAGTCGGTGTGGAGCCAGCGCTACGACGAGATCAATGCCTGGGAGGACGACTTAGTCGAGCACGAGATGGTATTGATCAAGTGCTTCCTCAACATCTCCTCGACCGAGCAGAAAGACCGACTGCTCGCCCGCCTCGATGATCCGACCAAGTACTGGAAGTACAACCCGGGCGATGTCGACGAGCGGGCAAAGTGGCCCGCGTACATGGAGGCGTACCAAGCCGTACTGGAGCGTTGCAATACCGAGCGCGCGCCGTGGTACGTGATTCCGTCGGACCGCAAGTGGTATCGGAATTGGGCTGTTGCCCAGCTGCTGGTCGAGCAGTTGCGCGCTCTTGACCTGCGCTGGCCTGTAGCTGACTTCGACGTGGATAAGGAGAAGGCTCGGGTTGCCGCCAGCTGACAGCTTGGAAGGCTACGCGCTGACCACCGATAGGTGGCGTACCGGCGCCGACTCGTGAGCGCTGTCGCCGACCTCATGCAGATCAACCAGATCCATTGCCGCGATCACGTAGCGGATCAGGGCGACTTCAGCGATCTCAGGCTCGCCGCCCATGGGATCCGACACTGCGACTGCGCCGGCCTCGAACGCGAGCTCGGCCTGCCGGGTGTAGTGCAATCCCGGTGCCAAGAACCAGCTGCCCACGGCAATGTGCCGCCTGCCTTGACCACGGAGCGTACGAATGGCTTCGGCGCTCGACGGGCCGGAGCCAGTCGCGAAGGCCGTCACGCAAGGCAGCCGGTGGTGCGTCGCCCATTGCCTGGCTCGCCTCGCGACCAGCGCATTGCTGCGGATATCGGTGCTGCCGGCGGCCGCGAAGACCAGCCCGTCAAGCTCTGAGACCCGCCGCGCACGCAATGCATCGCGCAGCCGCCGGTCGATGATCGAGAGCAGCTGCGCCTCGGGCCCGATGGGGCGAGACGCGATGACCCGCAGCTGCGGGAAGCTGGCCTGCACCTGGTTGAGCAGCACCGGCACCTCGGCTTGCACATTGAAGGCGTCCGAGAGCAGCAGCGGCACGAATACGACCTCCGTAACCCCCTGGCGGACCAACTTATTGACGACCTGGATGCCGCTGGGAGCGCAGTGGTCGAGAAACGCAACGTGAATGTCAAGCTCAGGTCGGATCGCCAGTAGACCCTCTCGGATCTGATGGCTGACCTGCGGCACCTTGGGATCGTGGCTTCCGTGGCCGAGAAGGACCAATGAAGGAGCGGTCATGATGGCTTTCCTTGTTGTGCTGGGTGGTGTGGGTCGGACCTTGATGTGGCCGCGGCCCTCGCGGTAAGCGGGGTGGAGCCGGCGAGGCCGGCTCCGAGCGTCCAGCCGTCCGCATCGTCGACGAGGATGAAGGCCCCCGTGGCACGGTGCTCGCGGTAGGAGTCGATCGGCACCGGCGAGGCCAAGCTAAGCCGGACCCGGCCGATGTCATTCAGAGCGAGTGAGGTGGTCAGTCGCCAGCAGGGCACGGTGCCCGACTCGAAGTCGAGGTCGAGTGCTCCCTCGATGGACTTCACGACGGCTTTGGTGATCGACGTGCCGTGCTGGACGAGTACGCGGGCGCCGGCTGTGAGCTCACGTTCGGCCAGCCAGCACACAGTAGCGGTCAGATCGCGGATCGGCGCTGGTGGAGCGTCGGTCGCGGCGAGTATGTCGCCTCGCGAGACGTCGATATCGGTGTTCAGCCGGATCACGACTGACTGCCCAGCCACCGCTAGATCAAGGGGACCGTCGGGTGTGTCGATCGCTTCGACGGTGGCATGAGAGCCACGTGGTAGCACCACCACCTCGTCCCCCGGGCGTACTCGGCCTGACTCGATTTTACCTGCATAGCCACGGTAATCACCGTTGACCTGCGGCGCACGAGCGGCCCATGGTGCGCGGGATGCTGACTGAGGTCGGACGACATGCTGCACCGGGAACCGGAGGTCGGAACCCACCGCGAGGCGCGTGTCGTCGATGTTCTCCAGGTGGCCCAGTACGGTCGGCCCGTCGTACCAGGGGGTGCGGTGCGATCGCGCGACCACATTGTCGCCTTCGGTCGCTGAGACCGGGATGCAATGCGTCTCCAGTACGCCGAGGCTCCGCGCCAAGAGGGCGAAGTCGGTGGCGATGGCGGTGAAGACATCCTCGGAGTAGTCCACCAAGTCGATCTTGTTCACTACCAGAACGACGTGCGGCACCCGTAGCAGGGATGCGACAGCCAGATGCCGACGGGTCTGTTCGACCACGCCCTTGCGCGCATCGACCAGCAGCACGATGACATCGGCGGTGGAGGAGCCGGTCACGGTGTTCCGGGTGTACTGCACGTGCCCTGGGCAATCGGCCAGGATGAACTTCCGGACCGGAGTGGCGAAGTAGCGGTATGCGACGTCGATGGTGATGCCCTGCTCACGCTCGGCACGCAGGCCGTCGGTGAGCAGAGCAAGATCGGTTCGATCCAGACCCTTGCGCTTGCTCACAAGCTCAAGCTGATCAAGAGTGTCGGTGAGTACGGAGTTGGTGTCGAAGAGCAGTCGACCAACCAAAGTCGACTTGCCGTCGTCAACCGAGCCCGCCGTCGCGAGTCGCAGCAGCGTCCGGCCACCGGTGATGGCGTTGGCACTCGGCGCCAGGAATGCGGAGGGGTGGGGCATCAGAAGTAGCCCTCCCGCTTGCGATCCTCCATGGCGGCTTCGGACAGCCGGTCGTCGGCACGCGTCGCGCCGCGCTCGGTGAGTTGGCTGAGCCCGACCTCGTTGATCACATCGTGCACCGTGTTCGCGGCTGACAGTACGGCGGCCGTGCAGGACATGTCCCCGACAGTTCGGTAACGCACTGAGCGGAGTTCGATCACGTCACCGGCCCGCGCGGGCGTAACCTCGGTGATCGCGATCCACATGCCGTCGCGCAAGGTCACCTGGCGTTCGTGGGCGTAGTAGATCGTGGGCACATTGATCTTCTCGGCCGCGATGTAGTCCCAGACGTCCAGCTCGGTCCAGTTGGAGAGCGGAAAGATCCGGACGTGTTCCCCGGGCAGATGGCGCCCGTTGTACAGCGACCACAGCTCGGGGCGCTGGTTGCGTGGCTCCCACTGACCGAACTCGTCGCGCATGCTGAAGACGCGCTCTTTGGCCCGCGCTCGCTCTTCGTCGCGCCGGCCGCCGCCGAACACGGCGTTATGCCGGCCTTCGGTGATCGCATCCAGCAATGGCAGGGTCTGGAGCGGATTCCGGGTACCGTCGGGTCGCTCGCGGAGCCGACCGTCGTCGATATAGTCCTGGACGGACGCGATCTTGATGGAGGCGCCGTAGAACTCGACGGCCTCGTCGCGGAACTGCAGCACCTCAGGGAAGTTGTGGCCCGTGTCCACGTGCATCAGTCCAAAGGGGATCGGAGCCGGCCAGAAAGCCTTAGCCGCCAGATGCAGCATGACGACGGAGTCTTTGCCACCTGAGAAAAGCATGATCGGCGAGGCGAATGTAGCCGCGACCTCACGAATAATGTGAATCGATTCGGACTCGAGCGCTTGCAGCTCGCTCAGCGGTCGTAGTTGAGCGGATGTCATCCGAAATCCCTCTCCACGATCGCCGACAGCAACGCCTTGGACATCTCAACCGCGGTGTCAAGATCAACACTGGCGGTGTCCACCACCAGCTCGGCCTGCGTCGGCACCTCATACGGGTCGTCGACACCTGTGAGACCACTCAGCTCGCCGCGGCGGGCCCGAGCGTAGAGACCCTTGATGTCACGAGCCTCGGCGACTTCGAGTGATGTGGCGACATGTACTTCGGCGAAGGGCACGGCAAGGCGACCATGATCATCTCGTACAGTGTCACGGGCGGCGGCGTACGGGGCGATTACCGGCACCAGCACGATGACGCCATGCGATGCGAGCATCCGGGCCACCCAGCCGATCCGGGTGACATTGACGTCACGATCCTCGCGACTGAAGCCGAGCCCAGCCGACAGATAGGGTCGCACGTCGTCGCCATCCAACACCTGGACTCGCTCGCCTGTGGCGTGCAGTTCGCGAGCTAGAGCATGGGCAATGGTGGACTTCCCGGCCGACGGAAGGCCCGTGAACCACAGTGTTGCGCCTCTTCTGGCGGGATGCAGCGGAGCACCTTCGATCAGATGCTCCCGGCTCGCCGCCCCCGCAGCCACAGCCTGGGCGTTCACAGGTGGATCCCGCACTCAGTTTTGGCGAAGCCGGCCCACCGTCCAGCCCGTGGATCCCCTTTGGCAGCTTTGCTGGTGCACGGTTCGCATCCGATGGAGGCGTAACCGTCCTCGAGCAGCGGATTGATCATGAGGGAATTGAGTTCGATGTAGCGCGCCACGTCATCGTCGGTCCAGGCCGCGATCGGGGCGATCCTGATCAACTTTCGTCTCGCGTCCCAGGACACCAGTGGGGTCGCAGCTCGCGCAGCTGAGTCGGCGCGCCGGATTCCGGTGGCCCATGCGGCGTACGGCTCGAGGGCCTTGCCGAGCGGTGCCACCTTCCGTAGCGCGCAGCACTGATCAGGATCACGGGCGAACAGGTCCGTGCCCCAGGCTGCATCTTGCTCAGCCACCGTCTGCTCCGGCGTCACGTTGAGCACATTGATGTTGTGCACCAGCTTGACTGCGTCCCGGGTGCCGATGGTCTCAACGAAGTGGTAGCCGGTATCGAGGAAGATCACATCGATGCCCGGCGCCACCTGCTCGGCGAGATGGATCAGCACCGTGTCCGCCATCGAGGAGGTCACCACCAGCTTCGAGCCGAACTCGCCGTGGGCCCATGTCAAGATCTCCAACGCCGAAGCGCCTTCAAGATCACGATTGGCCTGAGCCGCCAGGTCGGCCAAGTCCACGACGGTACTCACGCCGACTCCTGTCGGGAAGCCTCAGACGCTCCTCCGCTGTGACCTCGTGAGGACAGTCCGAGGAAGGTCACCGAGAACGCCCGCAGGCAGCTGCGGCACTCCCAACCGCCTCCCTCCAGGGGAAAGAGGGTCTCTTCGGCGCAGTACGGGCAGTACAGCACCGCCTGCCGGGTTGCGTGGGAGGTCTCAGCCACGGCAGCGCGTCCTCATGTGAGCACCAGCTCGTCAGCCCGCGCCACCCATTGGGCGAAGCGCTCACCGTCTCGCCGTTCCGCCACAAAGTGACGAGCCAGCCGCTCGACGTAGTCGGGCAACTCGGCAGCCGTCACCTTGTGTCCTCTGAGTTTGCGGCCGAACCCGGCGTCCAGCCCGAGGCCGCCGCCGAGGTGGACCTGATATCCCTCGACCTGATCGCCATTCGGCCCGACCACGAGCTGGCCCTTCAGACCGATGTCTGCAACCTGGATTCGGGCGCAGGAGTTCGGGCAGCCGTTGAGGTGGACGGTGATGGGGGAGTCCAGTGCACCCAGTCGACGCTCGAGCTCGTCAACGACGCGAGCAGCTTGGGCCTTGGTCTCAACAATCGCGAGCTTGCAGAACTCGATACCCGTGCAGGCCATCACGGACCGACGCCAGGCGTCACGACGTGCGGAAAGACCGCATTCCTCGGCGCCGGCGATCAGCGAGTCGACCTTCGATTCGTCAAGGTCCAGCACCAGCAGCTTCTGCAGTGGAGTAGTACGAATGCGTTGGGAACCATTGGCCTCCGCCAGCTCGGCCAGCCGTATCAGGTTGCTGCCGCTGACCCGACCGGCCACCGGGGAAAGCCCAACGAAGTACTTACCATCCTTTTGGCGGTTGACCCCGACGTGGTCGCCAGGCTCGGTTGGCACCGCCGGCGCTGGCCCATCGATGAGGGGCCGCTTCAGGTATTCAGTCTCCAGTACGTCGCGGAACTTCTCGGCACCCCAGTCGGCAACCAGGAACTTGATCCGCGCTCTGGTCCGCAGCCGCCGATAACCGTAGTCCCGGAAGACAGCGACAACGCCGGCCCAGACTTCCGCTACTTCCTCACGAGGCACCCAGGTGCCGAGGCGTACGGCGAGCATCGGGTTGGTGGAAAGGCCGCCGCCGACCCACAGGTCGAATCCCGGTCCAAATTTGGGATGCACCACACCGACGAAGGCGACGTCATTGACCTCCGGTGCGACATCGTGAACCGGATGACCGGTGAGGGCAGTCTTGAACTTCCGCGGCAGGTTGGAGTACTCAGGGTCGCCGATGTAACGGTCAACGATGTCTCGGATGGCGGGCGTGGGATCGATGATCTCGTCGGCGGCAATCCCGGCGACCGGAGAGCCCAAGATCACGCGGGGGCAATCGCCGCAGGCCTCGGTGGTGTGCAGTCCGACCGCCTCCAGACGGCGCCAGATCTCGGGCACGTCTTCGATGCGAATCCAGTGCAACTGGACGTTCTGCCGGTCGGTCACATCGGCGGTGTCCCGTGCGAAATCGACTGAGATCTGCCCTATGACCCTGAGTTGTTCGGTAGTGAGGGCGCCGCCGTCGATGCGGATGCGCAGCATGAAGTACTCATCGTCCAGCTCCCACGGCTCAAGAGTGGCGGTCTTGCCGCCATCGATGCCAGGTCGCCGTTGGGTGTAGAGCCCGTACCACCGAAAGCGACCACGGAGGTCACCCGGATCAATGGAGGCGAAGCCGCCCTTCGCGTAGATGTTTTCGATACGTGCCCGGACGTTGAGTGGATTGTCGTCTTTCTTGGACTGCTCGTTGGGGTTGAGGGGCTCGCGGTAGCCGAGCGCCCACTGTCCCTCGCCCTTCTTACGTCGCGGACGGGCGCCCGGTCGTTGCGCAGTGGCCGTGCGGCCCCGGCTGGTCGTCTCGGCAGCAGTCTCGATGGTCATGTGGGTGTCCTCGTTCTCGGAAGCAGCACGAGCCGGTCTGGCGGGCTTAGGCGATGATTGCCAGGGCTGGAGGCTGCGTGGATTAGGCAGCGTGGCAAAGACACATCATCGACTCGGTTCGGCCGAGGTCGACGAAGCGCCGCGCAGTCAAACCCAAGGTCCGACGAGCACGCGAGAGCGCCGGTCGCGCCGGCAGAGGCCAGGCGCGGACAGTTTCCGGAGCGATACGCACGGACCCAACACTCCGCTAATGACCTTCAGTGAATCAAATCGTTTCTCATTATGTGGGAAAGGCGTCCAATTACTGAGATTTGACGCGTCGCCGAGCCCGTATGCCGGCGAGCGTACGACGTGGCGTGTTTCCCTCCGTGTTTCCCTCGGAGGGCTTGTCAGTGTCTGGATCATCATGATCGATGCCCGAGAGCCGCGGGAAAACGTCGTCGAGACCGGAGTTGAAGGCCGCACCAATCAAGACAGCGATGGAAATCACGTAGAGCCAGAGCAGAAATGCAATGGGGGCGGCCAGCGGGCCGTAGATCGTCGTACTCCCGATGGATTTGCTCAGAACGAAGCGCAACAGCACGCTGCCGCCGACCCACATGGCCACCGTGATGGCCGCGCCTGGCAAATCGGCTCTCCAGCGCGTACGAGCTGGAACCGAGAGGTGATCGAGCGTGGCCACCATGCAGACGGAGCCCAGCAATACGACGGGCCAGTACAGGCCGCCGATGAACTCCAAGCCTGATGGAAGTACCCGACCTACCAGGCTGGGCCCGGCCAGGATGAGGGGAAGCAACACAATCCCAGCGACGAGGAAGACAAGATAGAGCACGAAGGAGAGGGCCCGGGTCCGCACAATGCCACGCGTGCCAGCCATGCCGTACATGATCGTGATCGTGTCGACGAAGACATTGAGCGCGCGCGAACCAGACCACAAGGCGATCAAAAACCCGATTGAGATCACCCCTGCGTTGCCACGTGAGAGTACGTCGTCGAGTGTTGGCTCGATAACAGTCCGTACCACGTCCGGAGTCAGTACACGTGAGGACAGGTCCAGTAACTGCTCACGAAATCCGGAGAGTGTTCGGATGTCCAAGGTGCTGGTGAAGAAACCGATGGCACCGGCAAGGCCGAAGATCAGCGGTGGCAGGGAAAGGACTCCGAAGAAGGCTGCCTCGGCTGCGAGTCCGGTAACCCGATAGCGCATACAGGTAGCTGCCGTGTCTGCCAGCACCCGCCGGGCCCGGCCGGCCCAGCTGAGTGCCTGGGGCGCCGATTCCACGCGCTCAGATGCGCCGTCGCGGTCGGTGCGGGCACTCACGCTCTCAGCCTAGGGCGGGGGCGCGCTTCAGCAGTCCTGAAGCACGTCGGGGCATCCCGGTGGCGATTCCCAGTAGGTTGAGGAAATGTGACCACCAGCGCGCCCATGTTGACTGCCCGTTTCTGGCGAAGCCGGCGGTCAGCAGCCATCGCGGGGATCGTGTTCGGTGTGCTGCTTCTGATAGCCCTGACGATGCTACGCATTGCCTTGTCGGAGGACACGCTGCAATCACTCCAGACAGATGCGCAGCGACGTGGCCTCATCCGGCTGAGCCTTCACTTGGTGCCGTTCGCTGGCATTGCGTTCCTGTGGTTCATCGGCGTCGTCCGCGATCAGCTCGGTAACGTCGAGGATCGCCTGTTCTCCACCGTCTTCTTGGGCAGTGGGCTGCTCTTCTTGGCAATGCTGTTCGTCGGAGCAGTCCTCTCGAGCGGACTGCTGGCGATGTTCGCTGGATCGAGCGTCAACGCGGACCTTTTCGCGTACGGCCGCAACATCACCCAGACCCTGATCTCTGTGTATGCCATGCGGATGGCGGCGGTGTTCACGATCTCGGTCAGCACTGTCGGGCTCCGCGCCTCGGCCATGCCGCGCTGGGTCTCCTATATCGGCTACGTCGTCGCGCTGATCTTGCTCGTGGCAGCCGGGGAGCACAAATGGACCCAGCTCATGTTCCCCGCCTGGGTTCTCCTGGTCAGCGTCGTCATTCTTTTCACCCGGCCTCCCAGCCGTGACAGCGAGACTGAGTAGGGACCGTTGGGTCCTCACCCGGCAGGGGTGATGCGAGCGGCGAAGCAGGGGATGCACGATGGCAGCAGGTACCGGCAATGACGTGGGCACGCAGCGAGCGGTCCGATCGTCCGCGTCTCACCCAACAGGAGAATGTCTATGGACGAAGTCGATGCAGTTGATGAGCTGGGGCCGGTCGATTGGATTGTGGTGGAGTTTCCGGGCAGCAGGTTCAACGGGCAGATTGCACCTGCGCTGCTCGATCTGGTCGACCGTGATCTGATCCGCGTGCTTGATCTGTTGGTGTTGAAGAAGGATGCTGACGGGTCGCTTGAGGCGTTTGAGCTTTCCGACCTTGATGAGGGAGAGATTGGAGAGTTGCGGACGTATGAGTCGGAGTTGGCGATGTTGCTGAGTGAGGAGGATGTGACCTCGCTGGCTGCTGCGATTGAGCCTGGCAGTTCGGCCGCGGTGTTGGTGTGGGAGAACACCTGGGCCGCACCGTTTGGCTCTGCTGTGCGTCGTTCGGGCGGTCAGCTGGTGGCTAGTGGCCGGATCCCCACTCAGGCGCTGCTCGCCGCCATCGAAGCTGACGAGAAAGAAGAAGCAGCCGAAGAGGGCAGCGAGCAGCTAGCAGCCACGGAAGGAGAAATCTGACATGCCCCTAGCAGCACGGCGTATGGGCCGCGCCGGAGTGATTGGGCCCAGACCGGTGGCTCGGACCGCTGCCACCGTCGGTACTGTCGCGGTGGTTGCGCACGGCGTCCACCGCCGCTCAGACCGGAGAGAAGACAGGCGAGACGACCGGGGAGACCGCCGAGACGACCGCAGGGACCGTCGCCGCTGAGCCAAGCCGGCGCAATGTACCGCGCGGGGTTGGCGAGCGATCGAGGCGAGTGGCCGTGGTGGCTGGACCGAACCACAGGTGAGGAGCCGGCATGAACATCGTCATCGGGGCGCTGATCGTGGTAGTCGCCTGCGCAGTCACGATAACCGCCATGCTCCTGGTGCGCCGACGGGCCCCGGAGGGGAGCTACTTCAGCGACGGTGACCGCGCCTCAGGCGTCTTCGGCGTGCTGGCCAGCGGTTTCGCAATACTCCTAGGTTTCATGATCTTCCTCGCTTTCCAGTCTTATGACGAGTCCCGCTCGGGAGCCGAGACGGAAGCGACCCTCGTGGTGCAACAAGTCGAGACAGCTCAGTTCCTGCCGAAGGGCGCGGCGGTAGAGCTCACTGGTGAGCTGGTGTGCTACGGGCGTTCGGTCGCCGGGGTCGAGTGGGAGGCTGTCGACGCCGGCACGCTCGGGGACGTTGTCAACCCATGGGGGGCGGAGATGTTCCGGACGCTCCGGTCGGTCAACCCACAGACGGCGACGGAGCAGTCGGCCTACGACCGGTGGATGGACCAGACTGCCCAGCGGCAGCAAGCCCGCATCGACCGTGTCCACGGAGCCGAGGGAATCATCCCGCTACCGGTGTGGTTCGCGCTGTACTCGATCTCCGTGGTGATCGTGGTCTACATGTTGTTCTTCGCCGACCCGGGTGAGGGCGCCATCACCCAGAGCATGTTGATGGGGGGCGCAACCCTGGTCGTCACGGTGCTGATACTCCTGCTGATGTTCTTCGACAATCCGCACGGCGGCGGATTGGGCACGCTGCAGCCTACCGCCATGCAGCGATCCCTCCGGCTCATCGATGCTGAGATCAAGGTGGTCGGGCTGGACCTGACTCCGCCCTGCGACGAAAATGGCAGGCCACTCTGATAAGCCCGAATGCCAGCTGATTGCAGTGGCTGGCAGAACACGTCGGCGGGGTTGCGGAGTTGCAGCTGCTCGCGGAGCCGGGCGGGGATTTCGTAGCAGTCGACCGGGGTGTGTCCGGCGGGCAGGTCGATCACCGGCTTCACGCTGATCATGCAGTGCGGTCCGAGCAGGGTGCGGAGTCGGCTGAGGAGCACCGGGCCGACGTCTTCGACTCGGGCGACCCCTGTATTGGCGGTGAGGCCTCAGCGCTGAGATGGACATAGACCACGGCACGGGGCCGGGCCCGATCCGGGTCGACTGGCGGCGGGGTGATCTGCAGCGATCGATGGGCAGTCTCGTTGGTGGTCTGGTCGGGGTTGGCGGTCAGGTCGGGCTCGTCGGGTGGCTCGGCGTTCTGCTCTGCCTCCTCGAGGACGACTGCGTCTGCGTCCTCGTGTTCGGTTGGGTCTTGGGCAGGGTCGGCTGGTTCGGGAAGTACGTCTAGGTTGTACCAAGATCAGCTTTCGCTGGTGCGCGTGAACACCTTGAGATGGGGAACCGATGATGCGAGCCGCGAGTGATCTTCTCATTGCAAAGGTGCGCCTGATTGAACGGGACGGCTCACGCGTGAGCTGTCGGCGGGGCGGGCAGCGAGGACCATGCGGTGCGCGGTGATCAAGAGGGCGAGCCAAGCCAAGCCGAGGAACCAGGCAAAGATCACGTCGGTGAGCCAGTGGTGGCCTAGGAAGATCCGGCTGAACCCCATCGCCGCTGCCCAGGCGACGGCCAGGACGACACACACGGCGATGCCGAGGCGGCTGGTGAGCCGGCTCGCAACGAGATACGCCACCATGCCGGCGATAACGGTGCTGTTCAGCGTGTGCCCAGAAGGAAAGGAAAAGGCGTGCTCGTACGGCGGTACAGCGTCGCTGAGCGGCGGCCTTGCCCGGCCGACGATCGCCTTGCCGACGTAGGTGAAGCTGAGGGAGCCGGCCACCGCGATGATCATCAAGATCAGCGGGGTGGGGGAGCGCCACCGCCACACCATCAAGAGTGTGACTGCGCTGGCGATCAGGGTCATGCGGAGGGCGCCGCCAAGATCGGTGAACACGGTGAGAAGCTGATTGGCAAGCGGCGTGCGCATGGCGATGACATGGTCGAGGGTGGGCCGGTCGAGGCCGGAGACTCCGTCCTTCTCAGCGACCGCGTCGTATACCCCCGCGCTGGCCGCGGTGAGGCCGAGGATGACTAGCCCGCCCACGATGGCGGTGACGGCAAGGAGTGCGTGCGTGGAGAGGTAACGCGCGAGCGGCCCCAGTGGGCCACGGCCGGGGCTGGTACGGGCAGAGGTCATTTCGGGACTCCTGCTCGGATGGGGGCGGGTCGAGGCCGCATTGATGGGGTCATCTTCCGCAATCAGCAGTGCCGGCAATGAGACGGGTTTCGTCCGGCTCACGCCGAGCCTACGCGCCGAGCCAGTCCGAGGGCGTGGGCCCAAATCCCCATCCGACCTGCCACGTTTGGTGATGTCTCTCCCTTGGTGATGTCGGGTGTAGCGTGGCCGAGTCCGCCGCCTCTTAGGAGAACACCCCGATGCAACTTGTCCGTGCCCGTCGATCCGCATTCGGCGCGGTAGCCGCCGTTGCCCTGCTCTGCGTCCTGGGGAGTTGCGGCACGAGCTCCACACCGAGCCAGACCAGTCCGCCTACGACCGCCGCACCAGCGACTACGGCGGCGGCGCCGACAACTGGTGCGTCGACGGCGGCGGCCTGTGAGGACGTTGCGGCACTCAAGTCGTCGCTTGAGGCGCTTACGAAGGTGAAGCCTGCGCAGGACGGTGTTGCGGCGCTGAAAACCGCGATCGCCAACGTCAAGACCAGCCTGGACGCCGCGGAGGCCTCGGCCTCGCCGGTCCTCCAGCCCAGCGTGCAGCAGGTGAAGACGGCATTCGCCGACTTGCAGACGGCGGCAAGCGGT
>DATLPF010000187.1:0-6922 GCA_035535875.1 Propionibacteriaceae bacterium
CACCAACTCGCGCATCTCGTCCGCGTCGAGCGCATCGAGCCACGCCTCAACCCAGTGGAAGCGCAGCTCCGACTCGCGCGGGAGGAAGAACACGTCGGGCCGCGCCGCCACCAGTGCGGCGCGTTCCTCCTTCGGGAAGGCAAACCCGATCTCGGTCTCGTCCTGGCTGAACGCGACGTACACGATCTGACCGACACGGAACTTCACACGATCGCGCACCAGCACCTCGCTGCTGCGCGGCAAACGCGCGAGCACCGCTCGGACGTCGTCGACCGTGACCACGTGTACATCCTGGCCCCTGGCCGCGGCCGTGCTGAACCAGCCCCCAACGGCGACCCGGGGACCTGTTCGCACTGTCCCGATGAGCGGGTCGGCCTGCGGAACGCCCGCTCAGGGCTCCAAGCAGGCAGAACCGCGGCGTCAGCCTGATTGTCGTCGACCTGAGCGGGACGATACGGCACGTCGAGATTCGGCTGAGCCTTTGCCGTCTTGACCGCCGCGGTGAGTGTCGATGTCGTAGGCGCCGTACTGGCGGCGACCGTTGACGAAGGACGTCGGGGCGCCCGCCATTCCGCTGGAGCGGGCCGAGTCGACGTCATCGGCCACCCCGTCGGCGCCGACACGTATGCCGGCCTGCACTCGGTCGTAGCCGAAGCCGGGAGCGAGGAATACCGGGTCGAATACATGGGCATGAACATCGGGTTTCGACCGCATCGAGGCCGTCGTCTGCGAGCACGTGTGGAACTTCGCCGACTTCACCACCACCTCCGGAATCCATGCGGGTCGGTGGAAACAAGAATCGGTGGAAACAAGAAGGGGTGTCTTCACCCGCCGGCAGCCCAAGGCGGCCGCCCCCGCGGTGAGGCAACCGTGGGTGAGGACGTTTGATTCGTCAGCCGAGAGCCATGCTGCGCGCAACGTAGTAGTTGTTGAACGCATCGCCCTCGACCGTATGGATCGCGACATCGGTGAACCCGGCCTCGCGCAGCATCCGCGTCGCCACCTGCTCACCCCAAACCGTGCCGAGGCCATCGCCGTCGAGGCCGAGCGACACGGTCATGCAGTGCATTGTCGAGACCGTGTAGAGGAACGTTGCCCACGGCAGGTCGAGGTTGTCCTCGACTGCGCTGGCAGCGCGAATGTCGACCATCAGTAAGGAGCCGCCTGGCCGCAGTGCCCGAGCGATCGCAGCAAGCACCCGCGCCGGGTGTGCTTGATCATGGATCGTGTCGAACGCGGTGATCACGTCCAAGGCGTCCGGCCGGTCGAGCATAGCGACATCGCAGAGCTCGAATGTGGCGTTGGTTAGTCCCCGCGCCTCCGCCTCGGCGCGGCCAGCGGCTATCGCCTCCTCCGAGAAGTCGAACCCTGTGAACCTGCTCGCCGGGTACGCCCGCGCCAGCACATTGATCGCGTGCCCGCTGCCGCAGCCGATGTCGGCGACGTCGACACCCGCCCTCAGCCGCGCATCCAGACCGTCGACGAGGGGCACGGTCCGATCCAGCAGCGTAGCGTCGACCATCGCTGCGCTATCTTCGGCCATCACCGCGTGAAACCTTGGGTAGTCGGCGTAGGAGAGGCCGCCGCCCTCGCGGAAGCACCGGACGTGCCGACGTCGGCGCCAGCGTGCCGAACAGCCCGGACTGATGGCCGATGCTGGTCATTAGCGCGGTGCACGCGTCGTTGAGCACGCCGATCATGCGGTCCGCGAACGCATCCAGTGCGGCCTCGTCGAATGCGGTTGCTCCCTCACCCAGTGTGGTCATCTCGTCCTCCTCGACTGCGGTCGGGCGCCGTCGTCCCGGACACAACCCGCGCGAGGAACGCGGGCCCACGGGGCGCATCGACCGGAAGCGACACCCGCTGCGGCCCATGGTCCGAATCGCGTACGCCGCTATCGTAGGAGCCCGTGCTCGTCGGCCCAGGCCGAGGCTGCGGTCCGGGAGCCGACGCCAAGCTTCCGGAAGACGCTCCGTTTCGGACAGGCGGTCCCGCTGAACGGTCCGCTAACGGGCCGCGCTGCTCGATTGCGGGAGTCCCTGGGGCGGGTGCATGTCCTGACCGATTGTTGAACCGCGAGCGCTTCGCCGGGCGGCGGGGTGGGCACGATCCTCTGCGGCAGCAATACCACCACCGAGGACTTCGCCCGCTGGGTCCTGGGCGACGGCGGAGCCCAGCCGCGTTGCGCCCACCGAGCCCCATCGAACGATCCGTTCGAATGACAACGGCCCCTGCTGGTGCGACTGATCAGGACGTGTGAACGTGTGACCTGGAACGGTGCTCCCAAGCAATCCCGGCGGTTACGGTTTCAGTGTGCGGATTGTTTCCTTGCTGCCGTCGACGACAGAGATCCTGTTCGTGATTGGTGCGGGCGTGGACGTCGTCGGCGTAACGTTCGAGTGCGATTATCCGCCGGAGGCGTGCTCGCGCCGCATCGTGTCGACGTCAGCTTTGCCTTCCAATCTCAGCGCGGCGGAGATCGACACGGCGGTGTCGGCGGCATTGGCGCGGGGTGAGGATCTGTACCACCTGGACCGTGACGCGCTCGCTGATCTGGACCCGGACGTTGTGGTCACACAGGAGTTGTGTGCGGTGTGCGCTGTTGACGTCAGTGTCGTCGACGATGCGCTGGCGTTTTTAGGTTGCCGAGCCAAGGTAGTCACGATCGACCCACACACCTTGGCAGAGGTCGACGAGTCGATCCTGCGGCTGGGTGAGGTCACGGGACGACGGGCGTCCAGTCGCGCTTTAGTGTCGTCGATCCAGCAGCGGATGACTCAAGTGGCGGACCGGGTCAAGGCTCGACCACGGCCGCGGGTGGCGGTGCTGGAGTGGACCGACCCACCGTTCGCCCCGGGCATTGGATCCCGGAGATGGTCTCGTTGGCCGGCGGCGATCCGGTGATCGGCGCCGCTGGCGCGGCGTCTCGGCAGATCTCGTGGGACGACGTTAAAGCCGCGCAGCCAGATGTGGTGGTGATCGCCGCGTGCGGCTACGACAGGCAGGGCACGACCGCTTTGGCCCACGACCTGGCCAGTCGCGGTGTTCTACCCCCGGCGGTTCGGGTCGTTGCGGTGGATGCGAACGCGTCGTGGGCGCGCCCGGGCACCCGGTTGGTTGACGGTATTGAGGAGCTTGCCGATTTCCTCCACGGGCGACGGACCAGACCGTGGCCTAGCGCGAAAGCGACAGGCGCGCCGACGTGCGCCGCCATCGACGACGCACTCATTCAGCAGGACTAGGCGCTGGATCCTCAGCCAGCGGACGGCCTACCACCGGCCAGATGGCTGCTCAGCCACTGCTCGGCACGGTGCCGCGACGCCCTCGCGAGCCACGCGTCCTGGACGATTTCCTGCAGCTCCGCCAAGGACAGCTCACCCAAGCGGCTGGCCCGCATGAGCACCGACGAATGCCCGTCGAAGTGGCTCGTGGAGAAGAACGGTGTCGACTCGTCTTGGACCAGCGCCTGCTTCTCGGCCTCGTCCGCTACCCAGAACACGATGACGTCGCGGTAGCGCTCGCCGCTGTCCGGGTCAACGGCGTCGGGTCGAGGATTTCTGAAGAAGACGAAGGACCTGCCGCCCACCTGGTAAACCGAGTTGTCCTTCGTACTGCCCGTGACCGTCACGTGCGGCATCGCCAAGGCGAGCCTGTGTACGTCCTCGACGCGCGCGGCACGAGTCCGGTCCGACATTCCAGCAGCGTATGCCTCCGTGTCAGCTCCGCCGCAGAGGTCCGGGCCTGCGCCGTGGCCGATGAGAATTGCCGGTTGATGAGGTCTGCGTAATAGGCGAACGACGACGTGGAGGGAGATGACTGCGATGAGGTTGGGCGTACACCTTCCGGTGGCGGGCAAAGGCGCCTCTCCGAACATCATCCTGCAGGTAGCGGTTGAGGCCGAACGCATCGGATTGGACTCGGTATGGTCGTGGGAGCGGCTGATGCGGCCGACGGTGCCGATCGCGCTCGGCGGAGTCGGCGGACCGGTCATGGATGCACCCGAGGCGTTTGGCATTGTGTACGACCCAATCGAGACACTCGCCTACGTTGCCGCCCGCACCAGCCGGATCACCCTAGGCACCAGCGTGCTCGACGCACTCTTCCAAAGCCCAATCATCCTCGCGCGCAGACTCGCGACGCTCGACCGGTTCAGCGACGGTCGGCTCGTCGTTGGGATCGGCCAGGGCTGGATGGAGCAGGAATTCGAGGCCGCGGGCGTCTCAATGAAGCGGCGCGGTGCAGGGTTCGAGGAACATATCGTGGCCATGCGAGCCGTCTGGGGTGCGGACCCTGTCAGCTTCGAGGGCCGATTCTACCGCATTCCCCAGGCTGACATCGGCCCAAAACCGGTACGGCCGGGCGGCCCCCGACTGATGGCAGGCGCCGGCTCAACTGTCGCGGCTGAACGCGCTGGGCGGCTCGGTGTCGGACTGACGTTGGTGATCTTCGACTGGGACACGATCTGGGAGACCATCGAGACCTTCCGCACCGCAGCCAGCGCCGCCGGGCACGACCCCAGCACATTGCCGATCATGCTTCAGGTGAACGGCAACATCAGTGCCCAGCCCCTGGACGAGCGCGGACCGCTGCTCGGCTCGACCGACCAGGTCGCTGCCGATCTCGACCACGCCACGAAGATCGGCGTCGAGCACGTCTACTGGAACTCTGCGGACGACCCGCTCAGCCAGCTCCCGCTACTGGAACAACTGCGTCGCGGCTGATCGATCATGCGGCTCCCAGACGCCGATGCAGTCGGCTGATCTCGACCGATCGAGGCTCCGGCTGCTAGCAAATACGTTGTAGCTACTGCGCTCGCGCTGCGCCGCCGCGCTGGCAAACCTCTTGATCGCTCGCCAAACGCTCGGCGAGCGGGAACGGAGGGAGGAGCGTTAGAGGGTCGGCACGCGAAACGCGTATTGACCGGGCGGATGCCGGGCCGGAGCGAACAGCAGATCTAGGCCTGTCGCCCTAGCTTGCTATTACGCCGGCACTGCGAAGGCCGGTTTGTATGTAGGCGGCGCTGCGATTGGCGAACGAGAATGAAGTGCCGCCATTTCGAAGATGGGTTGCGGCGCTAGTGTCGGCTGGTCGAGCGGAGGACTCATGGGTCGCTATGTCGAAATCGGTGCGTTGAAGACATGGTACGACGAGCAGGGTGAGGGCGAGCCGCTCGTGCTGCTCCACGGAGGGATGAGCACCAACGCCACGTGGGCTGCGCAGATCCCGGAGCTCAGTGCGCACTTCCGGATCATCGCGCCGGAGCGCCGCGGTCATGGGCACACACCCGATCTCGATGGACCCCTGTCTTATGACGTCATGTCGGCGGACACGATCGGGTTTGTGGATGCGGTCGTCGGTGGCCCGGCGCATCTGGTGGGATGGAGCGACGGCGGCATCGTCGGATTGCTCGTCGCCATGGCCCGCCGCGACTTGGTGCGCAAGCTCATCGTGATCGGTACGAACTTCGATACCGCGGGCCTGACGCCCGAGGCGATGGAGGGGTTCACGACATTATCGGCGGACAGCGACGATCTAGCGATGTTACGAGAGGCGTATCAGACGGCATCCCCGGACGGTCCTGGCCACTGGCCGCTGATGGTGGACAAGTTCAAGGAAATGGTGTCCACGCAGCCCGCCATCACCCTCGAACAGCTGGCTCGAATCACCGCAGCCACACTCGTGGTTGTGGGCGACCATGACATCGTCGCGCTCGACCACACCTCGACTCTGTTCCGAGCGATCCCGAACTCCGAGCTAGCCGTCGTGCCAGGGACCTCACACTTCCTCACGATGGAGAAGCCCGATTTGGTGAATCGCCTGCTGCTCGACTTCCTCAAGAACGACCCCCCGACCTAGATGCGCTGAGACGCGCATCTGCCGGCGCCAATTATGAGCAGTAGTCAAATGGCCGACCGAGACGAGATCTTCGAAACCGCATCTGGCTAGGCATCGAACTGGTGGCGCGGCGGATGAGAAATCGAACTTGGATGACCATCTCGGACGGGGCGCTTGTAGCGAGCGTCCAACAAGCTGATTCCCTAGACACGCCGACTACTCGCTGACGTATTCGGTGTCCACAGACGGGTCCGCTTACGGTGCAGCAACTGCGCGGCCGGCCGAGCGAATGTCGACACGGAGGGTCCCAACTGGCCGTCGCAACAGGGACGGCTAGCGGGGAGACGCTCGGGTAGAACAGACGGTTCAGTGAGACTTAAATCTGGTAATCCAGTCTGCGTTGAGTTGATCGGCCTGTCGACGGTGCCCGATCACCAGTTGCCGATCCGGCGGAACATCAAGACCGAGATAGTCGAGCACCTCTTGTGCAGTGCGGGGCGGATCTGCCGCCAACTCCTCATACGTCACCTCGCAAGGCACGATGCGGTGGGCGGCGAACCACACTGTCCAGTCCGCCTCGGATCTCTCGATCGTGGCGACAAGCCGACCAATCAGCTCTTCGTCGTAATGAGGATCCTGACCTCCGGGCGCGACGGCCTCACCCGGATGCCAGAAATGGGTTTGCAGTGACTTTGCCCACGACACCGCCTGGGCCACGACATCGCGTCGCCGCAGGTGAACGAATCTGAGTCGACCCAACTGGGCGCTCAACAGGTCCACATCCGTCACCGCTGGTCTAGATGCGGCGGCGGCAAGGCCACTGATCAGTTCCGGCAGCGTCTCCGCCATGATCCTTCCGCCAAAGACACCGTTCGAAGTCTTGCCGGCGGTTAGCGCCGCTCGAACGAAAGCTTCGTCGATTTGTCCATCACGTGGTCGGGCTATCCGCCAGTCGTCGGCGTACCCATTCAGACCCTCACGATTAAAGTAGGAGGCTGGGTGGCCAGCAACCCCAGACGACTCCAGCAGACCGCACAGCAAGGTACTTCCCGAGCGGGGCGTCGCGCAGATCAGGTATGAGTCGAAA
>DATLPF010000188.1:0-13336 GCA_035535875.1 Propionibacteriaceae bacterium
CGATCTCCTCCCCCGCCGCACCCATCGCTTTGTATAAGGCGAACTGCTCCTGGGGGTCGAAGCGGAAGAAGGTCGGCGAGCGGTCGGCGTTGATCATCCGGACCAACCGCGTCGGCACGTCGGAGCCCTCCGGCCCAACAAGCACCCCGCACGCCTCGTCCGGATGATCTTCCCGAGCGTGAGCGATCATGGCCTCAACGTGCTCGCGGGCGATCTTCAGCACGGCGGTCAGACTAGGGGCGATGACTGCTGCCAGCCCGCGCATCCGGACTGTGAGACCACGCTCGTCCGTGGTGCTGCGCTCAATCTTCGGCATCCACCTGTCATCGCAAATTTCCGACCAACGCCGGCTTTTGGAGTTCCTCGTGGTCATCTGATACCCAAAAAGTCCGCATTGGTCGGGAATTTGACAAAGGTGACCAGGGTTCACCGCGTCCAGGACCGCGCGCCGCTGTCCTGGACGAACGAACGAACAGACACGCTCTTCGTCTGCGAGTGAGAGAGGAAGGCAGCGGCCTCAAAGCGCGATCCTCGCGAGCGGAGCGAGCAATCAAACATTGCGCGAGCAGCTCCAATTCACAGGGCCGTCAGGATGCCTAGACGCTCAATCAGGAAGAGGAAGGCCTCCGCAAAGGGATTGTCCTGCGTCGCCTTACGGATTTCCGCCCAGTCGAGCTGCTCCCGTACGGCACGCACAACCAAGAGCAGAGCTGCAAAATCGCAGTAGTGCTCGGAGAGCGACTGGAGTTTGGCGATCATGATGGGCGTAGGCGGCAGCACCGGAATCCGGACGCCCAAGACCTCATACTCGCGCGCAGTGTCCAACAGCGAGTGCGTGACTGGAACACCTCCCAGACGATGCAACACATCGACCAGCGCGGGTTCCTCGGCCGGTTCCGCGGACTCCTCGGCGTCGCAGTAGGCCTTGAAGAGCCAATCCTCGGGCGGGCGCTCGACCCGCAACCCGGCAGCCTCCAGGCTGTTGACGGCCGTCTCAACATCAGTTTCAGCCACGACAAGATCGACATCGTGGCTAGGTTCGGGCCCCCCGGCTACCCAGAGGGCATAGCCACCGCCCAGCGCGAAGGCGACACCGTCGGCCTTCAGAGCTGACGCCGAACGCCTGAGGGCGGTACGAAGAAGCGGCTCATCGGTTGTGACCGACTGCGGCGGTGATTGCTCGGCGATGGTGGGTACCTTCTTCCCATGCGGTTGGCGACATTCAACATCCTGCACGGCCGCTCGATCCACGATGGGGTGGTCGATCTTGATCGGTTGGCCGATGCTATCCGCTCCTTGGACGCTGACATTTTGGCCCTGCAAGAAGTCGACCGGGACCAGCCACGCTCCCACCTTGCCGACCTGACGGCGGTCGCAGCCGAGGCGATGGGGGCCGTAACCCATCGATTTGCTGCCGCACTGTCAGGCACGCCGGGCGCTGCCTGGATAGCGGCGTCGGAGAATGACCTTCCCGGAGTCGCGTCCTATGGCATCGCCTTGCTCTCCCGCTATCCATCGGAGTCCTGGCAGGTTCTGCGGTTACCGCGAATCCCAACGCGCGTCCCGCTGTATCTGCGCACTCCCCGGAAAATGCTGATCGTGAAGGAGGAGCCGCGAGCTGCGGTGATCGGACGTCTGCGCACCCCAGCGGGATTGGTCGTCGTTACCAACGCCCACCTTTCGTACGTCCCGGGCTGGGGGCGGTTGCAGCTACGGCGGATCCGGCGTGACCTCGCCCCTCTGCAGGAACCCGTGATCTTGATGGGCGACCTCAACATGGCAGATGGTCGGCCGGCGGAGATCACCGGTTATCGACCCCTCGCCAGGCACTACACCTTCCCGATCGACAAGCCCGATCGCCAGCTCGACCACATCCTGATCCGCGGTCGACTGGGCCACGTCACCGCCAGCAGCGCCCCGGCGCTACCGCTATCTGACCACCGAGCCCTCATCGTCGACCTATCCGTACCCAGGGCGGAGACACCAAATGATCAACACTGACCACTACATCCGCTGGGAACGGGTGGACTCGGTCACTCAGACGGCAACAGGCATTCTGGCCGAGCTGCATCATGAAGAAC
Source organism: Propionibacteriaceae bacterium (assembly GCA_035535875.1). Classification (GTDB taxonomy): domain Bacteria; phylum Actinomycetota; class Actinomycetes; order Propionibacteriales; family Propionibacteriaceae; genus Microlunatus. Next base: position 2,082 of record DATLPF010000188.1, read on the forward strand.
TGAGTATCGACGTGGTAGCCGCCGACGTGCTGCGGATCAAGATCAGCCGCGGCGGCGTGTTCGACGAGCCTCCCACCTTCGCCGTCTGCGTCGACCCACTCGCATCCCACATCGACTTCCGCGTCGAACAGAACGAGCAGCGGGTGCAGTTGATCACTGCCGCATGCACCGCATCGCTCTGGCTTGACCCATTCCGGATCGATGTCCACCGCAGCGATGGGTCGCCGGTGATCGAGACCGCCCAAGACGCTGAAGGTCGTTACTGGGCGTACGCGACCCTGAACGACTCTTTCACGGTGCGGCGTCGCTGCCGGCAGGAGGACGCAATCTTCGGATTGGGTGAGAAGTCCGGGCGTCACAACCGCAGGGGCCGCGACTTCACCATGTGGAATACCGACATACTGAGCCCTTCCGAGACGTTGGAGTTCACCGCCGGCAAGGCTCCCGATGATCCGCGCGGGGATCCCCGAAGCGCCGAGTTCGATCCTCTCTATGTGAGCATTCCGTTCTTCTACCACCTGTCCTATCCCGAGGGCAGCATGGCAGCATCCTTTGTGGACAACGGCTATCGCGGTGCGTACGAGTTCTCCTCCGATCAGGAGTACCGGATCCTCTTCTGGGGCGGCCAGTACACCGAATACGTCTTCGCAGGCCCTGACATGCCGGCGATCTTGGAGTCCTACACCTGGCTGACTGGGCGTACGGCACCGCCACCCATCTGGTCGCTCGGCTATCACCAGTGCCGCTGGTTCGAGTACACCCAGGATGCAGTCGAGGCCATCGCGCAGCGGCACCGCGACAACGACATCCCCTGTGATGCCGTGTGGCTCGACATCGAATACATGGACGGCTACCGCGTCTTCACCTGGGACACAAACCGGTTCCCCGACCCCGCCGGCATGCTGAAACGACTTGATGCGCAGGGATTCCGAGTGATCACGATCATCGATCCAGGCGTCAAATTCGATCCCGGCTACTGGGTCTTCGACCAGGCCGTCAAGCGCGATGTGCTCTGCCGCACCGAAGGAGGCGACCTTTATATTGGCCAAGTCTGGCCGGGCAACACCGCCTTCCCCGACTTCGTCACTGAAGAGGGCCGCAGCTGGTGGGGCGAACTCAACGCGGCACATGTGCTCTCAGGGCTGGCGGGGATCTGGAACGACATGAACGAGCCCGCCACCGGGAACATCGGGGCCATGCCCATGCGGTTCGGTCGTGGGGAGTACGCACATGAGCGCTACCACAACCAGTACGCGCTACTGATGGCAATGGGGACCACGGCCGGGCTGCTGGACGCGATGCCCCAGCGGCGGACCTTCGTGCTCTCTCGCGCCGGCTTTGCCGGCATCCAGCGCTATGCCGCGAACTGGATGGGAGACAACCAGTCCCGTTGGGACCACTTGTGGCTGAGTATCCCGATGGGGTCAGGCTTCGGAATCTCTGGGCAGGCGTTCGTGGGAGCCGACATCGGTGGGTTCCAGGGCAATTCGAACGCGGAGCTTTTCTTGCGGTGGATGCAGTACGGCGCCCTGACTCCGTTTTGTCGCAACCACTCCGAGATCGGCAACGTTGACCAGTACGCCTGGGCGTTCGGTGACGTCATTCAAGATCACGTCCGAATCGCGCTCAAGCTCCGCTATCGCTTGCTGCCTTATCTGTATGCCTGCTTTCTTCGGGCGTCGGAGACCGGCGAGCCGGTGCAGCGGCCGTTGATCTTCGACCATCAGTACGACGCCACGGTCCGCGACATTGATGATCAGTACCTCTTGGGACGCGACCTGCTGGTCGCGCCGGTCGTCGGGCCGGGTAGCACCGCCCGGCAGGTGTACCTGCCCGCAGGTGACTGGTACGACTGGCACAGCGGCGAACTTGTTGGAGGCACGCGATTTCTGACCGTGATGACACCCTTGGACCGGATCCCGATCTATGCGCGCGGTGGAGCGGTGATTCCCATGTGGCCGGAGGCTCCCGACTCCACCAACGGTTATCAGCCTCTCGCAGTCGAGTTGCATCTGTTCGTACCTGCGTCGGATGGTGTCTATCACTCGATGCTCCAAGAAGATGACGGTCTGACCTTCGCCGCCTTGCAGGACGCTCGGTATCGAACGACCTTCACCGTCGCGCGGGCCGGCGCCGAGCTGAGGCTCACAGCCGACGTACGCGGCAACGGCTACCCGGAATTCGCTCGCGAGCGTTTCGTATTGGTTCTGCACGGTACGGCGCCCGAGCAGGCACGCCTAGACGACATCATGATCATCGGCACCGATGGGCGGTTCGAGATACCCAATGAAGGTGTGGGTTTCAGCTTTAGCTGCACGGTGCCTGAGTGAGCTTCATCGTCCGAGCTGCCCTGCCGGGCGAGTATGCCGAGGCTGGCCGGGTGACGGCTGAGGGTTATCACGCCGACGACCTGCTGCGTCGTCCGGACGGCTTGATCGACAACGACTATGAAGCACAGTTGACCGACGCCGACCGGCGAGCACGCGAGGCCGAACTCATGGTGGCGGTCGATGGCGACAAGGTCCTTGGCACGGTTACCTGGTGTCCGCCCACATCGCCATTGCGGGAGCTGGCCACACGCCCCGACCAAGCGGAGTTCCGGATGCTCTCGGTGGCGCCAGCTGGACGACGACGCGGCGTCGGCCGCGGGCTGGTCGAGGCATGCCTGGATCGAGCCCGAGCGGAAGGCATGCGTGAGGTACTGCTGTCTTCTCTCCCCCAGATGACCGCTGCACATGCGCTCTACCGTGAGTTTGGCTTCGTTCGCGCCCCGGAGCTCGACCACAGCCCGAAGCCTTACGTGCACCTCTGGGCATTCCGCCTCAGCCTGAACCCGTAGACCTGTCCCGAAAGTGGTCGCGAACAACTTGCGCCACGCCGATGTCGCCTGTTGTTGGTGACCACTTTCCGAGAGGAAATCAGCCAGTGGTGGCGTCGAGGTGCTGCAAAAGGTCGTGAGCCGCAAGCTCGATTTCCTTGTGCCGCCATTCCGACGCCCGGTAGACGCATGCGATCAAGGCCGTACGGTGCACGCGTCGAAGGTCGCCGTACACGAACGCATAACGGGCCTTCGTCTCATCTGAGGCACCCTCGGTGAGGCCGAGATGCCAGGCGGCGTACTCCTCCCACGAGCGCCGCTCCAGGAATGCGTTCTCGTCATCCGCGCGAGGCTGCACTTCGCCCCAATCGCTGTTCAGCACGTACTGCCTGGCGTCGATCAGCCGACGGCAGTTGTCTACTGCGGCCTGGTTCAGTGCGTACTTCGCCATGTCGTGCCGCCTTTCGGAAGTGTGGTTAGAGCGCCGAGATCAGGGTTTCCTCGGCGAAGCCAAGCCAGTCGTACACGCTCACCATGAAGCTGCGCGGGTCCTCGTCCGGTAGCGCGGCCAACTCGTCAGCAGTGGCTGCGTCACGGATGCCAAGTCGGATCGCCACGGCGAGCCGCACGCTGGTCAGGGTACGCAGCCAGCTCTCGACCTCGTTACTCGGGATCTTGAGATCACGGGCTCCCAGCTCGGTTGCTGCAAGCCTATCGAGGACGACGCGCGCCTCGGCGACCTTCATCGCCCTCAGGTCCCGCTCGGTGAAACGACGGAAATCTGCCGACGCCATCGCGTCATTGGGGTAGGCGTCAGGGAAGAGCCGCTTGAGCACCGGGTCCTCTGACTGTTCTGGCTCGTCCGGGTTGCCTTCCAAGTTCTTGACGATCTCCTCAAAGGGATCTGTGGATTCCGGGGCGGTCGGGAAGCCCTCGGGCTCACCATCTGAAATGAGCTCGATCAGCTGCATGATCAAGGAGGACAGCAGCTCCACCTCGTACACGCTGAGCTGGGTGGTGATCATGCCACGCCTACGGTGGAACTTCTTCATGTTGGATGGCTCCGCATGCGACGCAGACTCACTTGTCCGATTTGTCGAGGGTTGCCCACAGGCCGTATTCGTGCATGGCGGTGACATCGCGCTCCATCGCCTCGCGCGTGCCGCTGGACACGATCGCCTTGCCTGTGGTGTGCACCTGCAGCATCAATTTCTCGGCCTTGGATTTGGTGTAGTGGAAGTAGGCCACGAACACATGGGTCACATAAGACATCAGGTTGACCGGATCGTCCCAGACGATGGTGACCCAGGGTGTTTGCGCCAGGATTTCATCGACTGGGCGCTCGGCGATAGCGGTTCCGCCAGCTGGCGTCAGGCTCTCACCGTCGGAGTCGGGCATAAGAACCATTCTTGCAATGACTCTGGGGATTCGCGCATCGCGCTCCTTACCCACGCAGTACCCAGCTAGCTAGGCTGACGCTGTGACCGCCACGGAGGCAGCTCCGGCCGTTCCGGCGGCTTGGGGACCGAGTGAGGTTCCGACCACCGCCTTGCTGACCGACCACTACGAACTGACCATGGTTCGTGCTGCACTGCGCGCCGGTACGGCCAACCGGCGATGCGTCTTCGAGCTCTTCGCCCGACGGCTGCCTGAGGGCCGCCGTTACGGGGTGGTCGCCGGAGTGGGGCGGGCGCTCCGTGCCCTGCGGCACTTCCGCTTCGATGAGGAGTCGTTGCGGTTCCTCCTCGACCGCCAGGTGGTCAATCAAGCCATGGCCGACTGGTTGGCCGACTTCCATTTCTCAGGTGACATCTGGGGCTACCCGGAGGGCGAGATCTACTTCCCCAGTTCCCCGGTGGTGATCGTGGAGAGCACGTTCGGCGAGGCCGTCGTATTGGAGACTTTGCTGCTCAGCATCTACAACCACGACTCAGCCGTTGCCTCCGCCGCGTCCCGGATGACTGCAATGGCCGGCGATCGGCCGACCATCGAGATGGGATCTCGCCGAACACATGAGCTGGCGGCGGTTGCAGCCGCTCGGGCCTCGTACGTGGCTGGCTTTTCGTCGACCTCGAACCTGGAGGCCGGCCGCCGTTACGGAGTGCCGACACGCGGCACGGCGGCACACTCCTTCACTCTGCTCCACGCAAGTGAGCGCGAAGCGTTCGCGGCTCAGATCGCCGAGCTAGGCGAGCAAACCACATTGTTGGTGGACACCTACGACGTAATGGAGGCCGTCAGGACTGGGGTGGAACTCACCGCAGGCCGGCTCGGTGCCATCCGACTCGACTCCGGTGATCTGGGCCTGCTTGCCACGCGGGTTCGCGAGCTGCTGGACTCCCTGGGTGCGACCCAGACCAAGATCGTTGTGACCAGCGACCTCGACGAGTTCACTATCGCGGCCCTCTCGGGGGCACCGGTGGACAGCTATGGCGTGGGCACGGCCTTGGTCACCGGCAGCGGCCACCCGACGTGCGAGTTCGTCTACAAGCTGGTGGCTCGCGCGGAATCCGACCGCGTCGGTGCGCCGATGGTGGCCGTAGCCAAGAAGAGTGTGAACAAGATCTCCGTCGGTGGTCGGAAGTACGCGCTCCGACGGTTGTCTGAGCAGGGCACGGCTGAAGTGGAGATCATCGGCATCGGGGCTCCGGCCACCGGTGACTCCAACGACCGTCCGCTACTCGTTCAGCTGGTGAAGGCTGGCGAGATTGTTGGAGATGAGTCGCTTGAGACCATGCGTCAACGGCATCTGCGCTCACGCGCTGAGCTTCCCCTTGAGGCGCTGAAGATGTCCCGAGGCGAGCCCGTCATCGAGACACTCTTTGCCGGGACAGGCGAGGTTGTAAGCGATTCACAGCAAACCAAGTCCGACGACGAGTTGCGCGCGGCCCACAGCGTGGGAGAAGCGATCGCTGAACCCAGAAGGCAGATGTGATCATGACACGGGCTTTGATCGTCGCTGACCCGCAGCGAGACTTCTGCGAGGGTGGCTCATTGGGTGTGGCCGGCGGAGCTGCCGCTGTCAGCCGGATTGACATCCTGCTCCGCAGTGATCATGGCTACGCCCATCTCATTGCCACTCGTGATCATCACCTCGATCCGGGCGCGCACTTCTCTGCTGAGCCGGACTTCGTGGACTCCTGGCCGCCGCACTGTGTTGTTGGCACACCAGGCGCTGAATTTCATGATCAGCTCACGTTCCGCGACTTCGCAGCCGTCTTCTACAAAGGTCAGTACGCGCCGGCGTACTCAGCCTTCGAGGGCGTCACGGCCGATGGGGAGACGCTCACCGCCTGGCTGCGGGCGCGAGGAGTCGATCACCTCGACATCTGCGGCATCGCCACCGATTACTGCGTACGCGCCACTGCACTGGACGCGGTACGTCAGGGCTTCGAGACGACTGTGTTACTCAACCTGACCGCCGCCGTTGCTCCAGATCGGGTTGATGAGATATCAGCTGAGCTGGCCAATGCCGGAGTGGCCATCGAAGGGTCGGCCTGAAGAACGCTCGTCGTGGGGACACTCACTCTCCAGATTCGGGCCTCCACATTCTGAGCACACTCGGCGGCGCGACGGTGGCAAACGCTTCTCGACAGATTGCGCTGAGCTCCTCATCCTCGATTCCTGGCAGCTGTACGCCGAGCCAGCCCAGGTGACCAACGTAGGGCGGCCGGAAGAAGCGTTCTGGATCCGTCTCCACAACATCAGCCTGGACACCGTCAGGAGCCGCGCACCAGATCGCTAACCGGCCGTCGTCGTGGTGGTTGTCGAGAAACATCACGAAGCACTTCTTGTTCCGGATGAAGAACGCGGGTCCACCGTGGCTCAGACGTTCCGACGTCTCCGGGAAGGCCAGGCACACCGCACGCACCTTGGCGAGCGCCTCGGCGACTTCCTGCGGCGGGAACCGGCCCACGACACAATTGTGAAGCTGCTCGCGCATCGCGCTGTGTTTGATTGCTCGCTTCCGCTCGCTGCGATGTTCGCCTGGTTGCCGCCGTCTTCGTCCGAGCTGACGGAACGGAAAAGCGTTGTTCCGCCAGCTCCTCCTGCAGATCGGCGGCGCGAACATCGAGGATCCGCCTACTTCGTCGTCGCTGGTTGGAGATTGATCCAGGGCGAGGCGCCGTAACCTGCTGGCCATGGAGCTGTTCGACGGCCTGCTTGACGACGAGATTCTCATACGGCGTCCAGAGACCCCGGTGGCGGCGGCGGTCGCGCAGCATCGCGAGCTGCGCGATGCGTACGCGAGTGTGCTAGCAACGTTGGTCGTGCCCGATGGTCGACTCACGGAGATCGCTCGAGAAGTCCCGCCAGGCGTCGGCGTCCCGGTCAGTGTGATCACCAGCGGCGGCGCCGGCGGACTGCTCGCGCTGGCACGTCACAACAGGGCAGGCGTCGAGATCGCGTCGGTTGAGCCGACGCTCCGCGATCTTGATGATCTTGCGGGTAGCGCGGCGCGGGTGGTCTCGGCCGCGGGAGAGCTCGGGCCAGAGGTCCCAGTCTTCATCGAGCTGCCGTACGCCCCAGGCTGGGAGGCAGCCGTCGAACTGATCGAAGCCGCCGACCTCTACGGCAAGATTGCTGCCGGCAAGGCCGGCCCGCAGCAGGTTGTCGAACAGCTGGCGATCTTGATCGAAGCGGACCTGCCATTCAAGATCACGAGTTCACTCGAGGGCGACTGGTTGGCCTTGCTAGCGGCTGTCGAGGCCCTAGTTGCAGGCGCGAGCTTGGACGATGCAGCGGAACTGATGCGGCTCGATGATCGTGATCGATTCGGCACGGCTGTGTCCAGTTGGGACCAGACGACGCAGTCTCGGGTGCGCCGCAGGATACGCCGCCTCGGCACAGATCGGGTGCAGGACGTGATCAATAACCTGACAATGAACAGTGAGCTCCCAGCGCCCTAGTGCAGATCCCCAACGGGACGTTAACGAGCCGCGAGCGTCGGGAATCACGCGCCGCGCACGTGAGCGACTCAAGAACGCCGCTGCCGCCGACGCACCAGGAGGCAGCTGGTGCTCGCAACGGCGAGCGCCAGCCCGACAATCGCAATCTGCGGGGCTACCCCGCCGGTTGTCGACAGCGCTGCATTAACGGGCAGTCTGGTAGAGCTCGGCTGGCCACGATAGTTCGATGGAGATGTGAGGCCGACATCGATATTGCTGTCGACTGGGTTCTCACTTCCAAGGGCTAAGACCGCAGACGCTCCGGCCTGATCAACATCGGAGTCGATGGCTGGGTCATCTCCCGCATCCTGGCTAGTGAATATCAGCCCGTGGGGCACTTTGCTCAGCCGGATCTTGTAGTTGCCTGCCGGCAACCGGTTGAAGCTGTAGCGCCCAGTCGGAGAGGTCACGTCGGTGGCGAGGACATTGGAGTCGCTGTCCAAGAGCTCGACGGTGACACCCGCTACGGCGCCGTCGCCGGGGCCGACCACCCCGTCGCCGTTGTTGTCGCGCCAGACCGCGTTCCCTACCGAGTAGGCGTCTACCAGGCCCGCGTTAAGAGTCTGATTTTCAAAGTCGGTAAGGCCGGCATTGGCGTCATCGACCGGCGCGAGATTGGGCGCTCCCTGGGCCAGCGTAAAGACCGGGGTGATCCCGGTCGTGGGATCAGGATCAGAGTCCATCGCTGGATCACTGCCAGCAGTCTGCGCCGTCAAGGCGCGGTGCGCTGGGAGGTGGGCGAACTGAAGCCGATAACGACCGGATGGCAGATTGGAGAACCGGTAGCGCCCACTCACATCGGTAGTGGTGGTAGCGACCAGATCACCTGCATCAGTGATCAAGGAGACCGTCGCGGACGCGGCTGGCTCGTCGGGCTGCTGGATGCCATCGCTGTTCAGGTCCAGCCAGACCCGGTCACCCACGGCATAGCGCAGCGGCGTAATTCCCGCATCGATCGTCGGATTGATGTACGCCGCCTCCACCCCGTCTGCCGCGGCAGTAGCTCGAACATTGGGTTCACCCACCCCTAGGGTGAAGGGTGGAGTCACACCGGAGTAGTCCGGATCAGAGTCGGTGGCCAGCTCATCACCGACGCCTGCTGGCGTGAGCCGGAACTCCTGCGGCACGCCTGCGAACCGCACTGAGTACGTGCCGGCCTGAAGGTTGTCAAAGACGTACCGTCCCGATGGGCCGCTCACCGTTGAGGCAACGACCTCGCTGTCAGCGTTGAGCAATTGGATGCTGACGCCACGGGCGGGCGACTCTCCCGTGTCCTGCACGCCTGACCGGTTGTCGTCGAGCCAGACCGTGTCCCCGACCGCGAATCGAGCCACTTCGGGCCGATCCGAGCTGCGCGACACGCTTGTCGGTTCGGGCTGCGGGGGTTCGGTGGCCGTGCGACCGGCTGCAACACCCATACGCACTGTCTCGTCCTCCGACGTTACGTCGACCGTCGTGCTCAATGGCTGGAATGTGCCGCTTTCTGGAACGGGCGTGAGATCAGAGAGCGCTGCGGGGATCTCGGCGACGACGAAATATCGGCCACCCTTGAGCTTGCTCGCTGCCGTAAGGACGAATGTGCCGTTACGCTCCGTGACGCCCTTGACGCGCGCTCCTCTGGCGTCGGTTACGGCAATCTCGATGCCCGGCTGAGGCTGATCGACAGTGCGGTCGTAGTTTCCATTGGCGTCGACGTCGCGGTCGACGATTACCGTCAATGTGCCGTCAGTGGTTTCGGCGTCTGCCGGAACCGGCAATGCCGCCACGGCTACCCATGTGATGAGTCCCGCCAAGGCGGCAGTTGAGCGCAAAAGCGTACGCAGCACAACAACCTCATCGGACCTGGCCCCCGCGCCCGAAGGTTAACGGGTAAGAGCGCCCCGAACGCTCCGACCTCGGTTCAATATAGTCATGTGCACGGCGATGTTCAGGCGGTTGCACTTTTTGACGAGATAAATTGAGACCGACCTGATACCTGCGAGGTCTAGCGAAGTCGCACAACCTGCGTCTTCGCGGCGATATCGTGCAGCGCCTGTCGCTTCGGGTGCCACAGCGGGAAGAGCACATCCACCAGGGTGATTAAGCTCAGGAATGAGCTGATGCCTGGCAGGACCCAGATTGCGGCGCGGATGAAGATCGAGCTCCAGGCAAGTGGACCGGGATCTCGGCCACGGTCAACCGGAACAACGCGCAGCCCACAGATCAATTTCCCGGGTGTCGCCGACTTCCAGCGCAGAAAGACCACGTGGTACAGCATGCCGACACCGAGCGTCACCGAGGTCAAGATCAGCTGGTTGGAACCCGAGATCAGATCGGTCGCGTTCAACGTCGGTGGTGTCACCCCTGACCGTTGGGCGTCCATAACGGCGTTGAAGTAACTGACCATCGTCGCGTAGAGCGATCGCCACACCGGAAAGGTGATCACCGTAACGATGGCGGTGGTGATCAGGTTGTCAATCAATACAGCCAGCACCCGCCACCACCACGATGCAAGTGGGACGCCGTCCGCAGTCATGGTCGCCTGCACTGAACCGATCCGCGGCCCGGCGTAGCCGACCGGCCGAGTCGCGTTGGGGGCAGGGTATGAGCCGTACGGAGCCTGGCCGTAGCCGGCGACCGGCACGTCTGCTCTCGGGCGAGTGTTGCGGGACCACTGCCAGCCGTCCCAGTAACGCTCCTGGGCCGAGTTCACCGGATCCGGGTACCAGCCGGTGGGAGCGGCGTGGCGTCCGGGCGGAGCCGGCGGTGAGCCTACGGGGATGTCAGACACCTCTTCATCGTATGTGTCGTGTTCCCGAAGTCCTTCAAATGTGGCTGGACGATCGGCGATCAACCGGTTCATATCCCAGCGACGCAGTCGAAACCCGGCCCTCCTCATCAGCTACATCAACAACATGTTGCAGTTTCGAAATGATTCGGGCTTCCTTTCCAACAGCAGTGGGCAAGCCGGCGGTCTTACGTTATACATGAACCAAGGCACCCAAAAGAGCCAGCGACTACGAGCAAGGACAACTGATCAGCGTGGGATCAGGTGTGAACGCCAGAGCCGTTGCGGCGACGCATCAGTCGAGCCGCCCGGCCTGTCGACGCGAGTCCCGACCGGGACGCGAGCGATCCGCCACCCTCACCGCACTGAATCCGACCTCGCCAGCACCACTGGTCATCGACGGGATCGAACCATCTGTCCGAGCACCGTCAGTGTGCAAATCTCCCGTGCAGCCAGCGGCTCTTCCTGTGACTGCGCGACCAGCCCACGAACGGCCGTGAGGCCTCATATCCCTGTATAGGGACCACACCTAGGAAGGAATGGACTCCAGATGCGCTGGAATCAGAAAGTTGCGGCGGCCGCAGGCTTGTCCGCGTTGTTGGTGGCAACAGCTGGTTGTGCCGGTGCCGGTGGTGCCGGTGGTGGTGGTGGTGGTGGCGGTGGTGGTGATAATTCGATCAACGTCTTGATGGTTAACAATCCGCAGATGCTGGCGTTGCAG
>DATLPF010000189.1:0-31215 GCA_035535875.1 Propionibacteriaceae bacterium
GTGTATGTGGCCCGCTCCTCCGAGCCGGAGATCTGGGCCTTGATGTTCGCGGCAACCACCGGCGCCTGACGGGCGGCCACGCCGGCCCTGTTGATGTCGATGCCGGCGATGTCGCCGAGGGCGTAGACGTATTCAAAGCCCCGGACTTGCAGCTGAGGTGTGACCTCGAGGTAGCCGTCGGAGGTCAACGCCGTGGCCAGGTCGTCTGCCAGGTAGTCGGTCACCGGCGCGATGCCGTGGCTCCGGAACCAGATGTCGGCCTCAATCCGCGTACCCACCTCAGTGGTGACGGTGAAGGCACCGACCTCACCCGTGGGCTGGTCCGGCAGCTGGAGCAGCCCGCTGCCAAGGACCCGCTCGACGCCGAGCTCCTCCAGCTGGCGGTTGAGTTCGTCGCGTAACCGCTGATCGAACGGACCGGGCAGGATGCGGTCAGCAATGTCGACGAGCACCACGTGCTTGTCCGGCCAGGCGGCCGCGATCTCCCCGGCCAACTCGAGGCCCACCGCGCCGGCGCCGACCAGCATCACTCGACTGGCCCGCTCCAGAGCCGCATGCGTCCGGCGATAGCGATCGACTGAGTCACCGGCCTTGGTGTGATCAGTCTTGGCCGGGAACGGATAGGTCGAACCGGTCGCCAGGACGAGAAAGTCCGGAGACAACCGCTGGCCGGACGCGAGCTCAACACCACGCGCGTCGGCGCGAACTGCCACGTCGTGGATCACCGTGCCGCTCGCGAGGAGACGGTCGTATGGCAGGAAGATCTGTGGCGCCCACCCTGGCTGGACCAGGGCCCGCAACGCCCCGACGTTGTGCACGAACGTGTCCCTCCGTTCCACGAGGGTCACGTCGGCGTCCTCATCGAGCGCGGCGGCTACGCCAATGCCCGCGTAGCCGCCGCCGATAACGACTACCGAAGGCCGTTGCACTGCAGCATTCATCTCAGGTCCTTTTGGTCGACAGCAGTAGGTATACCAATCATTGGTGAGTCATAATCATTGTAAAATACCAATGGTCGGTGGACGGTTATAGTCTTCTGAGTGAGATGGCTGAGCAGTCGCAGGCAGGTACGCACGTAAGCACGTCGGTTCAACCGGCTGCCGACTGCGACCGGCTGGGGTTTCTGCTCGCCCGTCACGGTCGGATCATGAACGTACGGCTTCGCCAGGCGCTCGGCGTGACAGGCCTTGGCCCGCGCCACGCGGCGACCCTGATGCGGCTCGCCCGCGCGGGCCGCACCAGCCAGCAGAATCTGATTGAGGTCTTAGCTACCGACGCCAGTGCACTCGTGACGATTCTCAACGACCTGGAAGGCGGCGGGCTCGTGCAACGGCGCCGCGATCCCGCCGATCGCCGCAGACACATCGTGGAGATCACGAGCCGCGGTGCTTCCGCGGTCCGCTCGGTCGAGCTTGCTGTCGCCGAAGTAGAGCAAGACGCCGTCACATCACTGAGTGAAGCAGAGGTCGGTCAGCTCCAGATGTTGCTATCCCGGCTGCACTCCGGGCAGTCCGAGGCGGAGTGCGACTCTGACTGATCCTGCATCCGGCCTCACGACAGCTCAAGTCCATAATCGATGGAGCGCAGGATCCGTCGGAGGCGAAAGTCCAAACCGGACCCGGCGGTGTGTCCTTGGTCTCGAAGCGCACCGTCACCCGGCCCAGGCCCGAGCCCCATACCCAGCGAGCCCTCCGCCGGCCCGACGCGCAGGGCTCATCGACACCCATGTTCATCTTGTTGCGGACAGCGAGGTGGGTGCGCCTTGGATCGCGTCCCCGGACTCGGCGACGATGAGCTGGACGCGGTGATCACTGAGGGACTGCGGCGTCAGCTGGCGGCCGGGGTGACGACGGTTCGTGACCTGGGTGACCTCTGGTACGGGGTGGTGAAATCGGTCGCGACGTGCAACGCGCCGGTAGGACGCGGGAGCCGGAGCCGACAATTGTGGCGTCGGGTCCGCCCTTAACAAGCGTTGGCGGGCACTGCCATTTCCTGGGCGGCGAGGTCGCGAACAGGGATCAGATCTCAACAGGCATGCGGGAGCGCGTCCAGCGCGGGGTTGACGTCGTCAAGGTGATGGCCAGTGGCGGCATGACCACACCCGGAAGCGATGTCATGGGAACTCAGTTCAGTGCCGACGAGATGCACTTGCTGGTTGAGCTGGCCCATGAGGCCGGACTGCCGATCACGGCGCATGCGCACAGCCTGGCAGCTGTCGAGCGGTCGGTCGATGCTGGGGTTGACTGCATCGAACATTGCAGCTGCCTGACCGAGAAGGTATCCGTACTCTCGAGGAACTTGTGGCCAGCATTGCCGATCGGGACATCGCTATTAGCGGTGTGCTCACCCCAATCCGCAAATCGATCTCAGCCAAGCTCCGCCAGCTATCCGAAAGCTGATCGCGGCCACCGGATGGACTCCACAGCGGATGCGCGAGCGTCGCGTTGACATGCTGCATCGACTACACGCTGGGGGCGTGCGCATTGTCACCGGAATTGACGCCGGAACCAATGCCTGGGTGGCTCATGGAAACCTTCACCGTGGGGTGTCGCAGCTCGAGGACGCAGGCTTCTCACCGGGGGAAGCTGTCGCCGCGGCCACTTCGGAAGCGGCCCGTGTTTGTGGGCTGAAGCATCGGAAGGGGCTGCTCCGGAAGGGCTATGACGCCGATCTGATTGTCGTCGATGGCGATCTAAAGACTGATCTCACTGCCCTGCAACGGGTGCGCTTGGTCGTGCTCGCTGGGAAATCGGTCGGTTAAAGGGCGCGGCCCGTATCTCGTCACTGCTCTCGTGGCCCAGCGCGCGCTCGGCTCGACTGCAACGTGATGACCACGCCGAAGCGGCGCCCCCGATCTTGCATGGCGCGTACCCGAGACCTCTCGTCAGCGTGCACGACAGCGGTGCGATTTCGGGTAGGGGTGGTCAGGGTGATGCCGTCTCGCCAGCCGTCAATGGCCGAGCCCGGCCTATCAGCACCTCGGCGAGGACGTCCCACAGGTACCGCCGTGGCGATCGGCGCAGTTTGACGAAGGCGACCGTCTGGACGCGCCAGTTCATGCCGGTTACTGAGCGGAACCACGATCGGTGCACCGATTCGATCCGCCCCTGACCTGTCGCATAGGCCACCGCCACGTGCGGCCAGTAGCCGTTCACCTCGGGTAATGACACCAGGCGAGCACGCCCCTCGACGAGTGGCATCGTGTGTGGCCTCGAACCGCTGCTTTGGCAATACATCGCAGAACACGCCGCCGTATCCGACAACCGGTTCGGCGAGTGACCACGGCCGCTATCCTCATCGACTCCGCATCAATTGCTTGGACTTGGCTCATCTGCAGATAGCACGGAGCACAAGTGACTAGAGCCAAGTGGCTCAAGCGGGAAGCTTAACCCGCAGTACCGTCTCTCCAGGCCGAGAGTCGATCATGATCTGACCCCGGTGACGCTCCACAATGATGCGGCGCGCAATGTCAAGACCCAAGCCAGTGCCCTTGCCGACGTCCTTTGTTGTATAGAAGGGCTCGAACGCGCGGGCCGCCACATCCGGCGGCATGCCCGGACCTGTGTCGGCAATCTCGATCACGACCTCGCCGTCCTCAACCCGCGTCGCGACCCGCAGCGTGCCCGACTCGCCCATCGCATCGACTGCGTTGTCGATGAGGTTCGTCCACACCTGGTTCAGCTCGCCGGCGTACGCCTCGATCATGGGCACGTCCGTGCCGAACTCGCGCACGACGGTCACGCCGCGAAGTCGGTGCCCAAGCATCACCAGCGTGCTGTTCAGTCCGTCCGTCACGTCAACGCGCTGCATCGAGGCGCGGTCCATTTGCGTGTACGAGCGGACAGCGGCGACAAGCTCGGAGATGCGTCGGGTGGACTCCTTCGCCTCCGACAGCAGCGTGGCGACCGAGAAGGTACTCGCCACCCACTCCAGGCCAGGTTCGAGGGCCGATCCCTCGAGAATCGTTGCAGCCCGGGCGCACCAAGCAAGATCAACTCCGGCAGCGGCGAGCTGCGGAGCGATGATCCACGCCCGCGCCACCCGATTGCGATTCAGCCACGTCACAAGCTCCTGCTCGCGATCGGCCCGAGCCAGCGGATCCAAATCCGCTGGCTGGAGCTCGCTGCGCAGCGCATCCAGCTCAGCGAACTCCTCCGGCGAAATGTCGTTCTGGGCAAGTTGGCGTTCGGACAACAGCAGAGAGCGAAACTCCATCTCGAGGCCAACGACCGCGCGGCTCGCGGCCGCCGCCGGATTGTTGATCTCATGCGCAATGCCGGCGGCAAGGGTGCCCAGGGTGACCAGAGACTCGCGCTGACGCGCCGTTGATTCGATCGAGCGCGCGGTGCGGTAAAGACCTGCGATGAGGTGCCCGCCGAACGGAAACAAGCCGTTGGACCAATCGCGCAGCACCTCCGCCGGGACCCTCAGCACTCGGCCGATGCTCGCTCCTCTGCCAGTTGCGAGATAGGTTCCGTGCTCATCCCAGGCGCGGAACCCGCCTGCCCAACGCCCAGGCACGTCCATCCTTGCGACCACGGTGTCCTCGCGCCCGACATGCCGGATGAGATCGATGGCGCCTTCGATCAGCAACCACCAAAAGTCTGCATGATCTCCCTCGTGAAAGAGATCGACACCTGGCTCAATGGAAACTTCAGTTCCGCCCTTGATCAAATCGGTGAGTTGATCATCTGTCAGGCCGTCGAAGATGCTCAGCGAGCGGAGCTCATCAGCGCGCATCAGATCGTGGCCAGGTAGCGGTGAGTGAGGTACACCGACATCGCACCTTCACCGACTGCCGACGCGACCCGTTTCATCGAGTTGAGCCGTACGTCGCCGGCTGCGAAGACGCCAGGCACACTCGTCTCGAGTGTGAATGGGGGGCGGGCGAGTGGCCACCGCTGGGCGTAGTCGCGACCCAGCAGCTCGTGGCCCGTGACGACAAACCCCTTGTCGTCGCGGGCGATGTCGGGACCCAGCCACTCGGTGCGGGGCGATGCGCCGATGAAGATGAACAACCAGCTCGACGGCACGTCCTCGGTGTCGCCGGTTTCGGTGTCGGCAACTGTGAGCGCCTCGAGATGGCCCTCGCCGCGGACCGCCACGACCTCGCTGTGATACCGCACCGTGATGTTGGCGGCGGATACGATCCTTGTCACGAGGTAGGAAGACATCGTCTCTGCAAGTGACGCGGCCCGAACCACCAGCACCACGCGCTCGGCAAAACGGCACAGATTGAGCGCAGCCTGGCCCGCCGAGTTGGCCGCGCCGACGATATAAACCACATCTCCTTTGCACAGGTTCGCTTCACCGACGTACAGGCCGTAGTAGATGCCGCGGCCGGTGAGCTGATGGAGCCCCTTGGCTTCAAGCCGCCGGTACGCCACCCCGGTTGCAACGATGAGCGCGCGACTCTCGATCGCCCCAGAGCCGTCGAAGAGAACCGCCCGTACGGGTCCCCGCGTCTCGAAGCCGACGACGTCGCGCGGCAGCACCATCTCGGCACCGAACCGGGAAACCTGCGCAATCGCGCGCTGGGCGAGGTCCGAACCGCTCAGGCCCCTCGGGAAACCCAGGTAATTCTCGATTGCTGCGCTCTGACCTGCCTGCCCGCCAGGCGCCTCGCGCTCCACGATAACGGTGCTCAGGCCCTCTGACGCCGCGTACACCGCGGCAGCCAAGCCAGCCGGGCCGCCGCCGACGATGCACAGGTCGTAGAGCGGCTGCTGAGCGCTGGTATGCAGCCCCAGCGCTGCCGCGAGACCGAGGGTCGAAGGAGAGCGCAGCGTCTCACCGTCAGGCACGAGTACAAGCGGCAGGTCGGCTGGTGACGCGTCGGCGAGTCCGCGCAGCCGCTCACCCTCGGCGTCACGCTCGACGTCGTACCAGCGGTACGGCACGTGGTTACGCGCCAGGAACATCTTGATCTTGTGGCTACGGTCGGACCACTGGTGCCCGATCACCCGGACGTCAGAGGTGTGATCGGGGTGGTCCCTGATCCAGTCACCGAGCAAGTCGTCAATGATGGGGTAGAGCCGTTCTTCGGGAGGGTCCCAGGGCTTGAGCAGGTAGTAGTCGAGCTCGATGTCGTTGATCGCCTTGATTGCTACGTCGGTGTCGGCGTACGCCGTGAGCAGCAGGGTTTTCGCACCCGGCGCGTGCACCCGTGCTTGATCGAGCATCTCGATGCCGGTCATCTGCGGCATCCGTTGGTCCGCCGCGATCAAGGCCACCGGGTCGTCACGGAGCGCTAGCGTGCTCAGCACTCCCAGCGCCTCCGGCCCCGATGAAGCACCGATGACTCGGTACTCGGCACCGTACTGGTTGGCCAGGTCGCGGGTGATCGCCGCCGAGACCTGGGGATCGTCGTCGACCGTCAAGATCGTCGGTTTGCTCATAGGCCAGCCTTCCGGCGACAGGGACGGCTCACAGGGTACTCGGGTCGCGCAGCTTCACCACGTTCAGCATCGCGGTGGGACCGCCTCCGAAGGAGGTAAGTCGCCGGCGGGCCGTCGCGGGCAGCTGGGGGAGCAGGCGGATCGCCTGAGCGGTCGCCCACACTTGCGGGTGCGAGCGTGGAATCAGGGTCTTGAGGACGGCCGGTCCGACGGTCTGACTGTGCTGGACGGCGGGCGCAACGACTGCTCGTACGCCGCCAACCCGCGAACATGATCACCGCTCGATACCGCCAGTTCCGAGGCCAGGACGTACGCGCCGACGACGGTGACGCCGGTGCCACCGCCGACCGCAGGGCCAGGGGTACTCGACAACGTCCCTAAGTCGGTTGTGCCAGCATTTATCGTTGCCGCCCGGGTGGGCGGAAAGGCTGGCGTGCGGGACCTCGCCCGGCGTAGTTTTCGGTGGCGGGTGCCGCTGCGCTGGTATCTGATCAGCCTGCGACACCGACCTCTACCGCAAACGGCAGCACAGCATCGAGCCCGTCTTCGGCAACCTCAAAGCGAACCTCGGATACCGCCGATTCACCCGCCGCGGACTCACAGCGGTGCAAAGCGAATGGCGCTTGATCTGCGCAGCGCACAACATGCTGAAGCTCAAGCAGACCCGCCCGGCCTGAGAGGCCCGACCAGGGCCGGAGGCCCCGTTGCACCAGCCACAGCGCACCCCGCTCGCGGCCCCATGAAGCAGATTCACGCGACAGCCTCTGCTCTGCAGATATCACCACAACCACTTTCTGCAGAAAGGGTTGGACCTGCCGGATGAACGCCGACGGTTTGCCGGAATGGATACCGCCCTGGTGGATCGACCACGACCAGCGACCGCAAGTCAACTCCCGCATCCGACGCCTCCACGCCCAACAAGGCAACCTCCGTCACCGCCGCCAACGAACACCCGCCGCCGCATGAAGAACCGTCAGCTCGTGCCGAGCCGCTTGTTGAGCTCTGCAGTGAACTCAGAGACATCCGGAAGCGCTCTGCCGTCGACGGCAGTGATCGGAACCGCACCGCTGAGGCTGCTGGTCCAGAAGGCGCCGCGTGACTGGCGTAACTCCTGCACCGAGCAACGTCGGATTTGTGCCGTCGTCCCCCGGTCATCGAGCAGGTCCAGCACCTCGCGCCGAGTTACCCCTGGCAGCACCTGCTGGTCCAGCGGCGGCGTGCACCAGAAGCCGTCCTGGTCTTGCATGAAGAGGTTTCCACGGGCTGTTTCGGTGACGTGGTGCGGCCGAGCTCGAGAGGTGAAGAAGGGCTGTGCCGGCCTCACTGCCGCCTCTGCATCACGCAGCGCGGAGCGTTCGTTCCACTTGTGCCTCCACGAGTGGTCGGGTCGGGATTGGTAGCGCAGGGTCGAACTGGCCGGTCGCGGGCCGAGTGGGCTGGCCTGGAGACTGAAGTCAAGCCTGCCTTCGCTGGGCCGGGCAAGGACGCGGATCGCGAGTCGTTGCTGGTCGGCGTGGACGCTCGCGAGCTGGTGCGCCGCGCCAGCGAGATCATCTGGGACCCCGTGTCTGTACAGCTCGCGACAGGACCTGTCCAGTCGCGCGAGATGGGCGGCCAGGCGGATGATCTTTCCTCGTATCACCAAGATCGACTCGAACACTCCGTACGCCAACAGATCCGGGTCATGCGCCTCCGGCTCCTCGACCAGTTCCCGATCGATCACCGACCCTGCCGCGGCAACCAGTGGTGCAGCCTTCTGCAGGCATTCGTTCCACTCCAGCATGGGCACGCTGTCGACCGTGATGCCGCCACCCACACCCAGTTCCAGGTGACCATCGTGGAGCTCGAAGGTCCGGATGATCACGTTGAAGTCGGCCCCAGCAAGCGGACTGACCAGGCCGATGCTGCCCGTATACGCGCCGCGCGGTTCGACTTCAAGATCGGCGATCCCTTGCTGCGCAGAGATTTTGGGTGCACCCGTCACCGATCCGGGTGGAAACGCTGCGGCAAGCACCTGTGCCATTGTCGTCTGCGCGCTCAGCTCGCCGCGAATGGCTGACACCAAATGCCAGACCCCAGGGTGCGGCTGGATGGTTAGCAGGTCCTGGACCGCCACCGTGCCCGGGAGGCAGACCCGGGACAGGTCGTTGCGCATCAGGTCGACGATCATGATGTTCTCGGCCGCATCCTTCGCCGAGGCACGCAACGCCGCAGCGCCGTTGTTAGCCGCTCGGGGCGCTGTGCCTTTGATCGGAGCGGTCAGTACGCTGCGGTCTCGAATCCGTAGGAAGAGCTCCGGGCTGAAGCTAGTGATCATGCGTGCCGAACCGTGGCTCAGCGGGCCAGTGATCAAACTACCAAACGCGGGCTGCAACTGTTCGCACAGCTGCCCGAACACGACTGGTGCGCGGCTGCCAACCGCAGCGTGCAATCGAATGCAGAGGTTCAGCTGGTAGAAGCGACCGTGGTCAATGCGGCTGATCACGTCTTCGACAGCAGCGAGATAGCCAACTTGGGCGGATTCAGCATCCGCTGCGACGCCAAAGGGTCCGACCTGCAGGGGCCTGTTCGGTGCAGCCGGCGCGGAGTTCAGTAGCACTGTCCAGTCCTGCAGCGCTGACGCATTCTCCAGTTCGCGCCCGCTGAGACCCAGGGACTCGAAAGACCACCCACTGTCTCGCTGCCATCGCAGCAGGGAGTCGTAGAAGGCCAAGGTCGTGGTCTTGGAGTCATATCCGAAGCAGGCAAGCCATCCGCCGCCAACAATGCTGGGACCCACGACAGATCCAGAGCGCGCCAGTCGCGGCTGCTCGTCCAGATACCCGAAACCCTCAGGCGCAGTGACCGGCTCCAGTACCCGCAAGGGACGGTGAAAGATCAACACCCCACCCCCGAACCAGTCGCCCCACAAGGCACCGGGGCGATCGTCCTCGCGAAGCTGGGCAATGACCGCAGCGGGGGTGGCATTCGAAGCAAGCGCCAGATGATAAGGGCGTGCTGTCATCGCCCCTAACTGCGGTGAACCGGGCACGGCACTAGCGTCCTACGGGTCTTTGGCCAGGCTGGCCAGGACCCGCTCGGCGCTGCCACGCAGTCCCAACAGTTCGGTCAGCTCGGCAAACACCTCGGGTTTGGCCGGTGCCGTAGGGCAGACAAGATCATCAAAGGTGATACCAAGATCAAGATCGCGTGCCACGGCAACCACCGTCGGGGCGACAGCCAGATAGTCGATCGCCGCCCTCAGCTTGGCTGACACCGAGCCACTGATCTTGGGTTTGGGACCGCTGGCCGCCGCGAGGATTTCTTCGAGATTGCGATAGGAATTCAGCAGCGTGGCCGCCGTCTTGTCTCCAATCCCGGAAACACCCGGGAGCCCATCAGAGGCATCGCCGCGCAGCGTGGCGTAGTCGACGTACGCCGCAGCTGGTATCCCGTACCTTGCCTGCACCCACGCGTTATCGACCACCTCATGCTTGCCGACGCCTCGAGCGATGTAGAGCACGCGGACCTGGCGTTCGTCGTCGACGACCTGGAAGAGGTCACGGTCCCCGGTGACGACATCGACGGGCATCGGCGCCGTGCTCGCGAGCGTCCCGATTACGTCGTCAGCCTCATAGCCGTCCTTCCCGACGACGGCGATGCCCAGGGAGTCGAGCACAGCCAAGATCAACGGGACCTGCACTGCTAGCCCTTCGGGCGCGCCCTCGGCTGCAGTGCTCGCAGAGCTAGTCATCTCGGCCACAACGGCGTCGCCGGACTTCGCGACGCGATGAGCCTTGTACGAGGGGATCAGATCCACTCGCCACTGCGGGCGCCAGTCGTTGTCCCAGCAACACACCAGGTGGGAGGGGGAGTAGCTGTCGACCAGCCGGCTGATGAAGTCGAGCAATCCACGCAACGCGTTCACGGGTGTACCATCCGGGCCACGAAATGAATCGGGCACGCCATAAAAAGCACGAAAGTACAGCGAAGCCGTGTCCAAAAGCATAATTTTGCGTGAGCGCACATGCGAAATACTGGCACGATAGCCCCCATGGAAAAGCTCGACCGTCGTATTCTCTCGCTGCTGGCGCGCGACGGCCGGATGTCCTACACAGACATCGGCAAGGAGACAGGACTGTCAACTTCCGCTGCCCAGCAACGGGTTCGGCGCCTGGAACAGCGTGGCGTGATCAAGGGCTATACCGCCATTCTCGACGCCACTGAGTTAGGTCTGCTGGTTACTGCCTTCGTCGCGATCAAGCCTTTTGATCCGAGCCAGCCAGATGACGCACCGGAACGTTTGCAACACATTGAAGAGATTGTTTCCTGCTATTCCGTGGCCGGAGAAGCGAGCTATCTGCTGAAGGTCCAAGCTCCCACGATGGGACATCTAGAATCCACGCTGGCCCGCATCCGAGCGGCGGGTAAGGTGTCCACGGACACCACGACGGTCCTCTCGATTCCCTTCGAGGACCGCCCTCAAATCTGACCAAAACGTTCGGCTCGGACTAACTTGTGATCTTCGTCGGGGGACGCGTCTACGCTCCTGGCCACCCAGGCGCGACTGCTGTCGTGACCGACGGAGATGTGATCAGCTTCGTCGGCAGCGATGACGCGGCCCGACGGTCAGCGCCGGGGCAAACCGAAGTTGATCTTTGTGGCCGGCTGCTCACGCCAGCCTTTGTCGATGCCCATGTGCATCTCATCCAGACTGGCCTGGCCATGGCAGGCCTCGGCTTGCACGACGCTACAAGCAGGGTTGACGCCGTGGAGCGGGTTGCGACGTATGCCCGCCACCATCCGGATGTGCAGGTCATCATTGGCCACGGCTGGGACGAACGGGCCTGGCCGGAGCCGCTGCCCCCGACTCGAACCGAACTCGACCGAGCCGCTGGCGGGGTCGCGGTCTACCTGGCCCGGGTCGACGTCCACTCTGCCGTTGTTTCGTCCACTCTTCTTGATCGACTTCCGGGTGTCTCAGAGACGATCGGATATCGCGCGGACGGGCTGCTCACGCGCGAGGCTCACCATCTGTGCCGCGGCAGCCTGGACCGGCTGTTGACCGACCACCAGCGTCGATCCGCTGCACACACGGCGCTGCGGGCTGCGGCGGCGCAGGGCGTGGCTACGGTGCATGAGCTGGGTGGCCCGCACCTCGGACCGGTTGAGGACCTGACCCGTGTCCGTGAGGTGGCAACGGATCTTGGTATGGGCGTCGTGCTGTATTGGGGCGATCTCGCCACCGAGCCGACCATCGAGTGGGCACAGCGAGCTGGGGTTGCAGGGCTCGCCGGTGACCTGTGTATCGACGGCGCCATCGGCTCCCGTACCGCATCACTACAAGAGCCGTACGCCGATGCCGAAACGTGCGGTGCCCGTTACCTGTCCGAGCAGCAGATCGCCGATCACATGATCGCCTGCACGCTGGCTGGACTGCAAGCCGGCTTTCACTGCATCGGAGACGACGCCGTGGCGGTTGCCGTGTCCGGTATGCGCCGGGCGGCAGCGACACTTGGGGTCCCACGTATCCGCGCTGCGCGGCATCGCTTGGAGCATGTAGAGATGATCTCCGACGCCGATATCGCAACCTTGGCCGAGCTGGGTGTGGTGGCCAGCATGCAGCCGGCCTTCGACGCGGCCTGGGGTAGGCCGGGGGAGTTGTACGCGCAACGTCTCGGTCCGAACCGTGCCCAGGCCATGAACCGTTTCGGCACTCTCGAGCGCGCCGGCGTACCGCTCGCGTTTGGCACCGACGCCCCAGTACCGCCACTTGCTGGCTGGGCCACTGTGCAGGCCGCGGTGCAGCATTGGCAACCGCGCGAGCGGTTGAGCATCAGCTCGGCCTTCGATGCGGCGACCAAAGGCGCGCACTGGGCAGCTTTCGCGGACAACGCGGGCACCGTGCAGCTCGGAGCTGCGGCCAGCCTCGCCGTATGGGACGTCGAGGCAGGCAGTCTGGAAGGCGAGGCACCGCTGCCTGCGTTGCGCGATGGTGCGCTCCCGACGTGCGCGGCCACGATCGCCGCTGGCCAGCTCATTTATCGATCTGAGTGGTTCGAGGTTGGGTAGGCTCGGTCCGTGTCCCGGCCCTTCGCGTCTCTGACGCGCTCGTTCGCCAAAGGGACGCCAACAGCACCCGTGCCCGCGCAGGTGTCAGTGCTGCTCCGGGTTGTGGTCGTGCTGCTTGCCGGAGTCGCAGTTGGGCTGAGCTGGCAGCCTTACGGCTTGTGGCCGCTGCTGCTGGTCGGCATTCCCGCATTCACGCTGGCGACCCGGGCGGTCCGGCCGGCTGTTGCGGTCGGGCTCGGGTATCTGTTTGGGCTGACCATGCTGACGCTCGCTGTCAGCTGGGTGCACGTGCTCGGGACCTGGATCGCCGCCGTGCTGATCATTTTCATGGCGCTGTTCTTCGGCCTTCTTGGACTGACCCTGACACTGGTGAGCCGGCTGCGGTGGTGGCCACTGGCCGCCGCCTGCTGCTGGGTGCTCATCGAGTACGCCTACGCGCGCATCCCGTTCGGCGGTTTTGGCTGGAGCCGGATCGCATACGCGGTCGTCGACACACCGCTGGCCGGGTTCTTTCCGATCATTGGAGTCGCCGGAGTTTCCTTCGTCGTAGCCCTGCTCGGTCAGCTCATTGCATGGGTCGTTTTCTCGTTGTGGACGGCTCGGCGGGGCAACCCGACGCGACGAACCGACGTACTCATCGCCGTCGCAGCGGCTCTCAGCCTGGTCCTGCTTGGCTCAGCCCTGCGGCTCTACCAGGTCGAGCCCGAGGTCAGCCCGGCCGGAAGCGTGCGGGTCGGCATCGTGCAGGGCAATATCCCGGGCCGTGGCATTGAGGCCATGGGTCGTGCCCGATCGGTCACCAACAACCACTTGTCTGAGACGATCCGGTTGATGACCAAGGCGCGCCTCGGCGAGGTCCCGGAGCCGGACTTCCTGCTCTGGCCGGAGAACTCCACCGACATTGACCCGACCGTCGACCCGCTCACCAGACTCATCGTGCAAGCCGCTGTGGAGGTGGTTGATCGCCCAATCCTGGTTGGCGCTGTGATGCAAGGGCCGGGTGCTGACGAACGCCAGACCGCAGCGCTGTGGTGGGACCCTGATCGCGGTGTCCTCGCCAGGTACGACAAACAGAACCTGGTGCCATTCGGTGAGTGGATTCCCTTCCGCGCCCAGCTGCTGCCGCTCATCCCGCTGCTGCAGCAGGTGGGCGCCCAGTCGGTCCCGGGAGCGGGCCCGGGCGTTCTCGATGTCGCGGTGGACGGGCGGCCGATCAAGATCGGCGACGTGATCTGCTTTGAGCTCGCCTATGACCAGACGCTTTACCGCTCACTCATCGGTGGGAGCCAGATACTGATGGTGCAGAGCAACAACGCGACCTACGGCGGCACCGGCCAGATTGAGCAACAGTTCGCTATCACCCGGGCGCGCGCTATGGAGAGTCGCCGGGAAATCGCGGTGGCCACCACGAATAGCGTGTCTGGTTTCATCACACGAGATGGAGCGGTCGCGACGCGCACCCAGGAGTTCACAGCACAGAGCATGGTCGTCGAGATGCCCTTGCGGAGCGCCCTAACGCCGGCCATCCGAGTTGCCCCGTGGTTGGAAAGGGGCCTGGCGCTTGTGGCGGTCCTGGCCTGCCTGGCCGCGCTGATGGGTGCAACCCGGCGATCACGTAGAGCAGCAGTGAACCATCGCTCAATCCGCGCTGAGCGGAGCGAAGCAATCAACCCAGAGACAACCGAGAAAGAGATTCCCGTTGAGCCAACCGACACCGCCGACAACCAACAACCAGATGGGAGGGGAGGCACCGATCTCCAAGGCCCTCGGACCGACTCTGGTGATCATCCCGACTTACAACGAGTCGGAGAACATCGCACGCATCATCAGCCGGACTCGTAAGGCGGTTCCGGATGCCCACATCCTGATCGCCGACGACAATTCGCCCGACGGCACCGGCCAGCTGGCTGATGACATCGCGAGCACTGACGACCACGTGCATGTCATGCACCGGCTCGGCAAGGAAGGCCTGGGTGCTGCGTACCTCGCTGGTTTTGAATGGGGCCTGAATGCCGGCTACGACGTGTTGGTCGAAATGGATGCCGATGGCTCACATCAGCCAGAGCAGCTCCCGGAGCTCCTGACAGCGCTCGCCGATGCTGATCTTGTTCTCGGATCACGCTGGGTGACGGGCGGCAAGGTGGTCAACTGGCCGAAGTCGCGTGAGGTACTCTCCCGCGGTGGGAACCTCTGGACGCGGATGATGCTCGGCATCCCGCTGCGCGACGCTACCGGCGGCTTCCGCGCGTTTCGCCGGGAGACACTGCTCGGGCTGGGATTGGACAATGTCGCCTCCGCGGGCTACTGCTTCCAGGTCGATCTTGCCTGGCGAGCGTTGAAGGCCGGCTTTCGGGTGGTCGAGGTGCCGATCACTTTCATCGAGCGGGAGTACGGCGCTTCGAAGATGAACCAGCGAATCGTCGTCGAGGCACTGGCCCGGACCACACTGTGGGGCGTGGCACACCGCACCAAGCAGCTGCGCCGAGTCGTGACGAAGCGGAAAGTTCTGACCTCATGAGGCTTCGTCACGGATGGCCACTGGTCCTCTTGGGAGCGCTGCTGGTCGCGATCCCGATCTTCGAGGTCTGGCTACTGGTTCAGGTCGGCCAGCACCTCGGGCTGCTGCCGACGGTGCTCATCCTCCTCGTGGAAGCGGTCGTCGGCGTTCTCTTGATGCGTCACGAGGGATCGCGCGCCTGGAAGGCACTGAACGACGCCTTTACCCAGGGCAAAGTGCCGACTGGCGAACTTGCCGACGCTGCGCTCATCTTGGTCGGTGGGGTCCTGCTGATGCTGCCCGGCTTCCTGACCGACGTCATAGGGTTCCTGTTTCTGCTGCGCTGGACTCGGCCGGCTGCGCGGAAGATGATCGCTTTCTTCGTGGCACGTCGGATCAACAGGCTGGGCATTCCGGTGATGAGGGCGCGATTCGACACGGACAACCTCATTGAGGGAGAGACCGTAGAGCCGCCGGCTAATGGACACAAGTCGGAGGACCCGACCATCATCTCAGGCGAGATTGAGGAGCCTTCTCAGCCAGGGCACCCGGACGAACCTCGCTCTTAGTCGAAGCTCTTAGTCGAAAAGGGCCGCCCTCTCGTGTCCGCGCCGCTGATCGGGGGACAGCAGCACCTGGCGAGAAGGCGGCCCACACCTACGTTCGGCGGCTCTACCGACGCTCGCAGCTGTCGAGTCCGCCGGCTTTTAAGCGGTCTTCTTCGATCGGGTGTTACGTGAGAATGCGGTCGAGCCCAGCTCGCCCGCACGAAGCAGGTTCAACCGTTCGGCGAGCAAGTCCTCGAGTTCGGCGATGGAGCGCCGCTCACGGAGCATGTCCCAATGCGTACGCGTCGGCTTCTCTTCCTTCAGCTCGGGCCGCTCACCATCGGAACGGAGCGACTCCGCGCCGCACCGGGGGCACTCCCACACCGGAGGAATGTCGGCTTCAGCCGAAAACACGAGGCTGAAGTGGTGCTCTCGAGGGCAGTCGTAGCCGACCTCCTGCCGAGCAGCGAACTCAACACCTGCCTCGTCCTCAAAGCTCTTGGCCCCGAGACCGGTGCCCTTTAGTGAACGATCAGCCATGAGCACAACCTCCGTCTAGATTCCTGACGTTTCCCACACCCGAATGGTTCAACTCGCGGCCAAGCGAATATGTTCCATCGCTCCCGTACCTGCTGTCCGGTGATGCCCGCTATTCGGAGACCTGGACCTGTTGTCTTGGTGGTGATTTCACCCTGGCCAGCAACAATGCGCCGGCCAGCAGCACCAGAGCGATCCCCACGATACCGACGCGGTCTGAGAACAAACCTGAGAAGAGGGCGAAAAGTCCCGGCGCCAGGAAGGACGCGGCCCGGCCTGTGGTGGCGTACAACCCGAACATCTCGCCCTCCCGTCCAACCGGCGCTAGTCGTGCCATGAACGCCCGGGAGCTGGACTGCGCCGGGCCGACCCACAGGGTCAAGATCAGGCCAAAGATCCAAAACATCGTGGTGCCGTGGGCAAACAGCAGGATGATCGAAGTGGTGATCAGCCCGATCAGCGAGATCATGATCACCCTCTTGGGGCCGATCCGGTCCTCCACCGCGCCCATGCTGAGTGCTCCCAGAGCGGCAACGACGTTGGCGACGATGCCGAAGATCAGCACGGTTGACTGGGCCATGCCGTAGACGCTCACCGCCAGGATTGCCCCAAAGGCGAAGATCGCCGCCAGGCCGTCCCGATACAACGCTGAGGCGATGAGGAAGTGCACCGCGTTCCGATCGCGCCGGAAGAGAGCCTTGATGTCGTTGACAAGCAGCCCGTACGAGGCGAAGAAGCTCACTCGCCGGCGCTTGGGACCTGGCGGCGATTCGGGAACAGCCAGCAGCACCGGAATTGCGAAAACCGCGAACCAGCCGGCCGAGAAGACCGCGACGGCACGGATGTTGAGGCCACCGGCTGAGCTCACCCCGAACCAGCCGACCTCCGGGGCGATGAATCCGACGTAGCAAATCAACAGCAGGAAGATGCCGCCGAAGTAGCCCATCGCCCAGCCGAACCCCGACACCCGGCCGATCGTCTCTGGGGTCGAGACCTGCGGCAGCATCGCGTTGTAGGAGACGACGGCGAACTCTTGAAAGACAGCGCCGGCCGCTAGCAGGATCAGCGCGAGCCAGAGGTAGCGGGGATCGTTCTTCACGCTGAACATGCCCAACATCACGACAATGACCAGCGCGCTCCAGATGGCGAGGCTGCGTTTGCGATGGCCGCTCGCGTCGGCCCGCTGTCCGGTGATGGGGGCGATCGCCGCGACCAAAAGGCCCGCTGTCGCGGTCGAGATGCCCAACCAGGTGTTGGCGGTGAGGCCGCCTGGCTCGGCGTCTCCAACTACCCCACGTACGACGTAGGGACCGAAGACGAATGACGTGATGACAGCGCTGTATGCCGAGGATCCCCAGTCCCACAGACCCCACGCCAGCACGACTCGGCGTTTGATGCGGCTCCGTACCGCGAGCGGGGGCCCGATGTCCGCAGCGCGCTCGACGCTGTCACTGTCCGTCATGGCCCCTCGATCTATCGTTCAGCCCCACAGGCCGCGCTGAGTGAGCACGTCCTTCAACGTGTCCACACGGTCAGTGAAGATACCGTCGACACCTGCATCGATAAGTCTTTCCATGGTTTCGGAGTCGTCCACGGTCCAGATTTGTACTTTCTTGCCGGCCCGATGAGCGGCCGCCACGAGTGCCGACGTCAGCACGGTGAGTTGACGACCGAGCATGGGCAGGGAGATGGGGATCTGCAATACCGGCGCGGGTGTGTTCAGTGCCCATGTCACCCACGGCAGGAACCGGTTCGCGGCGACTCCCAGCGCACTTGCGGCGGACGGCACGCGCCACCCGAGTCGTCGTCGCAGTTCATAGAGCCGGCGAATCCCAAACGAGCTGACACAGATCCTGTCGTACGCGTCGTACGCTTCGATCGTCGCAGCCAAGAGCGCCACTGCCGCCGGTGATTTCACGTCGACGTTGAACCGTGCATCAGGAAGCTCCTCCAACAACTCAGAGAGCCGCGGAATGGGGTCCAGTCCGTGGATCCTGGCCTCGGCAATCTGTGTGTAGGTCATCTCGGCAATCTCGCCCGTTTGGTCGGTAACGCGGTCGAGCACCCGATCATGGAATGCCAGCAGCACCCCATCACGGGTGGCGTGCACGTCAGTCTCCAGGTACCGGTAGCCGAGGGCCACCGCCTGCTTGAACGCGTGCAAACTGTTTTCGCGATAGCGGTTGGGCTCGTAAGTTGCTCCGCCGCGATGCGCGAAGGCTGTGAAGGGCACGTCGAAGAACGCATAGTCAGCGGCCCTCATGGGGCTCATTGTGCCCGGCTTTGCTCTCTGGTCCGGAAGTCAGAGCCCGGGCAGCCGCTGCAGAAGCACGTCGACCGATCCCGGCAGCCAGCCTGGAGGGCCGAGGGTCAGCAAGTAGAGATATCCAAGGACTCCACAACAGCCAAAGAATGCCACCCAGAACAGGATCTTCTTCGCACTAGACCAGGTCCGGTAGCGATGCAGCTCCGCCTTGAACCACTGCATCACCTGGTGGGCCCATTCGAACTCGCTGGACCAAACGGCCAGACCGAGCAAGACGAGCGGGATACCACCCGGGCCGGGGATCGGGCCGCTGACGAAGCCCAGAGCGACGAGGAAGAGGCCGAGTAGGGCGACTGCGATGCGATAGACAGCGAGCTTTCGCTTGTCCTGCCTGATCTTGCGACGCCAGCGCCAGCGGTCCTCTTGAGGTTCGATGAGGATGTGGTGATGGTGATGCTCGTGGTGAGGATCCTCGGCCGTGTGCGGAGTCTCGCTGGCATGCGGCAAGGTCGCGGTCGGGAGTTCAGCGTCGCGAGAGTCGTTGTCGTCGACGCTGGATGACATGGCCACCACTCTAAGATGGAGCGCCAAAATGCGCTGCGTGTGCCCAGATAGGCGTCCAGACCTCGGGATCGCTTGTGACGACGAAGTAGGCGGACCGCGAACATCGCAGCGAGCGGCAGCGAGCAATCAAACACGGCGATAATGACGCGCGTGACGACGATCTTGTCGATTCAGTCTTCGGTTGCTTACGGACACGTCGGCAACAGCGCCGTCACCTTCCCGTTGATGAGGATGGGCGTTGAGGTGTGGCCGGTGATCACCGTGCACTTCTCCAACCACACGGGCTATGGCGCCTGGCGGGGACCGCTGTTGAGCGCCGCAGATCTCCGCGATGTAGTGCGCGGTATTGACGAGCGCGGCGTACTGGGTGAGGTGGATGCGGTGCTGTCGGGCTACCAGGGCGGTGAGGACATTGGCGCGATGATCTTGGATGCGGTCGCATTGGTCAAGCTGCGCAACCCAGCTGCGATCTATTGCTGCGACCCAGTGCTGGGGGATGCGGACCGCGGGTGCTATGTCCGCCCGGGCATTCCTGAGCTGATGCGGAGGCAGGTCGTGCCTGCCGCACAGATCATCACTCCGAACCAGTTCGAGTTGGAGTCATTGACCGGCCAGCCAGTCTCGACCATGGAAGAGCTACTGAACGCCGCTGACGCGGCGCGCAGGCTGGGACCCGATGTCGTGTTGGTCACCAGCGTCGTACGCCGGGATGGCCCGGCAAAGACCATCGACATGGTCGCAGTCAACCGCGACGGGGCATGGCTGGTGACTACGCCGCGCCTGCCTCAAACATTCACTGGAAGCGGGGACGTCACGGCGGCGACCTTCCTGGCCACGCTGCTGCGTAGCGGGGATGTGCCGGGAGCGCTCGCGCACACGGCGGCGGTGATCTATGGGCTCCTCGTTGTCACGGCTGCTTCCGGTCGTGCTGAGCTGGCGTTGATCGCCGCTCAGGAGGAACTGGTCAATCCCAGCCACACCTTCGAACCAATGCGTCTGCGCTAGGGCGAGGACCGTTCAGTCTCGGAAGACCTCGATATTGGCGCCCAGGGCATTCAACCTGTTGGCCAAATCCTCGTACCCCCGGTTGATCACGTAGACGTCCCGCAGCATCGACTCTCCGCGAGCGGCGAGCATGCCGAGCAGGATGCATACTGCGGGCCGCAGCGCCGGGGGACAGACCACCTGCTGACCACGCCAGCGCGTCGGGCCTTCAACGATAACCCGATGGGGGTCCAGCAGCTGCACCCGTGCACCGAGCCGGTTGAGCTCGGTGAGGTAGATCGCCCGGTTCTCATACACCCAGTCGTGGATGATGGTTTTGCCATGTGCCGTCGCTGCGATCACTGCGAAGAACGGCAGGTTGTCGATATTGAGCCCGGGGAACGGCATCGGGTGGATTTTGTCGATGGGGGAGCGCAGCTCCGACGGCCGTACGGTCAGGTCCACCAACCGGGCGTGGCCATTCGCGGCCAGGTACTCCTCACTGAGGGAGAAGTCCAGACCCATTTCCTCCAAGATCGCGAGCTCGATTTCAAGGAATTCGATCGGTGCGCGTTGAATCGTCAGATCGGATTGGGTCACGATCGCGGCAGTGAGCAAGCTCATGGCCTCGATGGGATCCTCCGACGGAGCGAACTCCACATCGGTGTTGATGCTCTCAACGCCATGG
Organism: Propionibacteriaceae bacterium; assembly: GCA_035535875.1. Lineage (GTDB taxonomy): Bacteria > Actinomycetota > Actinomycetes > Propionibacteriales > Propionibacteriaceae > Microlunatus. Next base: position 20,534 of record DATLPF010000189.1, read on the forward strand.
ACGCGCAAAGTGGTCGTCCCGATGCCGTCGATCTCGACTCCGAGGTGGGTCAGGAAGACGCAGAGGTCCTGAACCATGTAATTCGGGCTGGCGTTGCGCAGCACTGTCACCCCACGCGACAGCGACGCCGCGAGGAGGGCGTTTTCGGTGACGGTGTCGCCACGTTCGGTGAGGGTGATCGGCCGGGAACGCTCGACCGACTCATCCACCGTGCAGTGGTAGAAGCCGTCAGTTGGCACCACGTCCAAGCCGAAGCGCCGTAGCACCTGCAGATGCGGTTCGATGGTGCGCGCACCGAGATCGCAGCCGCCGGCGTACGGCAGCTTGAAGGATCTGTAGGAGTGCAGCAGCGGACCCAGGAACATGAGTACTGAGCGGGTATGGCGGGCGGCGTCGAGATCCATCTCGTCGAGAGAAAGTTCGGCGGGCCGCACCAGCTCAAGATCATTCCCGTCGGATGACCAGGTGACGCGAACACCGATGCTCGTCAGCACCTCGATGATCCGATTGACTTCCTCGATCTTGGCGATGCCGCGAATGACCGTGCGGCCGCGATTCAGCAGGCTCGCGCAGAGCAAGGCGACCGCGGCATTCTTCGATGACCGCACCTCAATCGAGCCGGACAGATTTGCCCCGCCCTGTACGCGCAGGTGCTGAGGTCCACTGCCGCCGACGGAGATCAGCGGCGAGTCGAGCGCCTCGGCGATGCGATTCACCATTTCCAGACTGAGGTTTTGGTTCCCTGCTTCGATGCGATGCACCGCGCTCTGGCTGGTGCCGAGAACGTCGGCAAGTTGGGTCTGGGTCAGACCACGATGCTTGCGTGCGTCTCGGATCAAGCCCCCGATCCGGTCCAAGTACGTTTCAGTCATGTTGGTCACTCAGGCACGATAACTCATATATGAGATAGTTTGGGGTCAACTCGCCGATTGGGCGTCGAGTTAGCAAGATCGGCCACCTGAGATAGTCGTTCGGTGACGGACCCCCGACCATAGCAGGCCACTGGCCGACCCCCAAGGGCGGCCCCTACAGTTGGGCCATGAGCGCACACTTTGAGGTCGTCGTGCTGGGCGCGGGACCGGGCGGTTACGTGGCCGCCATTCGTGCCGCCCAGTTGGGTCTGAAGACCGCAATCATCGAGCTGAAGTACTGGGGTGGTGTCTGCAACAACGTCGGCTGCATCCCGACGAAGTCGCTGCTACGAAACGCCGAGATCGCCCACATCTTCAACCACGAGGCAGACGTCTTCGGCATCAGCGGCGACGTAACGTTCGACTTCGGGGTGGCATGGAAGCGCAGTCGCACTACGGCGGATCGGATGGCCAAGGGCGTGCACTACTTGATGAAGAAGAACAAGATCACCGAGATCGACGGCTGGGCCACGTTCACCGACGACCATACGTTCAGTGTCGAGGGGCCCAAGGGAACCGAGACGGTGACCTTCGACAACGTGATCATCTCCGCCGGGGCCACGACGCGCTTGCTCCCGGGAACATCACTGAGTGAACGCGTGGTCACCTATGAAGAGCTGATCATGACCGACAGCCTTCCGGAGTCCGTTGTGATAGCCGGCGCGGGCGCGATCGGGGTCGAGTTCGCATATGTGATGGCGAACTACGGCGTACAGGTCACCCTGGTGGAGTTCTTGGATCGTGTGGTGCCGCTGGAAGAGCCCGAGGTCTCCGTAGAGCTTGCCAAGGCGTACAAAAAACTCGGGGTAACGGTGCTCGCTGGTACCAAGGTCGAGGCCATCGACGACTCAGGCGACAAGGTCAAGGTCACGGTCTCGCCCGCTAAAGGCGGCGACAGCAGGGTCATCGAGACTGACAAGGTGCTGCAGGCGATCGGATTTGCTCCGCGTACCGAGGGCTACGGGCTCGAAATCACTGGCGTCAAGCTCAGCGATCGCGGCGCGGTCGAGATCGACGACTACATGCGTACCAACGTGCCGCACATCTACGCAATTGGCGACTGCACCGGCAAACTGCTGCTGGCGCACACCGCCGAAGCGCAAGGGGTGGTCGCTGCGGAGACCATCGCCGGCGCGGAAACCATGCCGGTCAACTACGACATGATCCCGCGGGCCACCTACTGCCAGCCACAGATTGGTTCCTTCGGCTACTCCGAGCAGCAAGCAAAGGACAAGGGCTACGACGTCAAGACGGCCAAGTTCCCGTTCTCTGCCAACGGCAAAGCACACGGACTGGGGGAGGCAACCGGCTTTGTCAAGATCGTCGCCGACGCCAAGTACGGCGAGATCCTGGGTCTGCACATGATCGGGCCGGATGTGACTGAGCTGCTGCCCGAGCTGACCCTGGCGCAGCTGTGGGATCTGACAGCGGATGAGGTCGCGCGCAACGTGCATGCGCACCCGACACTGTCGGAGGCGCTGAAGGAAGTGGCCCACGGCGTCTCCGGCCACATGATCAATTTCTGAAAACCGGATCGCGCGCCGCCGTGCTGAGCCAGGCTGGCGCGCCGCTGTCCTGGACGAGTGAGGGAGCAGACGCGTACCTCCAACTGCGAGCGCGGCGGGTTGTGGAGCAGAGGCGTTAGTCCGTCTGCGAGCGAACGAGGAAGGCAGCGGCTTCCCCGGCGCAATCCTCAGCGAGCGGAGCGAGCAATCAAGCGCGGAGCGAGCATCGAACACTGCTCAGCTGTGCGAGACGTAGCCCTCCAGTTGGTCGCGCTCGAACTCGATCTGGTCGATATGGCCCTTCACGACGTCACCGATGCTGACGATTCCCGCCAGGCACCCAAGATCATCCACAACCGGCAGGTGACGGATGCGCTGTTCGGTCATGGTGGTCATGAGGGATTGCACCGACTCATTCGGCCGACACGTGAGGACGTCGCTCGTCATCACGTCCGAGACCGGTGAGTCGAGAAAATCCGCTCCCTCAACGAGCCGACGCACAACGTCGCGCTCGGTGAGGATGCCGGAGATTTGCTTTCCGTCGTTGGATACCACGACGGCCCCGAGGTTGTATTTCTTCAGCAATGTGAGCGCTTCGGCCACGGCCGTCGTCGGCCGGACGGTGATGACATCGAAGCCTTTGCCGCGAAGCAGTTCATAGATTCGCATCGCCAACCTCCTGACGCAGAAGGTTAGCCTGGCTGTCGTCTCTTGGGTAGGTCGTGGTCACTTGGGTACGTTCAGATTCCATCACGACGGTCCGGCAAACCAAGGCCGTCATGGACAAGCCGAGGGGGGTGACGACTGTGACCATTGCCCGACGCGCGGTAGCGCCTCTGCTGGTCGTGCTGGCCTGCACAGCCTGCGGGGCGGCCCAGGATCCACTGGCACCCGATATCGGATCGGTCAGCTCGACGCCTGCTCTTAGCCAGGCGCCACGTCCAACCCCAACTTCACCTAGCAAACCTGCTGCCAAGCCCAGCACCACCCAGACGGCTCAGGCGACATTGCCGCGTGGCGGGCGCGAAGTATTTCCCCGGTACCGCCTGGTCGGCTATGCGGGCGTGACCGGAGCGTCAACTCTCGGCCGACTCGGGACAGGGCCGCTGAACGAGCGGGTGGCTGAGATTGAGCGCAGCGCCAAGCCGTACGCGGCTGGCCGGGAAATCTTGCCGGTCGTGGAAGTGATCGCGGCCGTCGTCCAAGGCAGCCCTGGCCGTGGCGGCAAGTACCGGATTCGCCTGAGCGATGCGCAGATTGCGACGTACCACAAGGCCGCTCGCAAGCATCGGGCCGTGTTGTTGCTCAATCTCCAACCAGGCCGATCGGAGTTCTTGACTGAGGCGAAGGCCTTCGAGAAGTGGCTCAAGGAGCCAGATGTCGGCGTTGCCTTGGATCCGGAATGGGCCATGGATCGAGGTCAGCGTCCGGGTGCGGCATACGGGCATACGACCGGTGCCGAGCTGGACCAAGTTGCCGGCTATCTGGCCGGTCTCGTCAAGCGGTACGACCTTCCTGAAAAGGTGATGGTCTATCACCAAGTGGCGCGCAGCGTGGTACGGCAAGAATCTGGACTCAAAGCCCACGGCGGGGTAGCCATGATCAAGTCGATCGATGGACTCGGGCATCCTGGCCCCAAGAAGAACACGTATCGGGTGGTCAGCAAGACCACGCCCAAGTTCGTGCACCCAGGTTTCAAGCTGTTCTTCACCGAGGATCGTCGCCACGGCGGCCGGCTGATGACCCCGAAGGAGGTGCTTGGGTTGAAGCCGCGTCCCGAGTATGTGATGTTCGAGTAGCCGCGACCACTGTCCGGGTAGCGACCGATTTCGGCTCAGGCAGAATAGCCGGCATGACCAATCAATCCCTCTGGCTCACTGGCGATCCCGAGGCTGACGCCTTGCTTTCCGCCGACGACAACGCGCTGCTCATCGGGATGGTGCTCGACCAGCAGGTGCCGATGGAGAAAGCGTTCAGCGGGCCGCTGGTGATCGCGCGGCGGATGGGCGGACGATTGGACGTTGCGAGGATTGCCACGATGAGTGAAGACGAGTTCATCGAACTGTGCTCGCGACCGCCGGCGATCCACCGATTCCCAGCAGCCATGGCCAAGCGCATCCGCCAGGTCTGCCAGGTGCTGACCGAGGCGTACGACGGCCAGGCAACAAATGTCTGGAAGGATGCTCGGTCCGGTGGCGAGGTCAAGGCCAATCTAGGGCGGCTACCTGGGTTTGGGCCGGACAAGGCGGCCATCTTCACCGCAGTGCTCGGCAAGCTGCGGGGGATCACGCCCGAGGGTTGGCGTACCGCCGCCGGCTATTACGGTGAACCGGGCACATTCCGTTCGGTTGCCGACATCGTCGACTCCGACTCGCTGCAGAAGGTGCGCGAGACGAAGAAGTCTGTCAAGGCAGCCAAAAAGGCTTCACCGGAGAGGGATCCCGCTGTTCGGACCGGGCAATGATCAGCCCAAAGGATGCTGAAGCAGGGGTCGCTGAGGTCAGGCGCAGCCGGCCCTACCACGCGCTGGTCGGCATCGGGCTGGTCAGCTACGGAGTGCTGCATCTCCTGGTTGCTTGGATCGCTATCCAGCTGGTGCTCCGGAAGCGAGGCGATGCGTCGAGCGAAGGTGCCTTGAGCGAGCTGGGAAAGCAGCCGCTCGGCGGTGTGCTGCTCTGGATCATGGCCATCGGACTCTTCACACTCACGGTTTGGCAAGCGGTCGAGGCAACGATCGGTCGCGATCAGCCAAGTCGCGACAGCAGATTGCGCCGTCGACTCATGTCCGCCGGACGAGCCATCGTTTACCTTGCTCTCGGTGTGCTGGCCGTGGGGATAGCGACTGGATCCGCATCGAACTCAGGTAATGGCGAAGAGACCTTGAGCGCGAAGCTGATGGCAGTGCCATTTGGGCGAATTCTGGTAGCTGTGGTCGGCGCAGTGGTGATCGGCATAGGCATCGGTCAGATCGTGAAGGGCGTCAAACAGAACTTCACCGAAGACCTCGACCGGGGCGTCCCTGCGTCTGTACGGCGGCTCGGCACTGTGGGCTATTGCGCCAAGGGAATAGCGCTCGGAATCATCGGAGGATTGTTCGGCTGGGCGGCTCTCACTTATGACCCCGACAAGGCGGGTGGCATGGATGCGGCGCTCTCGACGATCCGGGGACAGCCGTTCGGCTCGATCCTGCTCACGATCATGGCCGCCGGCATCGCCTGCTTCGGTGTCTACTGCTTCTTCTGGGCGAAAATGGCGCGCTACTGAATCTCAAGCTGGCGCCGCAGCCTCGGAGGAGCCTTGCTCAGCCAGGAGTCAGTGATCAGCTCGCGCAGCTCATCATGATCAATATTGTCCAGGTTCACCAGCACGACGGGGTATCCGTCGTAGTGCGGGGTCGTGAAGAAGGCATCGGGGTTTCCGGTTAACAGCGCCTCCTTCTCGCCTAGGTCGGAGACAAAGACAACGAGGCCGCCCTCGGCCTCAGTCCGGAGCCGTAGAAATCCCTTGCCCGCCACCTTGTATCCGGGTGTCTGATACCACTGCTCCTCGGTGGTACCGGGAAGGGACAACGCGATCGCGCGGACGTCATCCTCGGTAGCCATTAGGCGGCCGCTCGTTGCGACGCCGTACCTGCGATGGTGTTCTGCGATCGAGCGTGCGACACGCCGTTCGCGGAGCCCGGCTGCCCGGTGGTGCGATGGCTACGCTTCTCGCGGGCAGTGGGGGGCAGCGCTCGACCGGGCCGCTGCGGTGTCTCGTATGGCGCCATGGTTCGACCATATGGCAGCCTGCGCTGTTACCTCTTCGGGCCGCCGCCCGCCTACCCGAACTGCCGAAGGGGAGGTTCGGCTAGCGTGATCGATTCCGAGGCGCGCAATCACTGGGAACTGCCCATTGACCTTGAGTGGGTGGCCACTGTGCTCGAAGGTGATCCGATGAGGAGTCAGGGTGCCTTCCTGGACCTGAAGACTGGCGACGTCATTCCGGCCTTCATGACCGAGCTCGACGCGTCAGACGGCGAGCCGGCATCCAATCCGGCGGCCGAGCCGGACCGCTGGCTTTTCCTGCCTAGCCTCGGTTCACGAGCGGTACGACAGGACATGGCCGAGTTTGCGGCCATGATCAAGTACCGGCCTATGCGGCGACGCATAGAGGAGGCGATCGAGGGTCTTGGAGCATTTCACCGGTTTCGTGATCTGATCTACGCAGAAGGGCTGGTCTCAGATTGGCAGGCATTCTCCGACGGCAGGCGCATTGCTAGAGCACGTGAATTTCTCGTCGAGCTGGGCGTGCGAGTCTCGTCCTAAGCCCCGACGGGCCATGCGTGGGATGATTACCAAGATCAACTAATGGGGGAGAGCGGTCAGTTCATGATCAACACCGGATCCGAGAGGCCGATCGGCTACTGGCTCAAGAAGCTGGACAATCTCATCGACGCGCAGTTCGAGCGCCAGCTCAGCGAGGCCGGGCTAGCTCGTCGGCAGTGGCAGCTACTCAACCTGCTCGAGGCTGGTCCGAGATCCGTTCCGGACCTCCAGGCTGAACTCGAACCCTTCCTGCAGGGTGACGCAGGCGATCTGGACGACGCGTTGGCCGGGCTGGTCACTCGAGGTTGGGCGGAGTCCGCAGACAACATCGTGAATCTCACCGAAGCCGGGCAGGCACACTTCGGGGTGATCAAGGCCAAGGTAGCCGAGCTACGCCACGGCTTAATGGCTGGGATCTCACCTGAGGAGTACCAGACGACTATTGAGGTTCTGGCAAGGATGGCCGCCAACCTCGAGCCAGACTCTGACTGGGCCGTGCGACAAGATAAACAGCGGTGAGTACGGCAATCGCGCCAGCCAGGGTCGCGGCGGTCCACTGATCGCCGAGGGCCGCGCCCAAGCCTGCTCCGACCAGCGGCTCAAGGGTCAAGATCACCGAAGTGGTGGTCGTGTCCAGGCGCGTCTGCGCCCAACTCAGTGCGACGAAAGCGCCGGCGGTGCCGGCGGCTCCAAGGAAAACGATGCCTGCAGCGGCCGACCCAGACATCGGTGGCCAAACACTTTGCCTGTCGTCGAGTAAGAGCTGACAGCCCAGGGCGACTGCGGCTGACGCCGCCAGCTGGACGAGGGTGAGACCGTACAGGCGACCCGCACGAGACCACCGCTCCAGCGCCACCAAATGAACGGCCCACAAGACCGCAGCGGTCAAGATCAGCAGCGTTCCGGGCCCGACGGCGAAGGATCGCGCCGTTGTCATTGCGAGCCCCACCAAAGCCAGGAATACTGCAGCGGCTGCTCGGGCCGTCAGTCGCCGTCGTAGCCAGATCCAGGCAATGAGCGGAGCAAAGACAACCGTTGTCCCAGTGACGAACGCTGAAATCAACACCGATGTCGTCTGCATGCCAATGGTGCAGAGCACAAAACCGGTGCCCAGGAGCGCTCCCAGCACGGCTCCGCGGGTTGCGGTTCGCCGATCCAGCTCGTGCAAGACACGAGGTCGTAGCGTGAGCAAAGCGAACGTGGCCACGACGAAGCGCCAACTGACAAGACGCGACGGGCTCACCTCGGCGACCGTAGCCTTCACAACAGCGAAGCTGGCGCCCCATGCGATGGCGACGCCCAGCACCAGCACGCAAGCCGGCCATTTGGCACGTTCGATCGACATCAGCTGGACTCGTGCCGTCGGGTTGGCGATCATGTGTCGTCCGTTCTTCCGAGCTGCCGGCCACCGTGGTGGATCCACTGTCCCGGCCAGTGCTGCTATGACGGAGAGGCCGCCGCCGCGGTTGATACGCACTTTTTGGCGCCATCAGCAGGTGTGAAGACGGGAGCAAGTGGGTGGGGGCGCCAGCGGCGCTAGGCAACGCCGGGCGCGACGTGGCACGATTTCGCAGGTGACCAGCAGATCCGCTGCGGCGCAGCACTTGCGCGACCTCGCGCGGCTGCGCCGTGTCCGCGATCGGATCGACCGAGAGTACGCGCAGCCGCTGGACGTCGAGGCACTCGCCCGCGGCGCGCACATGTCCGCCGGGCACCTCAGCCGCGAGTTCCGTCTGGCCTACGGCGAGTCGCCGTACGCCTATCTGATGACGCGGCGCATCGAGCGCGCGATGGCGCTGCTGCGTCGTGGCGACCTCAGCGTCACCGAGGTCTGCTTCGCGGTCGGATGCTCATCACTGGGCACCTTCAGCAGTCGCTTCACCGAGTTGGTCGGTGTGCCGCCCAGCATCTACAGGCGCAAGTCGACGGGGGCGGCGGTGGGGATGGCGCCGTGCGTGGCGAGACAGGTCACCAGACCGATCAGGAATCGAGAAGCGCGGATCTCCGAGCCGCAACTAGCGTGACCACCATGGACATCATCATTCACCAGGCCTTCCTTCCACACGACGACCCGGACGCCTCCCTGGCGTTCTACCGCGACACCCTGGGCTTCGAGGTCCGCAACGACGTCGAGTACGGGGGGATGCATTGGATCACGGTGGGTCCCGCCGGTCAGCCCGACACCTCCATCGTTCTGCACCCGCCCGCCGCCGACCCCGGTATCACCGACGACGAGCGTCGCACCATCGCCGAGATGATGGCCAAGGGCACCTATGCCAGCATCAACCTTGCCACCCCCGACCTCGACGGCACCTTCACGCAGCTGCAGGCCGGGGACGCCGAGGTCGTCCAGGAGCCGACCGACCAGCCGTGGGGCATCCGCGACTGTGCCTTCCGCGACCCCGCAGGCAACATGATCCGCATCTTCGAGGTCCGCTGAGCCGTCCAGCGATCGCAACCATGACCTGCATGGTTCAGGACCGATGAGTGCCGAACCCCGCTCCCGCGCTCAGCGTCGTCGCGACACCGAGCATCGGCTCACCCGCGACATCGATCTCTGGGTGGCCAGTGCCTCGGCGGGCGGTGCGCCGTATCTGGTGCCGCTGTCCTTCGACTGGGACGGCGAGGCGCTGCTGGTGGCCACGCCGACAGCCAGCCCGACCGGCAGGAACCTGGCCACCACCCGAACCGTTCGGCTGGGGCTGGGCCACACCCGCGACGTGTCCATGATCGAGGGCGACGCCGAGGTCCTCGAGATCGACGCGCTGCCGCAGGAGCGGGGTGACCGGTTCGCTGCGCGCGCCGGCTTCGACCCGCGTACGCTGGCGACGCCGTACCGCTGGTTCCGCATCTCCCCGCGCCGGATCCAGGCGTGGCGGGAGGTGAACGAGCTACCCGACCGCGAGCTGATGCGCGGCGGCCGCTGGTTGGTCTGACGCCTCGGCCGGGCGCGCCAGTACGATCCGAAACTGGTTAGATCGAGCCGGGCGACGCCGAAAGAGACCGCGAAGGCGGGCCCGCCTGACAGATGGAGACACGATGAGCATAGCCACGAAGACGGACACGCAGTCGGCTGCGCTGCGCGTTGCCGACAGTCACGATCTGATCCGCGTGCAGGGCGCGCGGGTGAACAACCTCAAGGACATCAGCGTCGAGCTCCCGAAGCGCCGGCTGACGGTGTTCACCGGCGTCTCCGGCTCGGGCAAGAGCTCGCTGGTGTTCGACACAATCGCCGCCGAGTCGCAACGGATGATCAACGAGACCTACAGTGCCTTCGTGCAGGGCTTCATGCCGACGCTGGCGCGGCCGGAGGTCGACTTCCTCGATGGCCTGACGACGGCCATCATCGTGGACCAGGAGCGGATGGGCGCCAACCCCCGCTCCACCGTCGGCACCGCCACGGACGCTAACGCGATGCTTCGCATCCTCTTCAGCCGGCTCGGGAAGCCGCACATCGGGCCTCCGGTCGCCTTCTCGTTCAACATCCCGACCAGGACAGCGAGCGGGATAATGACCGCGGACAAGGGTCAGGGCGAGAAAACCATCGTGCGCAAGGTCGTCTACCAGGGCGGCATGTGTCCGCGCTGCGAGGGCATGGGCTCGGTCAACGACTTCGACCTGACTGCGCTCTACGACGACACCAAGTCGCTCAGCGAGGGCGCCCTGACCATCCCCGGCTACAGCATGGACGGCTGGTACGGCCGCATCTTCAGCGGCTCCGGCTACTTCGACATGGACAAACCGATCGGCAAGTACACCAAGAAGGAGCTGCACGACCTGCTCTACCGGGAGCCTACGAAGATCAAGGTCGAGGGCATCAACCTGACCTACGAGGGCGTGATCCCCAAGATCCAGAAGTCGATGCTCGCCAAGGACGTCGACGCGATGCAGCCGCACATCCGCGCCTTCGTGGAACGCGCAATCACCTTCACGACCTGTCCTGACTGTGACGGCACCCG
>DATLPF010000190.1:0-52443 GCA_035535875.1 Propionibacteriaceae bacterium
GCCTTCGACGATGTGACAACGATCGGTTTGCTTCCCGGCGACGACCTGACACCGCTGCTCCATGCCCGGATTGTGCTGCTGGACACATACGCCCTTGCCCCAACTATGGCTGCGCTGGGCACCGACGGAAGCCGCGTGGTGATCGTTGCCGACGTCGAGGCCGAGGTTGACCCCGCCTCGCTGAAGCAAGTGCAACATCTGGTAGTGCCGATGCCATTTGCGCGCCGCACGACTGGTAAGACGGAGCCGGCTGCAATCGTGAACGCACTCTGGAGTGATCGGCGATCCGCCGTCGTGGTTACTGACGGGGCAGCTGGCGCGTGGTTCCGCGACGCAACCAGCACGGATTGTCAGCACCAGCCAAGCTTTGACGTCCCGGTGGTCGACACCACCGGTTGCGGAGACGTCTTTCACGGCGCGTACGCGGTTGCCCTCGCTCGCGGGCTCGACATAGTGGAGCGCGTCCGATTCGCCGCAGCCGCAGGAGCAATCTGCGCAACTGGCCGTGGTGGCCGCGGACGGCTACCGACTGAGCACGACATAGTCGAACTCCTCTCGACTGGGCGGGTCTGAAACCCTGTCCATGAGGCGCACCGTGGCATCTCGCGCCTTTGCCATCGGTTAGGACGAAGGCCCGGTGATTCGGCGCTCGTGCTCGGAAAGCGGGAAGCCACTGATGCCGCGCCAGGCCAAGCTGCTGACCAGTTGCTTGGCCTCCTCGAGCGTGATCGTGGAGGTACCGCCTGAAATCCAGTAGCGCGCGCTCACCTGGGCGATACCGACCAGGGAGACCGCAAGCAGCTTGGCTTGCGGGGCAGGCAGCGAGGTGTCCTCGGCAATAACTCCCGCAATAGCATCGGAGATCTCATCGTTCACCCGCGAAAGTCGCTGCTGCACCGCACCATCACCGGTCAGATCGGATTCAAAGACGAAGCGGAACTCTCCGCTGGCGGAGGAGATGAACTCATAGAACGCAGCGAACGTAGCGATCACTCGATCCGCATTGTTGTCGGTTGAGGCCAGGGCCTCCTCGACCACCTCGACAAGCCGATCGCAGCTCTGGTCGAGCAGGGCCAGGTAGAGGTCCAGTTTTGAGGGAAAGTGCTGGTACAGCACGGGTTTGGAGACTCCGGCGGCGTCTGCGATGTCATCCATCGCCGCTGCGTGGTAACCCCTGGAGGCGAAGACTTCGCTGGCTGCGTCAAGCAGCTGGATGCGTCGTTGATCCCGTGGCAGGCGGGTCGGGCGGCCGCCCGTCGCCTCCTTCTCCACGTTCGTCGCCACGATTCACCCTAACCTTGCGACGTCGGTTGTCGCCTTCCAGTGCGCGTGAACATAGGGCACCGCTAAACCTCCTCGGGCAGTGGCGGCGCGTCGGAGGTAAGCAGATCGGCCGCCAGATCCCCATGATCGGCTACTCTGCCGAGGACCTCTTCGGGGGTAAACCGAAGATCATCCGGCCCGCGTACGCCGCCCAGCTCCTCCCAGGTAACCGGGGTAGCGATTGCGGGGCGTTCCCGTCCTCGCATTGAGTAGGGCGCGATGGTGTTGCGTGCCGCCAAGTTCTGGTTGTAGTCGACATAGATCCTGCCGGCCCGCTGCTCGATCGACATGGTTGAGACAAAGAAGTCTGATTGGGCCTTGTGCAGCGAGGCATTGAGCTGCTTGACGTAGCTCCAGGCGGTCTTGCTGCGCGTCGGAGCGATTGCGGCATAGACCTGGATGCCCTTGCTGCCCGAGGTTTGCGCGATCGGGATCATGCCGTCCTCGGCCAGCCTGGCAGCCACGATCAACGCCGCGCGGGCACTGTCGACGATCGTCATGCCCGCCCCAGGATCTAGATCGACTACGACGCGATTGGCCAGCGGCTCCCCGGGACGCGGCTCCGGCTCCGGGAGGCTGATGATGCCGTTGACCGGAGTAGCGCTGCTCACCGTCCACTGCGGAACATGCATCTCAAGAGCGGCGAGATTAGCCAGCCAGACGATCGACGCCTCGTCGTCTGCCACGACATAGTCGATGATCCCGTCGCTGGTGCTGACGTTCACCCGGCGTACCCAGTCGGGCGTGCCCATCGGCGCGTTCTTCTCGTAAAAGGAGAACCGGTCTGGACCGACGCCGTCTGGGAACCGCAGCCTGGTCATGGCTCGGTCGCGAATATGGGGCAGCATCACAGGAGCAATTCGCAGGTAGTAATCAATCACCTCGGCTTTGGTGAAGCCGGCGCTTGGATAAAGGACCTTGTCGAGGTTGGTCAGGGTCAAGGTACGGTCACCCACTCGGCTGACGATGTCAGCCAAGGGGGACGACCCCCTTGAACCCCCGCGGCGTGCACACAGAGGCGCACGCCCAGCAATCCCCTGCGGCGGCCATGGCCCTATCCCATCATCCGGAATAGCGGTCGCCTGACGCGCGTTACGCTCGAGATCGAGAAAGTCTTGGTTCCCGCGGTGCGGTTAAGCGTCGCGTCCTTGAGCTGGAGGAGACCGTGGCCTTGCCGCCGCTGGTAAAGCCCGCCGATGAGCTGACCATCGACGAGGTACGCCGCTATAGCCGCCATTTGATCATTCCCGATGTGGGAATGGACGGCCAAAAGCGGCTGAAGAACGCACGTGTGCTGGTGATCGGAGCGGGGGGTCTGGGAAGCCCGGCGTTGCTCTATCTCGCCGCGGCTGGCGTAGGGACGCTCGGCATTGTCGACTTCGATACTGTCGACGAATCCAATCTGCAGCGCCAGATCATCCATGGCCAGTCCGATATTGGAAAGTCCAAGGCCCAGTCAGCCAAGGAGTCCATCGCCGAGACCAACCCGTACGTCAAGGTCGTCGTGCACGATGTCAGGCTGGACAACGACAATGTCATGGAGCTGTTCAGCCAGTACGACTTGATCATCGACGGGACCGACAACTTCGCCACGCGATACATGGTCAACGATGCCGCGGTGCTCCTCGGCAAGCCGTATGTGTGGGGCTCGATCTATCGATTCGACGGCCAGGTCAGCGTCTTCTGGGCCGAGCACGGCCCGTGCTATCGCTGCCTCTACCCGGAGCCGCCCCCGCCGGGGATGGTGCCGAGCTGCGCTGAGGGCGGCGTTCTCGGGGTGCTCTGTGCGTCCGTTGGGGCGACGCAGGTGACCGAGGCGATCAAGCTGCTGGCAGGGATCGGCGAACCGCTGATTGGTCGGCTGCAGATCTACGACGCGCTCGAGATGAGCTGGCGTCAGCTGAATGTTCGCAAGGACCCGCAATGCGCAATCTGCGGTGAAAACCCGACAGTCACCGAGCTGATCGACTATGACGACTTCTGCGGTGCAATCACCGATGAGGCGGCCCAGGCTGTCGCGGGGCACACCGTCGGTGTCAATCAGCTGGAGGAGTGGCTTGCCGAGCGGGAATCCGGAAACAAAGACTTTGTCCTGATCGACGTACGGGAGCAGGTCGAGCGGGACATCAACCGGATTCCCGGATCGATCCTGATCCCGAAGGGTGACTTCCAGACTGGTGCCGCGCTTGCGGACCTGCCGCATGACAAGCAGGTGGTGCTCTACTGCAAGACCGGGGTGCGGTCTGCAGAGGTGCTGGCCCTGGTCCATGGAGCCGGCCTTGCCGACGCGGTGCATGTTGGTGGTGGTGTGTCTGCCTGGGTCCGCCAGGTCGACCCGTCGCAGCCCGCGTACTGATTCGTCTTCGTCGTCGTCAGGTCCGGTGAACATCTCGCGCAACGTGGGATGTGATCGACCGGGCTATGGAGCCGCGTGGACTCGTCCGACTCCCAGAGCGACACGAAGCCCTCGTACGGGATCCGTACGAGGGCTAGGTGTTTGTCGTGATGGAACTCAGATCGCGTGGACCTGGTCGGCCTGCGGACCTTTTGGTCCCTGGGTGGTCTGGAATTCCACACGCTGGCCCTCGTCGAGCGTCCGGAATCCGGTCGACTCGATTGCGCTGTAATGGACGAAAACGTCCGGACCGCCGCCGTCCACGGCAATGAAGCCGTAGCCCTTTTCGGCATTGAACCACTTAACGGTTCCCTGCGCCATGAAACATCTCTCCTAGCATCTGCATTCGAAACCGCACCTCACGATCCCGACTGCTGTTGGACGCCAGGATTTCCTCACGCCCACGCAAAGTTCTGGGGGCGTAGCACTGACCACGAACACAGACCACTTGCAACAGCGTGCCTAGCCTGTCACAGATCACGGCGCAATGTGAACCCTCGCAACTGTCGTGTCTCGAGACTTAATTTGTGATCACAGCGCGTCGTGGATCGGAATTCTCAGCTGGCTGCCTTACCGATTCTGAGACGGGCCCGAGCCATATCGACGCGGTCACCTTTGATGGGAGTCTTATCGGTACGAAGCAACCGCAATCCCGGCCCTTCCAGACTGCGGGCGGGGCGCCCATCAGCGCGTACGACGCGCCACCACGGCACTCCGCCTCCCAGCTGGGCCATCACGTGGCCGACCTGTCGTGGTCCGCCGCGGCCGACAATTTCGGCTATGTCTCCGTACGTCGCGACCTGACCTGGCGGTATCTGCTCGACGACGCTGAGCACGAGTTCGGCGTAGTCCTCATCCATCGACCTCACCAGTCCTCGGTACCCGGTTCGCCCTTGAACGGGCCGGTCACAGTCGAGGTGATCCAACCGCCGTAATAGCCGCCCGGCTGCGGCACGACCCGCTCGCCGTCGACCAGGCACTCGTCCATCGCGCCGGCATAGATCCCAACATGATCAACGATCGCCGCGTAGCGGGCATGTGGGTGCGGGTAGTACCAAGCTCCGCGAGCAGCGACCCGGCTGCCGCCGATCACATCGACGTAGGCAGCCCGGCCCTTCCATTCACAAAACGAAGTCCCGCGTGCCGGCCTCAGTGAACCTTCGATGAAGGTCGAACAAGGTAGGTAGTAGGTCGGTGGATGCCCTGTTTCCAGCATGCGCAGGCTGATCCGGGTCTCGAAAATCTCCACTCCACCCAAGATCACGATGATCTCTTCGTCGCTGGTTCGGATCACCGGTGGACGCGGGTAGTCCCAGACCGATTCCTGACCTGGCGCGATCGGTTCAGGAATGGGACGAGCGGACATGAGGCGAGCGTACGCTGATGGCGGCGTCGTGAGGCCAGCATCCGAAGCCTCCACGCCAACAGCACTCGCACCGGCGACGGCGACGACCACCCGACGCCGCGTGACGGTGACGAGTGGAAGCGGGCGTGAGATCGGCATCCCTCACGAGAGTGATCGGGTTGGTCTCACAACTTCACGCGATACTGAACCAGTGAGTACGCCGAGGGCCACCACCCCGCACACCGATCTGCGTCGGGCAGAGCAACGCTTCCTCACCAGCACTGTTGGGGCCGAGACGTACCACAGCTTCTCCTTCAGTGAACACTACGATCCGACGAACGTCTCCTTCGGTCGCCTAATGGTCAACAATGATCATCTGGTACGCGTCGGGGCCGGTTACCCCGACCATCCCCATCGTGACGCCGAGATCGTCACCTGGGTGCTTGCCGGCTCGCTTGTCCACGAGGACTCGCAAGGCAACTCCGGCCTGATTTATCCCGGACTTGCGCAGCGGATGAGTGCAGGTTCCGGCATCGTGCACGCCGAGCGTAATAATGCCTACCGAATCGATCCGACGCGCCCAGCGGAGCCGGTGCGCTTCATCCAGATGTGGATTAGACCGGATGAGGCAGGCGCGCCTCCCAGCTATCAGCAACGGGAGCTGGAGTTGGGCGATCTTGCCCGCGGCTGGATGCCGATCGCCTCAGGCCGGCACCCGGATGCGGTGGTGAGTCTCGGCAGCGCCGGCTCGACGCTGTGGGTCAGCGTGCTGCCGACCGGCACTTCCCGCAGCCTCCCGCATGGAGACCTGCTGCATGTCTATCTGGCACGAGGAGTGGTGGACCTCGAAACGATCGGGCGGCTGGAGGTGGGCGACTCGCTTCGGCTGTCAGGTTCCACCCAGCTGAGGCTCGTAGCACGTGCCGACGCCGAGGTGCTGGTGTGGCAAATGGACCAGGAGCAGGGAGACTGAGATGAGCACACTGCGAGTTGCCCTCGCCCAGATTCTCAGTGGTTCAGATCCCCATGAGAACCTGGAACTCGTCGCTACTCGAACGGCCGAGGCTGCCGCGAATGACGCCCAGCTGGTGGTCTTTCCCGAGGCCACCATGCGCCGTTTCGGACTGCCGCTGGCCGAAATCGCTGAACCGGTGGACGGCTCATGGGCCCAGCAGCTGGGAAAGATCGCCGATCATCATCAGCTGGTGGTCGTCGCCGGGATGTTCACACCGAGCGGCGACGGCCGGGTCAGAAACACGCTGCGCGCCATCGGGCCAGGTGTGGATGCGCACTACCACAAGATTCATCTCTTCGACGCGTTCGGCTTCCGCGAATCCGACACGGTTGCGCCCGGCGCGGAGCCGGTCATGATCACAGTGGCAGAGGCAAAGGTCGGGCTCACCACCTGCTACGACGTGCGGTTTCCTGGCCTTTACACCAACCTCGCAGAACTCGGAGCTCAGGTCATCTGTGTGGCCGCGTCCTGGGGAGCCGGAGTGGGCAAGGTCGAGCAGTGGCAGCTGCTGACGCGGGCCCGCGCGCTGGACTCCACCTCGTACCTGGTAGCTGCCGGGCAGGCCGATCCTGCAGTGGCTGGATTCGTATTCGACGGACCGGCCCCGACCGGGGTCGGCTACAGCGCGGTTATCTCGCCGCGCGGCGAGGTTCTGCAGTCGCTGGGGGAGGGTCCTGGTCTCCTGATTGCCGATCTTGATCTTGACCTTGTTGAGGAGACCCGAGCTGCCATCCCCGTGTTAGCCAACCGTCGAATTTGACCTAGCGAGCCATGAATACAGCCGACGATCAACCCTGGTCGCCGTTCCCCGTGCAGGACTGGTCCACCCTGCCTCCGGATCCGCTGGGCGGCGTTGCAATCAATCCGACCTGGCCCGCACCCCAGCCGGCGCAACGATCATGGTGGCTGCCGCTCGTCGTTTACGGTCTTGTCGCCGCACTGATCGCCGGTGCTGCATTCCTGGCCAGTGCGGTGGGCGTTGCCGCCCGAGTCACTCCAGCCGCCGGCTATCTGCCTTCAGATGGTGGGGTGTCGTATGAGCAAACCGACACGACGCGCGAGCTCAAAACCGTTGTCGGCCTTTCAGTCACCGAATCGGCGCGGCTAGCCGGGGTGGCCGGCCTACTCAGCACCGACAGCACCTTCGCCACCAAGATGCTCGATGAGGCCTACGCCGACCGCGACAGGATTCAGATTCTGCGGACCACGACAACTGCGATCAATGACCCCGCGGCGACGGCGCAGACCACTCGCTTCTATCGAGTCAATACCGGCGTGGAGCTCATGGGGGTCAGCACCCCGTCGGAGGGTTACGTCTACAGTCCCGCGTTAGTGCTGTTGCCGGCGGATGTCCGGGCAGGGAGTCAGTGGAGCGGTGCCGGATCCGCGGGAGACACCCTCGACTATCGCAGCGAACTGCGCGCCGAAGCGGGCAGCAGCGGCTGCCTCAGTGTCACCGGAGAGGTGCGTTATCTATCGAAGGAGGGCCAACTCGGTCGGGTAGTAACCCTCAGCCAGACATGGTGTCGACGCCAAGGCATCGTGGCCGAGAGCCAGAGCTTCGCCGACGTACGCACCACTACATCCCGCATCGATCCACCTGAGCCGAGCATCCAGAGCACCACCAACGCCCCAATCGTCTGGTCGGCGCCGCAACGCTGGACCACCAGGTCCATGACCACGATCTCAATCAACCCCACATTCGGTGAGGGGCCGATGGTGGGCTCACCGTCCGCCGTAACTCCAGTACGCACCGAGTCAGAGCTGATGATTCAGGCGACAGTCGGGCGGGGAGACCTGGTCGCCACGACCCCTAAGACACCCACCGAATGGACCTCAATCTGGCGGACGCATCCCGGTGGCACAGTGCTGAGCCTGAGCGCCTTCGGCAATGTGATCATCGCGACGACGAGCAACCGCCAGATGGTTGCCTACTCCGACATCGGCGTGCGCTTGTGGCAACTGTCGCTTGATGATCTTGCCCCAACTTCACCGCTGCGGATCAGTGATCGCGAGGCGGTCCTGGTTGATCTCAGCGGCGAGATACGGACATTTGATCTTTCCACGGGCACCGTCCTTTGGCAGCACAACGTCGGCTTAGACGTCAACGTTTCACCCGCCGTGGGTGCGGGACTGGTTGTGATCATGGACAGAGGTGGCACCACGGCTGCCTTCGAGGAGGGCACCGGCGAAGATCGTTGGGACCTCCAGATGCAGGGCGCTGCTGCAACGGTGATCGGCGACACCGTGGTCGTGATTCAAGATCAGACAGCCCACGCGCTCTTGACGACCACCGGCAGACACCGCTGGGCACGGCCGATCTTCGGGACGCTGACCGACATGGCGAGTTTCGCAGGCCAGGTCGTCGTGGCTACCAAGAGTCAGTCCGTCATAGTGAGTGGCGAAGGTGTCATCACCCAGCGGCTCGGGCCAGTCCTTACGCTGACGCCGACCCAAGATCATCTGCTGGTCTGGGGTCCAACCGAGGCGCGGGTGATCGTAAAAGATGGAGCAATCATCAGCCGCTGGGATCTGCCAGCGCTGACTCTGTCGCAACAGGACCGACCAGCGGTCGCTCTCTCGCAAGGCGTGCTGTTGTTCAGCAACGACTGGACGTTCCAGGCTCGAGAAGATGCCAGCTGATCTCGACTCGGCCAGCGACTCCGGGATGCTCGCCAGCCAAGGCTCTTTGACAAGCTCAGCGACAGACTCGGCCATAACTGGCCGCGGCCGGTCGCGGCTTTCCCGATTCGCGACTGACCTCTATCAGCAGACGTTGGTGGATCCGATCGAGCAGGGGCGACTCCGTGATCTGGAATGGCCGTACGGGCTTCGCTCGATCGTGCTCGCGGGCTACGTCGTCTTTCTCGTCGCCGGTCTGCTCGTGATCTTCTCTGGAGTGATCCGCCAGCACAGCAGCTTGATCGTCTCCGGCACGAGCCTCGGGTTGCCGGAACAGATGGTTTGGCCACTGGTGCTGCTGCTCTCGTTCGGAGTTGCCTCACTCATGGCGGCGGCACAGCACGGGCCCTGGTGGCTCAAGGTGCTCGGCCTGCTGTTCACGCTCATGGTGATGGGAACGTGGTCGCTGCGCAGCCCATCGCTTGCCGGCTGGGTCGGCTGGCCAGTGATCGCTGCCTGCCTGATGGTGGCGATGCTGGCGCTCGTCATCATTCGATGGCGTCGCGGGTTCGCCTGGTGGGAGTTCGCCGTGATGTGGGTGCTGATCGGTATGGGGATGACGATCGGCGTCGCGGAGACCCGCGAAGCCAAGATCTACGGCTCGGACCTCAATCCCCTCAACCTGCAGCAAACGGCGGCCGTCCTCGGCTACCTCGCCCTGCCAGCCGCAATGCTGGCCGGCGCCTCGGTGGCGGAGATCACCGTACGAGCGACGGTGGCGGCGACCCAAAACGCGCAACGGTTCGCCAAGCAAGGGTGGCCGTACCTGATCTTGGTCGTGGTTCTCTGCATCCGCTTGATCCAGTGCGTTTGGCTGATTGCCCAGCGAGATCCAGTGGTGGACGGCCTGGCCTCGCTGCTCTGGGCGAGCGCGTTGGTGACCGCGTTTGCTGTCGTCGGCCTGGTCCTCCTGCGGCTTTCCTGGCGCCGAAATGCAAGTCCCGTGGTATCAGAACTCGGGGATGAGCTGGGTCGCGTCGGATTCGCCATCGCAGCCGCGCTGATTGCCGTCACGCTCCCTGTTCAAATCTTCTTGTCCGTCCTTCAGGTGCTCGCCTCACTCGCGCCTGGAGGTGCTGCGGCGCGGTTATCGTTCGACATCACGCCGCTCGTCACTCGCGTCATCGACCCCAGTCGAGTGCTAGTTGGCGTTGTCGTGCTCATCCTCGCGGTACGTGCGGCGCGCCTCGGCCAGGCCGGACGGGCTCTGGTCCTCGGCGGCATCGGCGTCATGCTCGCTGCGTTGGCGCGGCAACTGCTCTTCGGCTATCGGACGCCGGCTCCGATCAATCCCGATGCGCTCAATCTGGTGGCATCGGCGGTGGTCGTGGTCGCTGTCGTGATCTTGTTGCTGCGCCGCAAGTTGACCGCTCAGCGCGCGTTGGCGTTCGCCGGGATGTTGATCTTGTCTGCCTTGTTCTCCTACCGCGACTTCATCTCCGACCCGCTCGGCGCGGTGCTCGGCTTCTCGGGTGCTGCCTTGGTGCTGTTTGGTCTGACCTGGGACCTTTTCACCGGCTCTGGTTGGGCGAACCGGGAGAGCCGCCGTTTTCCGCGGCCCACCCGGGTCCTATTGGTGTTGACCAATTACGTGCTGAGCATGACGGTCCTGGCGTACGCGGCCCTGATTCGAGACGGCAGTACGACGATCTACTTCGATCCGTTCGCTCAATTCGGCGACCTGATCTTCGGCACCGGGTTGGTCGCAGCCGCCGCGGTCGCGATCTTCTACTCGGCATGGCGTGATCAACGCATTATTTGAGCGCTTCTCGCGCACGTCGCGCGGTTGCACCAAATCTGTCAGCTATCTCTGGTCCAATACCTGCGTACGAGCTGATCTCTACTAGACCAGGACTTGTCGCGATGTACCGCTTTACTCGGGGGGCGGAGAAGCTGCTCACACCCCCAGCGCTGGACCCGTCCCAGCGCGCCGTCGTCGACCACCCAGGAGGCCCGTTGCTGGTACTCGCCGGGCCTGGCACCGGCAAAACAACAACTCTGATCGAGTGTGTGGTGGACCGGATCCAACGTCGCGGCGCGACGCCAGACAGCATTCTCGTGCTGACCTTCTCGCGAAAAGCTGCAGCCGATTTACGCGCTCGGATCGCCGGGCGCTTAGGGCGCACCACGGTGACCCCGATGGCCATGACCTTCCATGCCTTTTGTTATGCATTGGTGCGGCGGTTCGGTGATGAGTCCGACGTTGAATCGAGCGGCTTCGGCGCTCCGTTGCGGCTACTGACCGGACCCGAGCAGGAGTTCCGGCTCCGCGAGACACTTCACGGCAGCCTGGAAACTCAGCGTGCCCATTGGCCGGAGTCGCTCGCTCGCGCGTTTCCCACCCGAGCGTTCGCCACCGAGGTTCGTGCCGTGCTCGCCAAGGCACGACAGCTGGGCATGGATCCCGATGACGTCGTCGCGGCAGGAGACGCCACCGGCCGAGAGGAGTGGGTGAGCCTCGGAGCCTTCTTCGATGAGTACCTCGACGTGTTGGACGCCGAAGGTGTGCTCGACTACGCCGAGCTGGTGCATCGCTGCCGCATTCTGCTCACGCGACCAGAGATCGTGACAACACTGCGCCGTGAGATCGGCTGTGTCTTCGTCGACGAGTATCAAGACACCGACCCCTCCCAGGTGCGGCTGTTGCAGGTCGTCGCCGGTGACGGCCGGGATGTCATCGTCGTTGGAGATCCCGATCAGTCGATCTATGCCTTTCGTGGCGCCGAGGCGCGCGGGATCTTAGACTTCCCCGAGCGGTTCCGTACCCGCGAGGGAGCGCCCGCACCGGTCCTCGCTCTGAACCGGACCCGTCGCTTCGGCAGCGCGCTACTTGCAGCCAGCCGCAGCGTCGCCAGCCGGTTGGGTATGCCGCGCTCGCTGCCGGCTGAGGTGTTCCAGGCCTTCCGTTACCCAACGGCGGATCCTCAACTCCCCAAGGGAAAAGTCGAGGTCTTCACCTGCAGCAGCGCCGGCGCGGAGGCGGAGCACATCGCAGAGATTCTGCGCAGTGCGCACCTCCGCGACAATCTCGCGTGGACCGACATGGCGGTGCTGGTCCGCGCCGGGCGCACCACGATTCCCGGGTTAAGCCGGGCACTGGTTGCCGCCGGCGTACCGGTCGAGGTGGCAGGCGACGAGATCCCCTTGGCTGCCGACCCGGCGGTGCGTCCACTATTGCTGGCTCTTCAGGTCGCCGTTCGAGGTTGTGTGCCTTCCGGCGAGGAGGCACTGTTGCTGCTCACCTCACCGCTCGGTGGCATGGACAGCATGTCTACTCGGCGTCTCGGCCGGGCGCTCCGTGAGGCCGAGCGTACGGAGTTGGCCGGCACGGCGCTACCACGGCCCTCTGTCGAGTTGACGAGTCTCGCGTTGCGTCATCATGAGCTGCTGGACGACTGCCCGCCCAGTCCGGATGTCGACGCTGCCCGTGCCCTGGCCCAACTATTGCGGCGCTGCGAGCGCGCAATCCATACCGGCAGCACAGCAGAGGAGGCCTTGTGGCTGCTCTGGTCCCAGACAGCTTGGCCGGAAAGGCTTCGGAATCAGGCTGCCTTAGGCGGCCAGGCCGGCCGCCGGGCCAACCGCGACCTAGACGCCATTTGTGCCCTGTTTGACATCGCCGCTCGCTCCGAGGAAGTGTCTGGGCTCCGTGGCGTGACTGGTTTCCTGGCTGAAGTCGAGGGCCAACAGATTCCCGCGGACCCGCTGCGCGAATCTGAGCTACGCGGGTCAGCGGTCCGCGTGCTGACGGCGCATCGCGCCAAGGGATTGGAGTGGGATCTGGTCGTGGTCGCGGGCATCCAGGAGGGCAGGTGGCCGGACGTACGCCGTCGCGGATCCTTGCTGGAGCCCGATCAGTTGGGGCGGCACGAGGTGATGGCACCCGTTCCCACCGCGACTCGGATCGCGGAGGAGCGTCGGCTCTTTTATGTGGCGTGTACCCGAGCCCGTTCACGGCTGGTGGTGACGGCGGTGGCGGGTACCGAGGGGGAGGCTGACCAGCCGTCCCGGTTCCTGGCCGAGCTTGGCGTGACTCCACGGGAACTGCCGGGACGGCCGCGACGGCCGCTGTCGCTGTCGGCACTGGTAGCCGAGCTCCGCAGCACCACCATCGACCCGGAAGTCTCGCCGCGCCTTCGCGAGGAGGCCGCCGTACGCCTCGCGCGGTTGGCCGACGCGATCGATCCTGACGGCCGCCCGCTGGTACCGGCTGCCCGGCCAGAGCACTGGTGGGGCATGCGTCCGCTCAGTCGGGCGGACCAGCCGTTGGTGGCACCGGAGGAGCCGGTCCACCTCTCCGGCAGCCAGTTGGCGAGCGTGCTGGCCTGTCCGCGGCACTGGTTTCTGGCGCGCAAGGCCCAGGGCGAGTCGGTGCGGACTGCCGCCGCGAGTTTCGGCTCGGTCGTCCACGTGCTGGCCGAGTACGGGGCGCGCAGTCAAGCCGATCATGGTGAGCTCGCCAACCATCTGGAGTCGGTCTGGGACCAGCTGGACTTCGACGCGCACTGGCTGTCTGCAGTGGAGCGGGTGGAGGCTGAGTCGGCGCTCGAGCGATTCGTGACGTGGCAAGAGGCTAGGTCGCACCTCACACTGCTCGGTACCGAGGTGGAATTCTCCTGCGATGTTGATCTTGGAACCGACCGGGTGCACCTTACCGGTAGTGCTGATCGGGTCGAGCGGGATTCTGATGGCCGAATCAGGATCGTGGACTTCAAGACGTCAAAGACCGCGCCCAGTGCCACTGATGTGGCGTTGCACGACCAGCTCGGGGTGTATCAGCTGGCGGTGCAGCAAGGCGCTTTTGCTGCTGTGGCGGGGGGAGACGCGCGACCGGCGGGCGCCGAACTGGTGTATCTCCGGCTCCCCGACGGGGACAGCGGCCATCCGAAGACCTTTCAGCAGGCCTCCCTGGATGACGTGCCTTTCCCGGTGACGCCATTGAAGGGCAGCGAGGAGGCCGCTCTCGGAGAGCAGCCGACCTGGGTGCATCGGCGGCTGGCAGACGCTGCGCACATCATTCGTGGCGAGCATCACGCCGCTCGCATCGGCCCAGCCTGTCGGTACTGTCCCTTCCGCACCAGCTGTCCTGCACAGCCGGCTGGTCAGCAGGTCGTGCGGTGACCGTTTATACCCTCAAGCCGCCGCGGACTCGACTTGGCAACGCGGCCGGGCTCATGGATGCGCTGGACATCTCCTTCTCTACCGAGCAACTGGATGCCATCACCGCGCCTCTCGAGCCGGGTGTGATCATCGCCGGCGCCGGATCGGGCAAGACCACCGTCATGGCGGCGCGGGTGGTCTGGCTGGTTGGCATCGGTGTCGTGCGGCCCGAAGAGGTACTTGGTCTGACGTTCACCCGAAAGGCGGCTGCCGAGCTCTCGCAGCGAGTCCGCAGCGCGCTGCTGCGGTCGGGGTTGATCGCCGATCGCGGCGTCGATGAATCCGGTGAACAGCTGATCATGACCTACGACGCCTTCGCCGCGCGCCTGGTCGCCGAGCACGGCCTTCGCCTGGGTTTCGAGGCGGACCCGACCATGATCAGCGGCGCCACGCGATACCGGCTCGCATCGCGAGTAGTGAAGGCTGCGGCGGGGCCGTTCGAGTTCATCTCTCGGCTGCGGCCGGCCACGGTCACCGAGCGGGTCCTGCGGCTTGACGCCGACCTCCAGCAGCACCTCGTCGATGTCGATGATCTGGATGGGCACGCCCGCGGCCTGCTCCTCGGCCTGGCGTCGGCACCGCTCAACAATCGGGGCAATGTGTACGCCGACGTCAAAAAGGCGACCATTGCCTGCCAAGAGCGCCTGGAACTAGCCAGCCTGGTACGTGACTACCAGGACTTGAAACGCCGGCTCGGGCTGGTGGAGTTCGCCGACCAAATGGCCATAGCGGCCCGACTGGCTACCGAGGTGCCGCAGGTGTCCAGTGCGACGCGGGCTGCCTTCCGGGTTGTGTTGCTCGATGAATACCAAGACACCTCGGCGGCGCAGGCGATCATGCTGCGCGGCCTGTTCTCCGGTCGAACCACCAGCGACGGTCGGGGACACCCAGTGACTGCAGTTGGCGACCCATTTCAGGCGATCTACGGATGGCGGGGCGCGGCGGCGAGCAACATCTTGACCTTTGCCGACGACTTTCCGAGCACCGACGGCCGACCCGCTCATCGCTTCACACTCACCGTAAACCGCCGCAGCGGGCGAACGATCTTGGACGTCGCCAACGTGCTGAGCCGGCCGCTGCGGACCGAGACCCGCAGCGTGATCGCCGACGACACTGCGCTGGCCAGCAACGAATTCCCGGGCCTCGGGCTGCTGCGCGCCCCCGAGCGAACGCCCCCAGGGCAGGTACGTGCGGCGACCTTCGAAACCTGGCCAGAGGAGATCAGCTGGATCGGGGACGTGATCGCCGGCCTGCGGGCAGGCGGTGACGTGCCGCACTGGGCCGACGTGGCGGTGCTGACCCGACGCAACGCCGATATTGCACCGCTGTATGCCGAGCTGACAGCACGGAATGTGCCGGTTGAGATTGTCGGACTTGGCGGCCTGCTGCATCTGCCTGAGATCCTCGACATCACCGCAACCTTGCGGCTGATCGATGATGTCACTGCGAATCCCGAGCTGATCAGGCTCCTGACCGGTCCCCGCTGGCAGGTCGGCCCGCGCGACCTCGCGTTGCTGGGGCGTCGTGCCCGCGAGCTGGCCCGTGCCGCGCGCAACCCGGCCGACGAGGAACCCGGCAGCGCAGCAGTTCTCACCTCATTGGAACGAGCCGTCGCCGATGTTGACCCGACCGAAGTCGTCAGCCTGTTGGACGCGCTGGACAGCCCGGGTGAGGCGGCGTACTCACCCCAGGCTCGCGAGCGGTTCAGCCGGCTCTCGACAGAATTGGCCTGGTTACGCCGGCACTCCGACGAGCCCGTGCTGGACCTGACCCGTCGAGTGATCACGACGATCGGTTTGGATGTCGAGGTGACGGCCACGCCCGAGTTCGTCCGGACCTCCCGGCGCGACCAGCTCGGCGCGTTCCTCGACGCAGTTGCGGCGTACGTCGATGTCGATGGCGATGCCTCGCTGGCCGGTCTGCTCGGCTATCTGCAGGCGGAGAGCGATCAAGGCGCGGGCTTGGAACAGGTTGTTCCCTCCGACCGCGAAGCGGTCAAACTGCTCACGGTGCACAAGGCCAAGGGTCTGGAGTGGGAGGCCGTGTTCCTGCCGGCCATGATGAAGGGCGTATTTCCCAGTGACCGGGTCACCGACAACTGGGTGATGAATCCGGCGGTGCTACCCGCGGACCTGCGTGGGGACGCAGAGTCGATCCCTCAGCTCGCCGAGACGACCTACGCCGCCATGGTCGACTACAAGCAGCAGCTCAGCCGCCAGCAGCTGCTGGCGGAGGACAGGCTGGCCTACGTCGCGGTCACCCGGGCAAAGCGGCTGTTGGTCGGCACGGGCCACTCCTGGCGTTCCGATCTCAGCAATGCTCGCGCAGCCTCCAGCTATCTGCAGGCGATCGTCGAGGAGGCGGTCCGTCACAACCAGCTGCTCGCCGAGGCCGCGCCGCCGGGACTGGACAATCCCCTGGTCGCTGAGGTGGCTCCACAGACCTGGCCCGTGCCCCTCGATTCGGAGGCGCAAGCTCGGCGGCACGATGCCGCGCTGGATGTGCAGCGGGCACGCCAGCGCTTCGCTGATCTGGGCAGCTACGACGACCCGGCGAGCGAGTCGATGTTGCTCGATGATCATGAAGTCGTTGCCGGTTGGGACGCCGACATGGATCGCTTGCTCACGGAGGCGATCGAGTCCCGGTCCGGAGATCAACTCGTCGAGCTGCCCGCCCAGCTCTCGACCACCGCAGTTCTCCGGCTGAACGCCGATCCGGACGCTTTCGCTGCAGAGCTGGCGCGGCCGATGCCACGCCAGCCTTCCCGTAGCGCTCGCTTCGGCACCCGCTTCCACCATTGGGTCGAGCGCTATTTCGGTGCGGGACTACCTACGGGTGGCCTGGGTCAGCAACAGCTGCTTGACATTGACGACCTGCCGAACCGGGCAGACTCCGGCACCCACGACGAGCACGAGCTACGCGAACTGTGTGAAGCGTTTGCGGCCGGACGGTTTGGCAGCATGGTGCCGTACGCAATCGAGGCGCCGTTCAGCATCTGGATCGCTGGCCGGCTGGTCCGGGGCCGGATCGATGCCGTCTACCAACAGCCCATGTCTTCCGAATCAGGAGTGGCCAGATTCCAAGTAGTGGACTGGAAAACCGGTCGGGCAGACACTGCCGATCCGCTCCAGCTTGCGATCTACCGGCTGGCCTGGGCTGAGGCGTACGGGCTGCCAGTCAAGGAAATCGACGCGATTTTCTATCACGTACGCACCGATGAGATCGTCCGCCCGGCGGTCCTGCCTGACCGTCAGGTCATCGAATCGATCCTGAGAGCCCAGGTTGAGCCATTACCCTGATCACATGATCAATTGGGCGATGGCGAGTGACCTCGACCGCGTCGACCACCACCGCGCCTCCGCGGAATGGGTGGCTGGACTCTGGTACGCCGAGGACGCCAAGCTGCTCACACTGGATGCCGAGTCGCGATTCTCTACCAATGCCGGTGGCAGCAAGCTACGGATGACCAAGCCCTTCATGGAGTTCGATAGCCAGCGGCACCGATTGCTCGGACTGCTCAACGGTTCGCCAATCTTTGCTGTGGAGGAGCTGCCCGAGGGAGAGATGCATGATCTCCGCGAGGTTGGCTTCCAGCTCACCGACAATGAGCGTGACATTGCTGCCACTGCCGCCGCTGTGACGCACTGGCATCGATTGGACCCGCGGTGCCCGAGCTGCGGTGGCGCGACTGTGGTAACCAATGGCGGATACGCGCGGCACTGTGGGGCTTGCGGCCGAGATCACTTCCCTCGCACTGATCCCGCCGTGATCGTGGCAGTTGTCGATGCCGAGGATCGCTTGCTGCTCGGTGGCCAGCCGACGTGGGGGAATCGGGTGTCGGTGCTGGCCGGCTTTGTGGAGACTGGGGAGTCGCTCGAGCAGGCGATCCATCGCGAAATCGGCGAAGAGGTCGACATCAGTCTCTCCGAGTTGCATTACTTCGGCAGCCAGCCGTGGCCGTTCCCGCGCTCGCTGATGGTCGCGTTCTTCGGGCAGGCAACGGGGACCAACATCAACATTGACGCCCGCGAGATTGCCCACGCCGAGTGGTACACCCGTGACCAGCTCAGCGCGAAGCTCGATGCCGGCCAGCTGGGATTGCCAGGGCGCAGCTCCATCGCATCGCGGATGATCCAGGCATGGCGGGATGGCGTAGCGCCCCTTTGAAATCTCTGCTCGCGCGGCGCCCCAGGAAGCTGGTGTCGTCGTCGCTCTTCGCGAAACGACGGTATTGATCTGCTCGCCCCGCTCGCGGGCATGTTTCGCTCATCGCCGCTCCGATCACCAGCAGGCGCCTACCGACGCTCGCAGAGAGTGTTGAAATCTCTGTGCCCGCGGGGGGCACGGAGATTGCCGGCGGCCCCGAGTCCTGGTGCCATAGTTGGACTGATGTGCCACTACTGCGGCTGCCGGTCGATGCTGCTCATCAGGGACTATGTCGCCGAACACGAGTGCGCCACGGATCTCGGCGATGATGCGATCCGCGCAATCGATCAGGGCGACGTTTACGCCGCCAGGGAATTCATCAGCGCGATGGCGGACGCGCTGGAGCGCCATTGGAAGGGCGAGGAGAACGGGCTCTTCCGGGTCATGGCGGCGCGCGAACAGGATTACGCCGACTACGTCGCGCCGCTCATCGTCGAGCACCGTGAGCTGGCTCACTTGCTGGCGACGGTGGACGTCTCAGATCCCGCCGACCAGCAGCGGCTGCGAGTCGCATTCGAGCAGTTGGATGAGCACATCAGCAAGGAGGAGGACGGCCTCTTTCCTGCCTCCGTGGTAACGCTGGGCGGTGCCGAGTGGGATCAGTCAGTAGCGGCCTGGTCTGAGGCACACCCCGGCGAGACGATGATCACAGACTGAGGGCTGCAGACGGTCTGGCGGCTAGCCGGTGCCGCAGCCCGCTCGCACGGTTTGCTGGCCGCAGCACGGCACGCCGGATGGCCTCTTCCGAGCCGATGAGATGGACCTGCCGCTGCGCCCGGGTCACCGCGGTATAGAGCAGCTCGCGAGTCAGCAGTGGAGAGTCGGGCGGGGGCACGACAAACGACACGGTGTCGAACTGGCTCCCTTGCGCCCGATGCACGGTCATCGCGTGCACAGTCTGGATGGCGTCCAGCCGCACCGGCGGGTAGAGCTTGGCCGCAGCGCCGCGGGCGAAGGCGGCGCGTACGCCGGCGGGTGTCTGAACAATCACACCAGTGTCGCCGTTGTAGAGCGACATCTCGTAGTCGTTCGCGGTGATCAGCAACGGCCGTCCGACATACCACTCGCCGTCCTCGCCATATCCGGGGACCGCCTCGGCCAGCCAACGCTCCACCTCGAGACCCCAGCGGAGCACCCCGTACGGCCCGCGCCGGTGGGCGCAGAGCAGCCGATGTCGATCCAAAGCGGCCAGCGCCGCTGCGATGTCTCCAGATCTGGCCGCCTCGAGCATGGCGACACCGGCCGCTCGTACCTGTGCTGTCACGCCAACCAGGGCTCTAGCGGAAGCCTCAGTCGGCGCAGCCTCGAGGTCGACCTCGCTGAACTGCACATCACTTGCCCCCGAGCGGAGCACCGCGACCACTGCGTCGGCGTCGGCACCCCGGACGGCCCGTGCAAGCGCGTTGATGGCGCCGCCGAACCGCCAGGTATGCGTCAATTGCACGACCCCATGTACCGGTGCCGTCTCCTGGTCGGAGATCAGATCGAGCTCAACTAGACGCCGCCCAAGATTCGCGTCGGGTGTGCCAGGCGCCCGGGCAATGTCGGCCAGAACCGCACCGGCCTCGACCGACGACAGCTGATCCGGGTCGCCGACGAGCACGAGACGGGCGCTTGGGCGGACTGCTTCGAGCAGCCGCGCCATCAGGGTGAGGGACACCATCGACATCTCGTCGACGATCACGACATCGTGCGGCAGTTGGTTTGTCGCATCATGCCGGAACCGGCTGCGATTCGAGGGCAGCCAACCCAGCAGTCGATGCAGCGTGGACGCCGTGAGATCGCCCAACCGGTGTTGATCGTCTGGTTCTAGTTGCGCGGTGGCCGCTCGCACCGCCTCCTCCAGACGGGCAGCGGCCTTGCCGGTCGGCGCAGCCAGCGCGATACGCAAAGCAGGCCCGGGCTGATCGCGCAACAGGGCCAGCAGCCTGGCCACGGTCGTCGTCTTGCCTGTGCCGGGGCCGCCCGCGAGCACGCTCACTCTGCTCAGCGCGCTGACGGCAGCCGCCAGCTGCTGCCGGTCTGCCTCGCCTGGCGCCAGGCCCTCGTGGTCGAACAACCGTGGAAACGCAGCCGAAAGCCGGGATTGGTCGATGTCAGGCGCCGGTGCAGCAAAACGTCGCTGCAGCTGCGCGCGAACCAGCTCCTCCTGCTGCCAATACCGTTCCAGATAGAGCAGGCCGCCGGCCAGCCGCAGCGGCCGCCCGCCGGGCTGGTCAGCCCCGTCAGCCACCAGCGGGCTTGCTGTGCAGGCTTGGATCCACTCATCGGGCTCGGGCCAGGGCAGCTCAGAGATGTCGATCGCGCTCTCTGCCTCATCGAAGGCAGTGGTGCGTACCGTCCGCAGATCAATGCAGACCGAGCCATTGCGGAGCGCGCGGACCGTCAAGGCAAGGGCGAGCCGGACCCGCTCGTCGACACCTTGGCCGATTCGGCAGACCGTCTCGGCCGTATGCACATCAGCTGGATTGAGCACGCCAGCCTGGTTGAACGCTGCGAGCAGACCCCATGCTGCCTGGACCGCAAGGGCACGGTCGGCAACAGCTACAGCGAACCTGGACTGCGTGCTCACGGCATCACTCCATCAAGCAGCGCGGACAGCTCAACGACAAGCGACGCTGGCGGGCGCCAGCCAAACACCCCGCACGGCACGCCATCGACTCGCGGGGTGTCGGGGCCAGCCATTCCGCGGACGAAGAGGTATAAGCAGCCGCCCAGATGAACCGCCGGATCGTAGTCCGGTTGCCGCCAGCGCAGCATGCGGTGCACGGCCACGGCGTACAGCAATGCCTGGAGTGGATAGTGGGCGCTCATCATGGCCTCGGCCATGCGTGCCGGTGTGTAGTCGCCGACCTTCAGCGTGTCTCCGTCGAAGCTGCCCAGCCAGTTCGTCTTGTAGTCGACAACCAGGTAGCGCGGTGGCCGGTTGTCGCGTCGGAGCCGGAGAACCGCATCGATGCTGCCGGTCAGGTAGCCGCGCAGCGCCTGGGTGCCTAGCGCCGGGTCGTCCAGCCGATCGGGGTAACCGGCCAGCGGATCTGCCGGAGCAAGATGGCGGCGTAGCAGCGGGCTCACCATGCCTAAGGTGACCTCGGCGTTGGTCGCATCGCCACCGGTCAGTGGATATTCGAAGCCGAGTTCGGCCAGCCGGTCAGCGCGCGAAACGTCACAGAGCCGGAGCTCGTCGGCGAGCGGCCCAAGTGGCGTGCGGAACGCGGGAAGCATTGCACTGGCCAGTGCATCGACTGTCATCGCGGTCGCTGGGCCTTGCGCAAGCGTCAACGCGCAAGCTTGACGCAGAGCTGCGGGCAGGTCCGCTGCTGCCGGGTCGACACGTTCGAAGATCGCATGTACGGCGGTCCCGAACTCCACGCCCGACGGCAGATCGTACATGGGCGACGGCTCACCAAGACCGTCCATGATCGGAGACTCTTCGTGCTCAGCCCGGACGGCTGCCGAGGTGACCTGCGCTGACTCGTCGTCCTCCCGCATGAGGTCCGGCTCGCTCCCGACCGCAGGCGGGGGCACGCCGGCACCGTGCGCAGCGGCGGTGAGCGCAGAGTAGGAGGTCCGGCGCCAGACCAGGTCAAGCTCGCGATAGAAGCCTCGCACCCGCAGCACAGATGGAGGCTCAGTGATCGACTGCCACTTCGAGAGCGTCCGCGATGTCATGGTCTCGACGCTGAATCGGGGACCGAGATCGCGGCCGGGAAAGGGATCGCCGTTCAGTGGGTAAACAACGTGAGGTGCCGCCGAGTCCGTTGGCCTGCGAGAAACAAAGCGGTGCAGCGCCGAGGCCGGAGTGTTGAACGAGGGAGCCCACCATGTCACCACCTGGCACTTCGCCCGAGTGAGAGCGACGTAGAGCAGCCGCAGGTCTTCTCCGGCCTCTTCGTCGCGATAGCGCGAGAAACGCTCAGGCCTGCCTGGGCCGTGCCGACCTCCGACATCGAGCACGCACTCGCCGCTGCTGGTGGCCGTCGGCTCATGCAGCCTGAGGATCCGACCCTGGTCGGAGCCATTGGCATGTCGATCCCAGGCTTCAGGCAAGTAGACGATCGGGAACTCCAAACCCTTACTGCGATGCACGGTCAAGATCGTGACTGCCTTCGCATCGGTCTCGAGCCGCCGGGTGCCTTCGGTGAGGCCGATGTCGTGAGCCTCCGAGATGCGTGCCCGGAGCCACTCGACGAGGGCACCGACGCCGAGCTGCGACGAGGTCATCGCAGCATGCAGACTCTGGCCGAGATGGCGCAGATCGGTCAGCATCCGTTCCCCGCCGCGCAGGCTCAGCAGCCGTTCTGGAATCCGCTCGTCAGCCGTTGCCGTCTCCAGCAGTGCGGCGACACCGCGGTTCTCCAGCACCCTGCCCCACCAGCGGATGCGTTGGGTGAGTTCAATCAGCGACTCCTCGCTGGCGGCGACGAGGTCGGCAAAGGTCCAGCCGAAAAAGCAGGTCAGGGCCGCCTGCCGGACCGACTGCTGCCGCGTCTGCTCAAGGGCGAGCAGCAGCGTCAGCCAGTCCTGTGCCATCGGCGAGGCGAAGACCGAACTGGCGCCGTACATCACCGCGGGCACTCCGGCGGCCACCAGGCAATCGCGAATCGCCTCGCCGCGCTCGTTCTTGCGTACCAAAACGGCGATGTCGGATGGCAGCAGTGGGCGGCGGGAGCTTCCTTGGAGCAGTTGGGTGCCCGACCCCAGCAGTGCCGTGATGTCGGCGACCAGGTCCTCGGCGATCTGAGGCCGGATGGTCGCCACACTCTGCACCTGCTCCGCGTCGGGCTCATGGGGCATGACGCGCAACCGGATCGGTGGCACAGTGTGCTGCTCGCGGCCGTCTGGTCCACTGAGCCGCCGCTCCTGATGCTCGGCGGTAACCGCGCGTACGGTGATTCGCTCGTCTCCGAGAGCGGCGTCACCCATCAACACATCCAGCGCATCCACCAGCGCCTCGTCGCTGCGCCGGTTGACCGTCAGACTCCTGACCTGGTCGGCCTGTTGTACGGCGTCGAGATAGCTGAAGACGT
Source organism: Propionibacteriaceae bacterium (assembly GCA_035535875.1). Lineage (GTDB taxonomy): Bacteria > Actinomycetota > Actinomycetes > Propionibacteriales > Propionibacteriaceae > Microlunatus. Next base: position 23,157 of record DATLPF010000190.1, read on the forward strand.
CCGCGCCGCGGAATGCGTAGATCGCCTGCTTGGGGTCGCCGATCAAGATCAAGGTGGAATGTCGGTGGAACGCGCGGTTCAGGATCTCCCACTGAATCGGGTCGGTGTCTTGAAACTCGTCCACCATCACGATGCGGTAGCGCCGGCGGAGCCGATCGGCAGCGGCCATCCCGCGCTCAGGATCAGCCAGAGCATCGCGTAGCCGGGTCAGCATGTCGTCATAGGTGAAGAGCTTGCTCATTCGCTTCCGGCGTTCCACCTCCTGGCGTACCGCAGTCGCGAACGCCACCCGCTCGCCACTGCCCGACGGATCATCTGGGCCGAGCCCGGCGGGCACCAGCCGGGCGTGTATCGCCTGAACCGCCTGATTGGCGATCCCCAGCGCCTCCTCGTAACTCATCGGCGGCGAGCCGTTGGTGCCATAACGGCGTAGATAGAGATCAGTTGCTACTTCGCGGGTGAGGTCGGTGATGTGCTCCACCACGGTGGCGTGTGGCTCACGGTCGCCGAGCACACCGAGGCCGTCGAGCATCTGAAGGCAGAACTCGTGTGTGGTCGCAATGGTTGCGGCGTCGAACTCGGCAAGCGCCCGAGACACCCGGTCGCGGCGACGCGCCAACTCTTCCGGGTGACCGGTGGCGAGCATCACCTCAAGATCGCTGAGTGGCCGAGTGGGAGCGCGTTGTGCAACCGCGTCGGCCAGGCAGCTCTCGACAGCCACTAAGCGCTCTCGGACCCGCAGCCGAAGCTCATTGGTCGCCATCCGACCGAAGGTGACCAACAGCAGTTGGCTCAGCTCGGCAGCGCCCTCCGCGATAACCCGAGCGGTTAGGGCAGCGATCGTGTACGTCTTGCCCGTGCCGGCACTCGCCTCCAGGACGGTGGTTCCACTGGGCATCTCGGCGCAGATATCGAAGGGTGGCGGATCAGCCCGGACTTGATCCAGGACCACCCCGAGATCGCTGCTCATCGCAGATTCTCAACCGAGAGCAGAGGCTGGAACACCCGTCGTGCAAGCGTGCCAAACCGGCTGGGCTCCGCCAAGCTACCGCGCTGCTCGCCGGGGATCGATGGCCTGGCCTGCACGTCGTCGAAGCTCACCCCTACCCGGAAGAACCGCTCGTACGCCTCGTCACGGTCTTCGGCCCAGAGCTTGGCAAGCTGCTTTCGGTACGGCGCTAGCTGCCGGTCGCGGAAGCGCAGGGCAGCGTACTCAGCCGAGGCCTTCGGGCTGAACGGTAGTGGTTCCCGCAGTCCAGTCGCTCGTAGGTCGATCAAGTCGGTGAGAACCGTGCGGGCCCATGTCGCGTCGACCGCTCGCAGCAGGGAGCGGCCGCCGCGCCCGATGGTAACTGCTTTCCAGGTCCGGCTCGGATCGCTGACGGTTAGTGCCAGTAGCTCAATCCAGGCCTGCAACCGGTGCTTCGCGGCGAGTCTGGAATAGCTGACGTGGACGACCGAGTCGCCGATGACCCCGCTCACGGTCCCGGTTAACCGCACCTTTCCGAGATCGGCCAGCACCTCGTACGGGGCTGGTCGATCAGTCAGGAACGGCTGCGCGGTCTGCACGAGTTCCTCGACCTTTCCGGTGATGTCTTGAATGGCCCTCTGACCCAGAGCGCGTGGTGGGAGATAGCCGCGCCGCCACTCTGCTGCGATCAGGCACTCAGCTCCGTGGCCGGCCAGGCGCAGCCGTAACAGCCGCTCTCCGATGCTCCAAGCATCAAGCCCGTTCAGGTTGACCGGGATCTGCTCGTCCGGCGCTTTGTCGGGCCGGGTGATCCACAATCCCGCCCGGTCATACATCAGCGCTCGGATTGGATTGTTGAAGAAGCGTACGAGGTCGCTCAGGCCGACCAGGCCGTCGCCATCGGGTTCCGGCAAGACCTCGCGACCGAAGACCGGCGCGGCGGCGCAACGCTCCCGGGACGCAGCGCGTACGGCGCGCAGACCGGCGAGGTCGAAGCTGAAACCGGCATACGAACCGAGCCGGCCCGGAGTGAAGTTGGACGCGTCGAACGGCTGCAACGGGTGCCTGGTGGTGATCTTGCTTCGGACCGACTCGCCGTCTTCGGTGCGTGCTGTGGTGTCCAGCGAGTCAAGCAGCTCACCGATGGGAACCGCAGGAGGTATCGCGACCCCTGAGCGAGGATCGCAGCCTGAGAAGATCACCACCAAGCGTTCGCGAGCCGACATGATGGCGTCGAGCAGCAGCTGGCGGTCCTCGCTCCGCACGTCATGATCGCCGATCCACTCATCGTCGGCGAGGATGTTGTCGCCGTCGGGCGGCTGCTTCCGAGGGAAGGTGCCGTCGTCGACTCCGAGCAGGCAGACCACTCGATGTGGCACTGATCGCATCGGAAGCATGGTGCAGACCGTCAAGGTCCCGGTACGGAAGTTCGCTCTGCTGGCACGTCCCCGGAAGGCATCGCTGAGCAAGGCTGACACCTCAGCCAGGCTCAGTGCGACATCGCCTGCCTCGTCGGTCGCCAGCGTCAGCTCACCCAGCTGTTGGTAGGCGTGGCTCAACTGCCAGCTATCTGTCGGCGGCACGGACGCCAGCATCTCGATCGCTTGCTTGAAGAGCTCGACCCACGCACCGAGCGGCTGGGCTGCGTGGCACGCCTCGGTCAGCAGGCTGACCCGTGCGACCAGCTCGGCGAGACGCCCAACAAGATCAACATCACTGGCATCGACATCGTCCAGTGGCAACGTGGTCCCGATGAAGTGCTGGCCTGTCTCATCCATCGTCACGCCGAGCAGCAGCCGCTCCATCCCGGAGGACCATGTGTTCTGCCGAAACTCGCCCATCTGGAACCGGCGGCGATGGGTGGCGTCGAACCCCCAACGGACACCGGCGCGCGGCACAAGATCGTGCAGCCGCTCCAGGTCGTCCTGGCTGAAGCGGAACTTCCGGGCTACCGGCGGCGCGGCACACAAGTCCAACAGGGCGCTGGCCTCGACGCGCGAGTCGGCGAGTGCGACGAGCCGACTGACAAGGGCCAGCAGCGGGTTCAGCTGCCGCAGTGATCGGTCGGCCAGCCGTACTCGGAGCCGATGCCCAGGATGCTCAGCTTGAGCATCTGGACTATCGAGTCCGAAGGAGGCGGCGATCAGCGGCGCGTAGGTCTCGATGTCGGGGCACATCACGACGATGTCCCGGGGCTCGAGTGTGGCATCGTCGGCGAGCAGTCCAACGAGCACTTCCCGCAGCACCTCCACCTGCCGATCGGCGCCGTGACAGGCATGGAACTGCACGCTGCGGTCATCACCTTCGAGAAGTGGTCGCTGATCCGACGGCCGGGCTGTGCAGTTCGCCGCAATGTCGGACTGCAGCCAACCGAGCAGAGAGGTCGGCTGGCTGGGCTCCGGCGCTCCGTGATGCAGATCGGTGGCATGGGGACTGATTGCGGTGAGGGCGAGCTGGAGTTCGCGTACGTCACGGCCGAGATAGGCCAGGAGCCGATGACGAACCAGGGCTTCGGTGGCGTCATCCGCGCGTCGCAAAACAGGCGTTGGGCCGCGTCCGTTGCCATCGGTGGCGGCCTGCACGCCCGCCCAGAGTGCGGGGGAGGGGTGGGCCAGCCAGAGATGAACGTCGCGATGCTCGGCAAGTGCGGAGAGTACGAGCAGGTGGTCGGGATCCAGGCGGGTGGCGCCGAAGACCGATAGCCGTTGCGGGAGGTCACTGCTCTCGAGATCGAGCCGTAGCCTTGCCAGCGCGGCATGTGCGCGTTCGACAGGGCTCGGTAGACCAAGCTCATTGCGCAGCCGCCGCCAGAGTTCGGCCTGCCAGGCACGGTCGGCCGGCAGCGGCGATCCCGAGGCGTCGATGTCGTGGCCCTTGGACCAGCTGTCGATCATGGTCGGTCGGGTTGCGGCGTAGCTGGCAAAGACACCGGCCAGATGTCGCGCGGTCGGCCAGCGCCTTCCGGCGCGGAGCGGATCGAGCTTGGCGGAGTGACTGTCAGCCCCAAGGTAGTGCCAGAGCAACGCCGCCCACGGCTCACCGCGACAGCCGTCGATCACGCGGAGGAGCGGCCACACGGCGCGGTGTGGCTGCCACGGGTCGACGTCCTCCTCGTCCGCGCTGCCGGCCAGCGCACGCGCCACCAGTCGTCGAGGTGAGGGAAATACCACGCCTGTGCAGACGCCATCGGCGCGACCGGGCGCGGCGCCGAGCCGCTGCGCGAGCCCCTGGGACAGCCACCGTTCAACGCCCCGCGTGGGCACGCTGATGATCTCTGTGGCGAACGGGTCAGGCAGCGGAGTACTAAGTAAATCCCCGAGAGCGGTGACCAATCGGTCGGCACGCTCGGCGCGATGCAAGTAGAGCGTCATGGTCGCGGACAACACTAAAGCGAGTCACTGACAGCAGGAGGGCGTTTGCTCAGACGCTTAGTAAATCGATCCCTCTGAGGACAGATTGGAGTTCGCAGAATCGCCCCTGGGGCCAGCGCAACACTCACCTGCATCAAGATCAATCAACGCCCAGCCGCGGGATAAAAAGTGGTTACGTACAAGCACGGGTTTGCGCCGAATCCGTGTGGCTCCTGATCACTTCGGCAAGAAAGGGGCCACTCGGCAGTCACCATTGGGGACATGCCCTTCATGATCATCCGAGCCGAGCCGGAGGACTGGGAGCTCTGTCGCGGCATCCGGCTGCGCTCGCTCCGTGAGGAGCCCCAGGCGTACGCCGCCGACTACGAGACCGAAGGCCGCTACCAGCCTGACCTGTGGCGAGAGCGACTGGCTACCGCAGTCACCTATCTGGCGTTCGATGATGATCATGATCTGGTGGGCATAGCGACCGGCGTATGGACGCGGGATGGCGACACGCACGTCGTCGGGATGTATGTCGCACCGGAAGCACGTGGCCTGGGCTGCGCTCACCAGTTGCTCGACGCGATCGCCGATCTTGCCATCCGGCGCCACGGCAAGCGGCTGGTGCTGGAGGTGGCCGAGTCCAACGAGCGCGCCACCCGCTCCTACCACTCGTTCGGATTTGTCGAGACCGGTCGTCGGCGCCTGATGGATCGCGACCCCGGCATCACTGAAATCGAGTTGGCGTATCCGCTACCGGCTGAACAAGCAATCCGAGATCGTCGGTGAGGGCCCTTATGGTGTCCCTGTGCCTGAAGCCCTGACGCGACCGCCGTTGTCGCCCGACGCGCTGCTCGATGATCTCGACCCGGAGCAGCGACAGGTGGCGACCGCGCTCAGCGGGCCGGTTGCCGTCATCGCAGGAGCTGGCACAGGCAAGACCCGGGCGATCACCTATCGGATCGCGTACGGTGTCGCCAGCGGAGCGTACAACCCCACCTCGGTGCTGGCTGTGACCTTCACCACTCGCGCGGCGGGCGAGTTGCGCGGCCGGTTGCAACGATTGGGCGCACAGGGCGTCCAGGCCCGCACGTTCCACTCAGCTGCTCTGCGCCAGGCCCAGTACTTCTGGCCTCAGGTCTACGGCGGCGACCTGCCCCAAGTGCTGGGCAACAGGATGCCGCTGGTTGCCGAAGCTGCGAGCCGGCTGCGGGTCAAGATCGACACACCCGGCTTGCGTGACCTGGTCGCTGAAATCTCGTGGGCCAAGGTGAGCAACGTCAGCGCTGAGGACTATCCCCGGTTGGCTGGCGAGCACAATCGCCGCATCGCCTCCTACGACCCGGAGACCGTGTCTCGCATTTTTGCGGCGTACGAAAAGGCCAAGCGCGATCGCACCCGGATCGACTTCGAAGACATCCTGCTGTGCGCTGCCGCGCTGATGTCAGAACACCCACAGATCGCCGAGACGATCCGGCGGACCTACCGGCATTTGGTGGTTGATGAGTACCAAGACGTAAGCCCACTGCAGGAGGCGCTGCTCAACCTGTGGCGTGGTGAACGGGCTGAGTTGTGCGTAGTGGGTGATCCGGCGCAAACCATCCACTCTTTCGCGGGAGCCCAGGCCAGCTACCTCACGGGATTCGGTCAACGCTTTCCGGACGCCACGGTGATCCGGCTCGTACGCGACTACCGCTCGACGCCCCAGGTTGTGCGATGCGCCAATTCGATCATGGCAGCAGCCGCCAGCGAGGAGCCAACGAGAGACGGCTTCAAGCCCGTCACACTTCAGGCACAGCAGCCTTCCGGACCAGACGTTGAATTCGTCGAGTCGACCGACGAGTCGGCTGAGGCTGCCGGAGTCGGCGACTGGCTGGCTCAACAAGCCGAGGCCGGCGTGGACTTTCGCAACATGGCCGTGCTGTTCCGCATCAACGCACAATCACCGTCCATCGAGCAGGCACTCGCCGATCGCAACATTCCCTATCTGGTGCGCGGAGGCGAGCGCTTCTATGAGCGGCCCGAGGTACGTCAGGCCCTGCTGACACTACGGACCAACGCGCGGACGATGGCCGGCGCTGAGCAGGGGAGCGCGGTGGAGCAGATGAAGGCGATTCTTCTCACCTTGGGCTGGACGCAGCAGCCGCCCGAAGGTGGCGGCGCACTGCGTGAACGTTGGGAGTCGCTGGCGGCGTTGCTGAGCGTGGCAGAGGACCTACAAGCCGAGGCAAATGCCACTGCTGAGCTCGCTCCGCGGCCCGAGGATGGTGAGCAAACCCTCACCCTCCAGGCTGTCTCAGCCGAGCTGGACCGTCGCGCTGAGGCGCAACACGTTCCAGTGGCGCAAGGCGTCGCGGTCTCGACATTGCATTCGGCAAAGGGCCTGGAATGGGACGCGGTGGCGTTGCTTGGCATCCATGAAGGCTCACTCCCATTCATCCTGGCCAGCTCTCCGGCGCAGATCACTGAGGAACGACGGCTGCTCTACGTCGGTGTGACACGTGCCCGGCGACTGCTGCGAATCTCCTGGTCCAGAACCCGCAACGGCAATGGGCAGACGCGTCCGCCCTCGCATTTCCTCCAGCCGGTGCTGCCCGATTCTCTGCGGGCACCAGCCAACCAGCCTCGCCCGCGGCGGGCCAGCCGGAAGTCAGCGCTCTCGCTGCACTGCCGCTCCTGCGGCCGATCGCTCGCGGAGGCCGCCGAACGCAAGATCGGTCGGCATCTCGACTGCCCGGCGACGTTCGACGAGAAGACGATGGCCTTACTCCGCGAGTGGCGTCGCCAGGAGGCGGCCGACCAGAAGCTGCCCGCGTACTGTGTCTTCACCGATGCCACGCTGATAGCCATCGCCGAGGCGCGACCCCGCAGTGCAAGGGATCTGGTTAAGGTGCAGGGCCTTGGTCCGACGAAGGCAGACAAGTACGGGGAACACCTGCTCGCGATCATTGCTGCCGAAGCGGACCGGACGAGATCATCTACGTGAAGGCGGCTTGCTTGGCGCGATCCGGAGCGAGCGGTAGCGAGCAACCGAACACCGTCCACGTTGGTAAAAAAATGTTTGCATGACTTTGCGATACTCCCCTAGGGTTTGACGAGGACCTTTTGCTCTGCCTGAGTACAAGGCCCCCCATCGCCAGCCTGGACGTGTGAGAGGAGGGGTTGGTGCATACCTTGCAGACCAGCGGCCCAATCACCGCTCGACTCAGCATGCCTGAATTCCAGCTGTCTTCGCGCGCGTTCATGCCTGCCACGCCAGCGGTTGCGCACATCTCGCCCCATGGCACGCTCCATGCTCACCGCATCCAGCCGATCACAAGCCGAATCAGCTGGCGCCGAAGGGGAGAGCTCTGCATGCAGGGTAGCGCTGCGACAGCCGACGTACAGGGCGGACGTGTCGCCGGATTCGGCGATTACGACGTCACCGATACCAAGTTCTCGACCCGTTTGGGACCACCCTCCTGTAGTCCGCCGGTGTAGACCACACCGCCGCCTCCAGGCCGTGACTCCCAGACATCCGGGACTCACGGCCTTCGTGTTTCCCGGCCAGATTCGAGGAGCCAGCAATGAGCTGGCACTTCATGATCAGAAAAGTAGGCCGACATGTATCACGCAGGAGGTGGCCCGATGGTCGTACCCCGGGGCATCGCCGAGCTGCCCTGTCGATTGGTGGATCCGGATCTGTTCTTCGCCGAGGCGCCTGCCGATGTCGAGGAGGCAAAGGCACTGTGCTTGGACTGCCCGGTTCGGGAGGCGTGCCTGGCTGGCGCGCTGAAGCGGCGTGAGCCGTGGGGCGTCTGGGGCGGAGAGTTGTTCATTGCCGGCGTCGTCGTGGCCCACAAGCGGCCGAGGGGTCGTCCCCGGAAGTACCCGGTCGCTGACCCGTTTGCTCCGGTGGCGAAGGACGAGGCAGCGGCATGACTCATGACGGGATGCGCCGAGCCAATAAAAATTACGGCGATTCTCCCGTACGGCGCAGCAGTGTGCCGATAGCATCATCGCGGCTTGCATCATCAACACGCGGCACAGCCTCGAGGCTCCCCTTCGGGTCGGCAGTGGAGTCCTGGCCTCCCCAGCCAAGCGCGTGCCCGCGACCCAGCCCCCACGCTGTGCCGCGCGCTGATGATGCAAGCCGCTTTTTACTGTTCGGCGTAGCCGGGAAGAAACTCTCGGAGCACCTCGCCGAACGCTGCTCGCGCGTTCAACTGAGAGAGGACAGCTAGCCCACCCAGCCAGACCCGGTGGATCAGCAGATAGCTGGGCGGCAAGTTCAGCTTCATTGCCACCCCGCCTGAGGCATGTGGATCACGCACGCGGATGAACTGCTCGCGCATCCAGTCACGATTGAACTGGAACTCCGGCACCGCGGCCGGCTCCACGAACGGGCTCAGATAGTTGAGGAGATCCTCAGCGTCGATGTCGGAGGCAACGAAGCCTTCCTGACGCAGCCCTTCGACTACCTGATGGGCGTCGCCTTTCTGGGCAATCCTCAAGATCCGGCCCATGGCTGGGGGAAGGCCGTCCGGCAGGCGCGCCACCAGCCCGAAGTCGACGATGCCGAGTCGGCCATCCTTCATGAGCTTGAAGTTTCCGGGGTGCGGGTCGGCATGCAGCAAACCGACCACGCTCGGCCCGGCGAAGAGGAACCGTACGTATTGCAAGGCGGCCGCATTGCGCTTCTTTTCGGAAAGATGTGCAGCTGAGGACAGTGGCGCACCTTCGACCCACTCACTCACCATCACCTTCGGGGTACTCGCCAGCACCTGTGGTACGCAGAACTCCTTGTTGCCCGCAAAGCCGACTGCTGCCTGCTGCTGGGAGGCCGCCTCGAGGGTGTAGTCGAGTTCCTCGCTGACCCGGGCGGTGAGCTCGTCCACCAGCGCGCTCACATCCATGCCCCCAGCAAGTGGGGCGAATACCTTGGAAAGCCGTCCGATTTGTCGCAAATCTGAGCGCAAGGCCTCATCGGCTCCCGGATACTGAACCTTGACCGCGACCGTACGCCCATCGGCCCAGGTCGCCTGGTGCACCTGACCGATGGAGGCCGCCGCTGCTGGCAGCGGGTCGAAATCGGTCAACGATTGGCGCCATCGTGGCCCGAGCTCCCGCGCCAGCACGGCGTGCACTCGTGATGTCGGCATGGGCGGTGCTGCGTCTTGCAGCCGGGCCAGATGGGCCCGGTACGGCGCCGCCACGTCCTCCGGTAGCACCGACTCGAAGAGGCTCAGCGCCTGGCCGAACTTCATGGCGCCGCCCTTGAGCTCCCCGAGTACCCGGAAGAGCTGCTCAGCCGCACGCTGCTGCAGCTGCTCACTCACTTCGTCGGCAGGTGTCCCGCCCAATCGTCTTCCGAGTCCGAGAGTTGCGCGGCCAGCAAAGCCGAGGGGTAGCGAGGCCAGTTTCGCCCCGCGGCGGAATGCGGAACGAGCCAGCGAATTGCCATCGCTGTCGGCCGCCAAATGCCGCTCGGCGCCGTTGGTCGGCTTGGCCGGCTGGTCGTTCATGGCCCCCATTCTGTCTGGCCGAGCCAACCGCAACCGCAACTGGGATGGGCTGCCCAGCTACGTAGTCGTGTCACGAAATCGGGCCAGCTGAGCTCCAGTGTCGCGCCGGCAGACTCTGGAAGCTCCCCGTGGAGATATGCCAGGGCCTGCGCCGCCGCAACTGACGACGCCCAAGCAGCAAGAGCTGGCGGCGACTCGATGCGCAGTCGCGAGAGTTGGCTGAGTACTACAGGCCACTGTGGATCGGCATCGCTGCGAGCTAGGTCGGCGCAGCTCAGGCACGAGGTCTGGCCGGCCAGGACCAGCGGCCCAACGCTGACCCCATTTCCCCAGCAGCGCACTACCAGATGTGGCTGGTCGATACGCAGCAGATGATCGGTGATCACTCGATCAAGCTCTGGGCGGTCACAGCTCACGATGGTGAGATCCAACGGGGCCGCCTCGGGTTTGGACCAATGACTCAGAGTGCAAACGGTGGTGCCCGACTCTGCGAGCGCTGAGCGCAGTGCCTCCGCCTGGGAGCTCAGCACTCCAGCGGACGGGTAGAGCGCCGGGTCGGGCGGCTCATTGTCGTAGACGTAGAGAGTGCCCAGGCCGGTGGCCACCAGCACCCGGGCGATCTGATAGCCCACCGGTCCAGCACCGACCAGCCGTACCTGCAACGACGCCAAGGCATCGGTGTATGGCGCGGCGCCACGCTCGGTCAGCAGGCCGGCCGCGGCGAGCGCGTCTAGTGCCCACGTCACCTGCGGCTTCGTAAGTCCCGCGGCTCGAGCCGAACGATGAACAGCGCTTGTGGACTGCGAGCCGTCCAGCAGAGCGAGCAGCGCGCCGAAGCCCTCGCCCCGGAAGACCAGTGCGGCGTGGGGATCAACGCCGACTTGGACCTCGTCTTCGGCACGTTGAAGGACTGGCGCGTACGGCACGAGCTTCGGATTCTCCAGCGGCGGATGCGCCTTTGATTTCGGTGTGCTCACCCAGCCAGTCTGTGGGCAGCACGCCAATGCGAACCCGCTATCCACAGCCGAAAAGGGCGGCTGTCCGGCGCGATACGCAGCGAGCAATCAAACAGGGCGCTGATTACCGTTGTACTGCATAGCGGAGCAGCACGTTATTGGATCCGTTGAAGCGGCGAGCATGAAGTAAAGCCAGGTCAACCGGAGCCTCGAAGATCGGCGTTCCATCCCCTAGTGCGGCAGGACTGATCATCAGGTGAAGCTCGTCAACGAGGCCCTGCGCGACCAGACCGTTCCACGTCCTTCGGCTGCCGAAGATGAGGATGTCCCCACCTCCGCGCTCTTTCTCCGCCGATAGCCAGTTCGCTGCGTCGGACGGTCCAATCACGCTGGTCACCTGGTGCCACGGGTTGTCAACGGGCACCGTGTAGGTGTCGCTGACAACCGCCTTGGGAAGGCTGTTGTAGATGCGGCTCAGCTCTCGGTTGTCGGCACTGAGTGCACGGTTGTCGGGATCAGCAGGGGCATCAGCGATGCTTGGCCAGTAGGAGCTAAACCCTTCGAACGAGGTTCGTCCCAGCAGGACAGTCCCCGCAGCTCGGATCCGCTCGAGGTTGTATGCGTCGAAAGCCTCGTCCATGTTCAGGACCATGACGTCGCCTTCGGGGGCTTCGTAGTAGCCGTCCAGGGACATGATGTTGCTGACGATGACCTGGCGCACGCCGGGCTCCTTTCCGGATGTAGATGAATGCTGTCACCGGTTCGGAGGGCACCTCATCTGATGCGAACGTGCATCAGGGACGGCCGCTGGCGACCGTCCCTGAGTGGTTGCTCTTTGCTGCTAGGCCCTGCCAAGGATCCGATTGAGGTTCGTACCGCACACCGGGCACTTGGCCTTTGCCATCCGGGTGCCCTTTTCGTTGACGTGTACCTCGCCGGAGGCCTCCCGCTTCGCCTTGCATTTCACGCAGTAGAACTCGCCGCTGTACGTCTCCGCCATGACTTCTCCTTGCTCGATGTTCGTCCGCATACTGCACACAGCTGCGGGACCTCGCGATGCGTCACTGACCGTTTACAGGCCAGCTGACCCCGGGCGACCGTCACCTCGACAAACGCCATACCGCTTGGACGCCCGTAACTCTACGCGAGCGAGCAGGGAGCGCTGGCGGACCATGCAAGAAAAAGGACGAAACCTCCAGGGACATCGGCATCGCTAGCCTTCCCCTGCGAGCGTGCCGACCATCTGGAGGTTTCGTGCTCGGAACGCTATAGGCACCAACGCGCCCCGTCAAACGGTTGTGGCAAAGCCACTTTCCACCGAATGTGGACAACGTGTGGAAACGATGTGCACTGCTGCCTACCGGTTTGTGGACCACACTCGTCATGCGCGGGAACCTACGCGTGAGCTGTGTGGAAACCTGTTGGAGCAGTGGTCTGCTCTACTTTGCCTAGCTATGTACAAGCCAGTCTCAAGCGATGCTTCAGGTTCCGAGGCGAGGTAGGTTGTCTCCTGCCGTCCAAGGCTCGAGCTCAATCGCTCGCAACCGTTGATGGCCAGTCGCGGCGGAAAGGGACATCGTGACGCAGCCACCGTTGCCGCTGCCCAAGCGAGGCGGGAAAGTCAAGAAAGGTCGCCGGCCGCAACGCGCGAACAGCAGTGAACCTCCGCAGTCGGCCGCAGTTCCCAGCCCCCGAGTCGAGGTTCGGCGCAGCAGCCGCCGTACCCGCACCGTGACCGCCTATCGGGAACGCGACACCATCGTCGTCTTGATTCCACAGCGCATGTCGAAGGCGGACGAGCAGACGTTCGTCCGGGACATGGTTGAGAAGGTCCTCGCCCGCGAGGCGCGGTCCTCCGCCCCGCGGGGTGATGAGGCTCTTGCTTCCCGGGCGCGCGAGCTTGCAGCGGCCTATTTGGCACCGGCTCTCGACCAGGTGCCTGAGCCGATCGCTGTTTCATGGGTGACGAATCAGCAGCAGCGCTGGGGCTCCTGCACACCGAGTACCGGCCTCATCAGACTGTCTCACCGCCTGCAGCCGATGCCCGTGTGGGTCGTTGACTACGTGCTGCTTCACGAGCTGGTTCACCTCGTGGAGCCGACGCACTCCAATCGATTCTGGGGCCTGGTTGGCCGGTATCCCGCGGCGGAGAAAGCCAAGGGTTATTTGGAGGGATACCTCGCGGCCCAGGGTCGGGAGGCCGAGTCCCCCGATGTCGACTGAGCCCGCCGCTCGTCGCAGGGTGGCGGTCGTGCTGGCCCGCTATGACGCCTCACGCGCGGCGCCCGATGGCATTGATCCGGCCGCCTTCGCCGCAGCCTGCCTGCTTGACTCCTACGAGGTGGTTGCCGATCTGATCGGGGTCACATCAGGCATCGCCGGCCCACGGTCGGTGACCGAAATGCTCTGGCCCGGAGCTCTGCATCTAGCGACCGACATCTCAGTGCCCGCGATGGCGCGTCAGCTGAGTGAGGCGGCCGAGGAGCTTGTCGTACTGCCGGCGGACGTGCCGGACTTGCCCGGGCTTGTGCTGGCCAAGTTGTTCAAGGTCCTTCACCGGACAGACATCGCGATCGCGCCGGAACAAGCCGGAAGTGGCTGTGCCGCAATAGGAGTGTCGCTGCCGCTGGCCGACTGGATCCCTGAGGACGCGTTCGACCTTGACCACAACCCGTTCGCGCGGCTGAGCGCTATCGCCCCACGCCGCAGCCGATGCACACTCACCCCGACGTGGCACCGACTGCGGACGCCGGCGGACGTGGCGCGGCTCGACCCTGGTCTCGAGGGTTGGGAGGAGACGAGGACTCTGCTCGCAAGTCGGGCACTCGCAGGTGATTGATGGACACGCCGCCAGCTGCCTCGACTCACTGGGACGCTGGGGAAACTCTGGCCGATCGCTTTCGGGCACATGCCGCCGACGCCGAGCACCTCTACGGGTACGCCATCCGGAGCATGGCCGAAGATTGGGAGGCTGGCGGCCCTTCGCAGCTGCTCCAAGCTGATCCAAGTCGGTCGATCGGCGCACTTCCGCCAGTCGGCATGCGTCGGCTACCAGCCGAGTCGTACGCCAGCAGCCCGTACCAGCGCTCTGACGGAGTCGTCCACCTCCGGTAGTTGATCATGGGCGAACCAGCGGACGGCCAGCGACTCATCCCCAAAGTCTGGGCTGAGTAGCTGATGAGCGAGCACCAGATATTGCACATCGAGGTGGTAGGTCGGCCGTACGGTGCCACAGGGCACCTCATGCTTGGAAAGCAGCAGCGGACTTGGCTCAAGCGAGAGATCCTCCAGCCCGCTCTCTTCACGCGCCTCGCGCGCTGCGGCTGCCTCCAGGGTGGGATCGGTTGATTCGATGTGACCGCCCGTCTGCAGCCATCGTCCCAACCGCGCATGAAGTGTCAGCAGCACCACGCCCTCAGCAGCGGCACAGATCAGGGAGCTCGCTGTCAGATGGGCACCAATGCACGCTCGGGACCAGCCGTCGCTCTGTCTCGCAAGATGATCAAGATAGTGTCGCCGCAATCGATCTTGTTCGCGGTTCGGTGCCGCCCAGGTCTCCAAGGTCCGGCGACAGCTGAGCTCCAGACCATCCGTTGGCGACTCAGCTGCTCGGATTCTCGTCGCCCTCGTTGCTCTCGCCCTTGAGCAGCTCCTCAAGGGCAGTGTCGAAGTCCGCGTTTTGCTCGCCCTCGGAGTGGGTCTCGCCGGCGACAAAGCCCAGCGGATCGTCAAGATCGGCTGATGTGGGCACGAGGTCAGGATGGGACCAGACCGCGTCGCGGCCGTCCACCCCGCGGGCGTCGCGCAGCGCCGCCCACAAATTGGCAGCATCCCGCATGCGGCGCGGCCGCAACTCAAGCCCCACCAGCGTGGCGAACGTCTCCTCGGCCGGACCGCCCGTGGCGCGAGCCCGGCGCACAGCCTCGGCCAGGGCGACTGCAGACGGCATTCGCTGAGCGGTCGCCTGCGTGACGACCTCGTCCACCCAGCCCTCGACGAGCGCCAGCATGGTCTCGAGTCGCTCCAGAGTTGTCAGCTGCTCAGGCGTCTTTTGCGGCTCGAACAGCCCACCTTCGAGCGAGGACGTCAGCTCCTCAAGGTTGCTGGCATCGAGCTGGCCGACGGCCTGCTCCAAAGCCGAGGTGTCAATGCTGATGCCGCTCGCGTACTGCTCAACCAGAGTCAGCATCTGCGATCGCAGCCATCCTGCCGCGGCGAAGAGTCGCTGCCGAGCGCATTCCCGTAACGCCAGATAGAGGGTGACGTCTGCGCTCGACTGTTCCAGACCCTCTCCGAAAGCCTTGATGTTGGTCGGCAGCAGCGCCACGTGTCCCGGTTCACTCAGCGGTAGGCCGATATCGGTCGCACCGACCACCTCGGTCGCGAGATTGCCCAGGCCCTGGCCGAGCTGGAGTCCGAACATGCTCGCCCCCGAGGTGCGCAGCATGGGCCGCAGCATTTTTTCCATGCCCGCCATTCCTGGCAGGCCAGCAGCTTCCTCGGTGCTGCCAAAGCTCAGTGCGCCTTCCATGGCATCAGCAATGTGCAGGGCAACTGGCTCCACGAGCCGCCGCCAGACCGGCATGGTCTGCTCGATCCATTCTGCGCGGCTCCACGCAGCCACCGTCGTACTCACGCGCGGGAATCTGGTTGCCTCGTCAAGCCAAATCTCGGCGAGCGACACTGCTTCGGTGATGGCACGCTGCTGCGCCGCGTCAGGGCTTGGGTCTGGACCAAGTGAGGCGGCGGTCTTCCGCGCGGTGTCCTTGGTGACCTCCCAGTTCACGCCCGACCCGGCGTCGGTTGGACCGCCTGTGAACATCGAGCCTGCGCCGCCGAGCATCGCAAAGGCGCTCTGCAGCTGGGCCGCGAGGGCATTCATGTCACCGCCGGCAAGCGAGGAGAAGAAGGCCTCGAACGGGTTGCCGGGCTCTTCGCCACTCTGAGATCGGTCGTCGGGGCTCTTGCCTGACCCTCCCGATCCGCCCAAACGGTACGGCTCGGGCTGATTGTCTTGGGGTGGCGTCTTATCGTCCTCGGGTTGATCGGCCGAATCTGGTGTTCGATCCTCGGCCATGCTGACTCCTGACACGTTGCCGGACTTATTGGAGCTACTCGCGCAATGCCGACGCTCACAGCTCGGAATTTGTGGTTCATTCCACCGTACGCGGCCGGCTGTGTCTTCGCGCAGAAGCGACCCACTGATCGCTATTAGCGCAATGCAAATCCCTCGCTCCGGGTTGATTGCTCGCGGGTCGCGCTCGGCAGGCTGGGGGAGGTGGCGGCGCGTACTATGGTCGAGGCATGCCATCGAGGATCCGCCAGGTCGGCATCAGCGACTCGCCGCTTAGCGTCGACCAAGCGCTGAGCCTGGTTTCGGGCCCCGCGGTCGGTGGCATCGCGCTCTTCGTCGGGACAGTTCGCAACTCTGACCACGGAGCCGACGTTGTCTCGCTCGACTACACCCAGCACCCCAGCGCACTGAACGTGCTGACCAAGTGTGCGGAGGAAACCGCTGATCAGCACGATGTTCTCGGGATCGCGGTCGAGCATCGCGTGGGTCACCTGGAGATTGGCGACATTGCCGTGGTCGTGGCTGTCGGCGCAGTTCACCGCGGTGAGGCACTCGCGGCGTGCGCACATTTGATCAACACCCTCAAGGCGGAGGTACCGATCTGGAAGGAGCAGCACTTCGCGTCTGGGGGTTCGGAGTGGGTAGGACTGCCAAGCGACGAAGAGTCAGCCGCCGCGCCAGGCACCTTGCCCCTCCAGCCCGTTCGGTCGGGCGCCGGTTCGGATAGGCCGTGACCCGTCAGACCTGGACCGCATTCGTCTCGGCGCTAGCGTTCATCTGCTTGGCCGTGTTGCTCGTCGTCGTTCCGGTACCGTTTGTCAGCTGGAGCCCTGGCGGCACACGCGACACCCTGGGCAACGTGGGCAATGAGCCGATGATCAAGGTTCAGGGCGTCGACACCTATCCCACAACGGGCCGGCTGGACATGACGATCGTTGCGACCACTCCCGCTGATGCTCGGCTCAGCCTGCCGCAAGCCCTGCTGGCGTACTGGCTGCCGTATCGCGACGCGCTGCCGCGCGACGCCGTCTACGCGCCTGGCAAGTCAGCTGAGCAGGTGGAGAACGAGGACGCCGACATGATGGAGACAGCCCAAGATGACGCGGTGGTGGCTGCCTTGCGCGCCGATGGGCGGCCGGTCACCGAGATGCCGGCCATTTTCTCGGTGACGGTCGGAGGCCCTGCGCACAAGCTGTTGCTTCCCGGTGATCTGGTGGTGTCGGTCGACGGCATTCCCACTCCCGACGACGATGCGGTGCGCGAGCGGATCCGCGCCCACCAAGTGGGACAGAAGGTGAGGTTCGTGGTCGTCAGGGACAAGGTTCAGACCGACGTCACGGTGACGACAGTCGAGTCGACCGTCCAGTCGGACGTCCCTGTGGTGGGGATTACGCTGGCGACCGGGTATCGCTACGACCCGGAGATTTCCTTTGATCTGGGGCAGCAGATCGGCGGTCCGAGCGCTGGCTTGGTGTTCGCCCTGGCCATCTATGACAAGATCACCGACGGCCCCCTGCTGGCCGGCCAACATGTGGCCGGCACCGGAAAGATCACCCCCGATGGGGATGTCCAAGCCATTGGAGGCATTCAGGAGAAGATCTCCGCAGCCCAGAAGTCGGGCGCCACGGCCTTCTTCGTTCCCGCCAGCAATTGCCACGATCTCGACGGTGTGGGTACCACCATGAAGCTGATCAAGATCGGGACGCTCAGCGAGGCAATCAAGGCCGTCCAGGCTCTCAACAGCGGCGACACAGCCGTGCTTCCACACTGCTGATGAGCCATCATATCGACCCGGGAGACTTGGGATTTCGAGATGCCTGCGGAACACGCGCATACGCTGACGTGAGTCAGGTGCAGACGCACAGCGGAACCGCTCGGACCAGCTGGGTCGTTGCTGAGACGACGAGTGATGTAGGAGCGGTTGAGGAGAGATGAGTGTGAGCAGTCTGCGGGTCGGCCGGCGACGGAGCGCCATCTTGCCGACGTTGGTCATTGTCGCGGTCCTGATCGTGGCCTTTGCGGTTTTCACCAGTGTGTGGACCGACCGGTTGTGGTATGGCTCCTTCGGCTACGCCTCGGTCTTCAGCAAGATGCTGCTGACCAGAATCGGCTTGTTCGTGGCTTTCGGGCTCATCATGGCTACCTGCGTCGTCGCCAACGCGGCCATCGCCTACCGGCTGCGGCCGCGATTGGGAGCGCAAGTACCGACCAGCCCGCTGCTGGAGCGCTATCGCGAAATGCTGGAATCCAGGTTCGTCTGGGTGCTGGTCGCCCTAGGCACCATCGTCGGTCTGTTTGGTGGCGGTGCGGCCAGCGGTCGCGCGTTGGACTACCTGGCCTGGCGGAACTCGACCCCCTTCAACATCTCTGACCCGCGCTTCGGCCTCGATGTTGGGTTTTTTGTTTTCTCCTATCCATGGTGGCGGTTCGTCCTGTCGTTCATCTTCGCGGTCCTGGTCTTCAGTGCGATCGTGGCCGCCATCGTCCACTACACGATGGGTGGCTTGCGGTTCAGCGGCCCACGCCGGGGCGGCAGCAGGGCAACCCAAGCTCACCTCTCGATCTTGGTGGGTCTCGCCGTTTTGGTGAAAGGCTTTAGCTACTGGCTCGACCAGTACCAGCTGGCGATCGAACGCTCCAACCGGCTGTTCACAGGCATCTCCTACACCGCAGACAATGCGACGGTGACCGCCAAGATGATCTTGGCCATAATCGCGGGAATCTGTGCGCTGCTGTTCTTCGCCAACGCTGCGCTGCGCCGCTGGATGGTGCCGACCATCGGGCTGGTCTTGTTGCTGCTGTCGGCAATCGTGCTTGGGCTCGTCTATCCAGGGGCGGTGCAGTACTTCAGCGTCCGACCCGACGAGCCGGACAAGGAACGTAGCTACATCAGGGCCAACATCGAGGCGACGCGTGCGGCGTACGCCGTGGACAAGGTGGAGATCACCGACTACTCGGCAAAGACGGCGGCCACCGCCGGTCAGCTGCGGAGTGACGCGGAGGCATTGCCCGGCATCCGTCTGATCGACCCGAACGTCGTCAGTCCGACGTTCGAGCAGCTCCAGCAGGTGCGTGGCTACTACGCGTTCCCCAAGAACCTCGACGTGGACCGCTACACCATCACCGGCAGGGAGACCGACGCCGTAGTAGCTGTCCGAGAAATGGACCTGAGTGGCGTCGAGGACAACTGGAACAACCGGAAGACCGTATTCACCCACGGCTACGGCCTCGTCGCCGCGTACGGCAACCGGCGGCAACCCGGTGGTGAACCGGAGTGGATTGCCAAGGACATCCCGCCGACAGGGCAGATCGAGGAGCACGAGCCGCGCATCTACTTCGGGGAACTGCAGGGCCAGCGGCCAGACCAGTACTCGATCGTCGGCGCACCCGCAGGAACGCCACCGATTGAGCTGGATACGCCGGGCGGCGGCGAGGGCGGAAACCCGAAGACCTACACCTACACCGGCAAGGGTGGGGTCAACATCGGCAGCATGTGGAATCGACTGCTCTACGCCGCCAAGTTTGCCGACGTCAATATCCTGCTCTCGGATCGTGTCCACCCGCAATCCAAGATCATCTACGACCGCACGCCGCGGCAGCTGGTGCAAGGCGCCGCACCGTGGCTGAAGGTCGACGGCGACACGTACCCAGCGGTCGTGGAGGGCCGGATCGTGTGGATCGTTGACGGCTACACGACCTCGAACACCTACCCGAACAGCGAGCGCGTGAATCTCAACGAGGTCACCTCCGACGCGCAGACAAGCGCCGGCGGGACCGTGGTGGCCCAACCGCAGGACGACATCAACTACATGCGCAACTCGGTCAAGGCAGTCGTCGATGCCTACGACGGCAGCGTCAAGCTATACGCCTGGGACGACACCGATCCGGTGTTGAAAAGCTGGTCCAAGGCGTTTCCGAATGTCGTGCAGCCGAAGTCAGCGATCTCACAAGACCTGCTGGACCACCTGCGCTACCCGCAAGACTTCTTCAAGGTGCAGCGTCAGATCTTGGCCCGCTACCACATGACGAACCCCGACAACTGGTATCAGCGGTCGAGCTTGTGGGACGTACCTAACGACCCGGTGGCCGGCGCCTCGACCCAGACCAAGGAGCCACCCTTCTACCTGTCAGTGAAATGGCCCGGCGATGACAACGCGATCTTCTCCCTGACCAGCTCGTATGTACCGTTCAAGCGCTCCAACCTGGCCTCCTACATGGCCGTGAACGCCGACGCCAGCAACCCTGAGTATGGGCGGATGCGCATCCTGCAGATGTCGGACACCACCCAGATCGACGGGCCGGGGCAGTCGTTCAACGCCATGACGACGAATGAGACTGTGGCCGACCGGCTGCGTCCGTTCCTGAACCAGGGCTCGTCCACTGCGACCTTCGGCAATCTGCTGACGCTGCCGGTCGGCGGCGGCCTGCTCTACGTGACGCCCGTCTACACCCAGCGGCAGGGGAGCACCGGCTCATATCCGGCGCTGCGTTTTGTGATCGTTCGGTTCGGTCAGTCGGTCGGGATCGGGGACACGTTGCAGCAAGCGCTGGATCAGGTGTTCCAGGGAAGCTCCGGCGGAAGTACCGGGGAAGGCGGCAGTGCCGATGGGAGTAAGCCGACGGGCAAGGCTGACAATCCGGCCGCAACCAAGGCGCTCGATGATGCGCAGGCAGCCTTCGAGGCTGCGGACAAGGCACTGACGGCGGGCGATCTTGCGACGTACCAGAAGAGGATCCAGGAAGCCAACGCTGCGGTGAAGCGGGCGCTGCGCGCGCTCGGTCGCTGATCTTGCTTCGCATGACTGTCGGCGCGGACGCCAGCGGACCCGGTCGGTGGGGACTACAGCTGGGTCTCTTCGAAGTCTGGCGTTCTGACTTCGAGATCGGGAAAGCCGGTGGCGCGCAGCGGGTCGGCCAGACGCTCGGCATCCCCGACCACCACGAGGGTGAGCTCATCCGGATTGACGACCGAGCGGTATGCCTCGGTGGCGGCGTCCGGAGTTACCGAACGCAGCAGCGCGAGGCTGCGGTCGACGTAGTCTTCGGGAAGTTCGGCGAGAATCTGGGTTGCGGCCTGATCAGCGACCCCGTCAGCGGTGGCATAGCGCAGCGGGGAGACGCCGGTGAAGTACGCGACGGCATCGTCGACCTCCTGGCTTGTGAACGGCGCCTGGTCAACGGTGATCAGCTCGCGGGTAATGGCCAGGGCGTCGGCCACGACCTCGGTTCGGAAGGAGCCCTGGACAGCGAACGAACCGCCTGTTCGCAGCGGGCCGAAGTTCATCCGTACGCCGTAGGTGTAGCCCTTCTCCTCCCGAAGTATCGCGTTCAGCCGTGACAGGAACGCGCCGCCCATCGCATAGGACGCGACACTGATCGCGGACCACCGAGGATCCAGCCGGTCGATGCCGAAGCCTCCGAGCCGGACATCTGCTTGGACTGCGCCAGGCCGGTCGACGAGTACCATTCGTCGAATCCCCGCAGCCGGTTCCTCGGCGACGACCCGTCGCTGGTCGTCGTTGCGCCAGGATCCGAGGGAGCGCTCGGCTCCCGCGATCGGGTCTTCGGCGAAGTCACCAGCCAGGATCAGCGTCGTCCCGGCCGGTCCGAAATGATCATGATGGAAGGCGCCGACTGCTTGGGGGCTCACCTGGCGTACCGTCGCCGGTTCCCCACCGTTCATCCGTGCGGCTCGCCTGGTCTCCTCGAATATCGCAGCCCGGAAGGCAATGCTCGCAATTTGGGAAGAGTTGGCCTGGGCTTGTTCGATCTCGGCAAGTCTGAGCTGCACATGGCGGTTGACATCGCGGTCGGCGAGCGACGGCTCGGTCACGGCCTCGGCAAACAGCTCGAGAGCACGATCGAGATGCGATGCGGGAACGTCGAGCACGGCCTGCAGCCCGGACAGCGAGAGATCGACTCCGAAACCTGCTCCCTCGGTCTCCAGAAGCTCGGCGAACTCGTCTCCATCGTGTCGCAGCGTGCCCTCGTCGAGGGTCCTGGCGCAGATGGTTGCGACGCCCTCGATGTCCCGACCTTCCGCATTGAGCGGGACATCAAGCACCAGATGAGCCGAGATCACGTGCTGGCCGGGAAGCTCGAAGATCATCATCTCGATGCCATTACTGAGCCGAGCGCGCCTCGGTGTCGGAAACGTCCAGACCGCAGCAGGGGCGATCGCTGGGCGCGGCAGGAAGTCCCTCATGATCGCTCCTGCCGGTAGATCAGGGCTGCCCGCTGTTCCGGCCGGAACCATTCACGCATCGCTGTCTGGACCTCGTCCTTGTCGATGGCGGTGATGTCGGCGATCCGAGAGTTGATCAGGTAAGGATCGCCGTGCAGCGTCGCGTATTCGCCCAATGCGTCAGCGCGAGAGTCGACACGCGCCAGCTCGTGCAACCAATGGCGCTCGAATTGGGCTTTGGCACGCCGCAGTTCGTCCTCAGTCGGTCCGTCGGTGAGCAGCTGGTCGATCAGCTCTACGGTTTCCTCCTCCAGCTGTTCGGGGCTGATGCCGTCTCGAGCGCGGGCATAGCTGAAGCCGAACGAGTTGCCACCGATCAGTCCCATCGTCGAGGCTCCAGCGCTCTCGGCGTGCTCGGTACGACGTATTAGTTGCTTGTGCAGCCGCGACGTCTGACCGTGACCCAGGATGCTGAAGGCGAGGTCGACTGCGTCAAAATTCCTCCCGCCAAGCGCGGGTAGTCGCCAAGAGAGATAGAGCGCGGGGGCCGGCACCTTGCCTGAGGTTTCTGTACGCGGAGTACCGGACAAAGGCCCAAGCGGTCCGGCCTCGGGTTTGGTGGGCGGCGCCCCGGGGGTGAGCTGCCCGAAGTAGGTCTCGGCGCGCTCGAAAGCATCATCTGGTTCCACATCGCCAACGATGGACAAGACGGCATTGTTGGGCACGTAGTGGAGCCGGAAAAAGGCATGGATATCTTCCAGCGTCGCGGCGTCAAGGTCCTCCATCGAGCCGATGGTGGTGTGACCGTACGGATGGTCGGCCGGGAAGGTCAACGCATTGAGCAACTCCATCACGTCGCCGTACGGAACGTTGTCGTAGCGCTGCCGCTTTTCTTCCTTCACCACCTCACGTTGGTTATCGAGGTTCTCCTGGGTCAGGGCGTCCAGCAACGTGCTCATCCGGTCGGCCTCTAACCACAAGGCCAGGTCGAGGCCGCCGGTTGGCAAGGTTTCGAAGTAGTTGGTCCGATCGAACCAGGTCGTGGCGTTGACAACGGCACCAGCCGCCTGCAGCAGAGCGATGTGCTGACCCGACGCGACATGCCCCGAGCCCTGGAACATGACGTGTTCGAAGAGATGGGCAAATCCGGTGCGACCCTCCTCCTCGTCTCTGGAACCCACGTCGTACCAGATGTTGACTGCCACCGACGGTGCGAGGTGGTCTGGACTGGAGATGACGCGCAGCCCGTTAGCCAGGGTGTATTGGACAATCGGGTAGCCGAGCTGGGTGGGCGCGCCCGAAGTCATGCCCCACATCACAGCACACCGCTCACGTCCAACTGGCCGCTGGGGGCCTAGTGGAGAGTTAGCTGATCACGCCAGCGACTCTCGCGGGCTCGGCGTACGCCCGCGCCAGGCTGCTGATCGTTGCATGCGCGTTGAGCCCACTGGGATTCGGCACAACCCAGACCCGGGCTCCCGCGAGCACATCAGGCTGCTCCCCTCCAGTGGCCTTGGGGTCGGCAAAGGCCGCGCGGTAGGCGGTGACGCCAGCGATCGCAATAACAGCAGGATGGTGCAGTGCGACGAAGGCCTCCAGCCGGGCACGCCCCGCCCTGAGTTCGGCGGGGGAGAGTTCATCGGCCCGGGCGGTCGCGCGATTCACCAGGTTGGTGATCCCTATACCGCGCTCCATCAGGTAGGCGCGGTCCTGCTCTGACATTGGTTCACCTCGGTCAAGATCACGATCAACGATGCCGGCCAGTCGCAGCGCCGGGTAAAAGCGGTTGCCAGGATGTGCAAAGTGCGTCTGCGTGGCGGCCGTCCACAAGCCAGGATTGATGCCGACGAAGAGCAGCTTCAGTCCCGGACCGACTAGATCGGGAACTGCGGCATTCCGAAAGGACTGCAACTCCGCTTGGGTAAATCCCACGGAGGTCACGGTAGTGCGGATCTGTCACGATCATGGCCGTGTTGCTCGCCAATCCGATACGCCCTTTTGCGGGTGTCGAGACCGCAACCGCAGAACTCACCCATCTCGGCAGCTAGCCTTTGGCCGTGACTGAAAGCGCGGGCCGGAGTCCTGAAGCCGCGCGTGACGCCGGACGCCGCTTCCGCAGGGTCCTGGTGACTCTTCTTCGCGCACTGGGATCCACGGTCGCGCTCGTTGCGATTTACTACCTGCTGCCCCTGGATCGCACCTCGACAAGTGTGGCGGTTGGGATGCTGGCAGTCGGACTCCTTGGACTTGTCGGACTGGTCGCCTTTCAGGTCCGCGCGATCATCAGGGCAACATTTCCAGCGCTGCGCGCGGTCGGAGCGCTTGCGACGAGCGCTCCGCTGTTTCTGCTGCTGTTTGCCGCGACGTACTTCGTTATTGGACAAGTTTCTGCGGCCAATTTCAGCGAGCCGCTCACGCGTACCGACGCCTTGTACTTCACCGTCACCGTATTCGCGACGGTCGGGTTTGGCGACATTACAGCCACGACCCAGGGCGCTCGTGTGTTGGTCACGGGGCAGATGGTCGCTGGCATCGCGATCATTGGGCTCGGGGCCAGGATTATTGTTGACGCAGTCAAACGCGGGCAGCAACGGCGGCCGGCACCAGGGAGCGACGCCACGTCCGAGGCAGATAGCCCCCTGGAGTAAGCCGCGGATTGCATCGGACCGCTAGCGACGCAGACTAGGCGGAGATCTGTAGTCGGGGTCGTCAGCGTGAGGACAACTAGGCAGGCTCTGGCGTCTTAGGACCCGGAGCCGGGAGCACAATGGTGATCACGAAGGCGACGGCGACAGCCACCACGACTTGCGGCGTCACTATCACCCCGTCGACACCCATCAGCACTACGGCGATCAGCGTCGACGTCAACGGCAGCCGCAGCATGGCGCTGCACATGGCCCCAATGCCCATGCCGATCCCTGCCGCCAAGTTCATGCCCGGCAACCCACTTGCGGCAATACCGATCGCCGCGCCGATGAACAACGAGGGGAAGACCGGGCCTCCACGAAACGCGCTCAACGAGAGTCCGTAGGCCAAGGCCTTGCACACGATGAGCAAGATCATCACCGCTATCGAGTAGTCGGTGGCTTTTTCGACCAGCTCGGGCAGCGCGTCCTGTCCAGAAAACAGCACTTGGGTGAAACTCTGTCCGGAGATCAGCTGATACACCATCGCGGTACAACCGATGAGTAGGCCGAGTGCCGACGTCACCAACACTCGGTTCAGGTGCACGATCGGACGAAGCCAAAGTGCGACCGAGCGGATCAGCCACCCCAGCAGGGCGGCTGCCACTCCCATGATCACTGCCCAGCCCAGGCTGGCCAACGTCGGTGGCACAGCGGGCGGCACGGACGTCAGCGCGAGGGAAAAGCTGCCGAGGCCGGTCCAGTTGTCCAGACCGACGAAGACCAGCGCCCCAATGCCCGAGGCGAGCAGACCTGGCAGCGCCACCAGGCTCAGCGTCATCCCACTGACCCCTGCGACTTCCATGATCAGGAACGCACCGAGCACGGGGGAGCCGAACAGTGTGCTGATCGCCGCAAAGCTGCCAGCCGACGCCATGATCATCAAGGCCATCGGCGGAGCGTCCCTCCTGGCAAGGCGGACGGCCAGCGCCCCAAGCCCGCCGCCGATCGCCAGCAGGGGTGCTTCGGGCCCGACTGCTGCGCCGAGGCCGAGTGTGGCCAAGGCAGCGAGGAATATGCCTGGCAGCTCGCGTCCGGTGGCCGGTCCTCCGCCGGTTTGGAAGCCCAAGGCGGGCGAATGCCCGCCATTGCCCGGTAGGTATCGGATGGTCAACGCGACTAACAGCCCGCACAGCACCAACCAGGGCAACGGCCACCACGCGGGTGCAGGGCTCCCGAGCATCTGATTCGGCAGCTCCGTGAACAGAAATCGCTGGATCGCAGCGACCAGTGCAAGGAAGCCATAGGCGACGACTGAGACTGGAATACCCACTAGCGCCGCGAGCACAAGCGCTCCGATGTACCGCTTGGAACGGATTACGGCGAGCGGATCCATGACGGGTGCTCCGTCGGCAGGTGCCGCAGCGGCATGCTGGCTCGCTTCGGGGACTGCCCCACTCCTGGGACTGTTCGAGTCAGCCATCAGATGCAGTCTCTCTTCAGATCGGTCGGACGAAGCGGCAACATGCCGGAGCTGACGCCGAACACATGCCGATGGCGGGGCGGATGGCGCCGAGCGGGATGGGCCTGGGACAGCGTACGATGCCGACCTGCTGACCCGCCAACCCCGTTGCCGTCCAGGGCAACCGGACGCGAAGGGCGGCATTCATCCCCGCTGGGCGATGGCGGCCGGCTAGCTGCGGTACTCGCCGTAGCCGTCCTCGCGTTGATCTTGATCGTGCCGTCGTTCACGACGCTTTATCTGCTCGACCAGAAGAGCATGCTCCAAGTCTGGGGGCCGGCCGCCGCCGATGAGCTAGTAGCCGCTAACGGACGTACGCCAGCTGCTTCACGAACTCGTTGAAGATGCCGTCGTCGAGCTTCTCAGCATCGCGATGATCGACTCGCGGGCCCGCTGCACGAGATCGCCTATCGTCCAGTCGTCAACCGCCACCCCGACTACGGGGCAGGTCAGAAGACCGCGCTTCTTCAATCGGTACAAAGATCGGAAAGTCATTACCCGAGCGAGATTCCCAGTGATTCCGAAGACGACGAGGACATCTGCTACAGCATGCGCGGCAGTCGGCGTCATGTCACTCTCCGTCTCGGCGGGTGTGGCAGCTCTCACCAGTAGCAAAGCCCGGAACCGTCGTGATGGCATCACCCCTCGCGGATGATTGCAGCAGCGCCCTGCGGCCAGTGAGGTTGTGGCGAACGGAGTACTGATAGAACCTGTTTCGCTACACCAGCGCGGCGTAGCGTCAACGACGGCAAATGAGGGCCCTCATCTTGAGCGCGGCAGGAGACCACAACATTGGCTATCACTGAAGCAGCGCAGAAGAACCACGACGAACTATTTCCCGGTCACGTCTCGACCTTGAAAGTCACCGATCCCGAGCTCATCGAATACTTCGACAACTTCGCGTTCGACGAGGTGCTTCGGCATGGGGACCTGGATACCCGAACCCGGCTCATGGTCCAACTCGCATCGATGATTGCCGTGCAGGCCCTGAGCGAGTACCGGGTGATGCTCGGTGCCGCGCTCACCGTAGGCGTCACGCCGGTCGAGGCCAAGGAGATTGTGTACCACGCGGTGCCCTATGTGGGCATGGCCAAGGTGTTCGACTTTCTACACGCTACGAACGACGTTCTGAGAGAGCGTGGTGTCGAGCTTCCTCTGCCAGGGCAGTCCACCACGACGCCGGAGGATCGGGCGGCCAAGGGTTTGGCGCTTCAGAGGGAGATCGTCGGCGGCGATGTCGTTGACGGCCTCTACGCCTCGGCTCCTGACGACGAGCGCCACATCCAGCACTACCTGTCGGCCAACTGCTTCGGCGACCACTTCACTCGCACCGGCGTCGACGTGCCGACGCGAGAACTCCTCATCTTCGCGATGCTCGTCTCGCTCGGCGGTTGCGAACCCCAGGTCAAGGGGCACGTGGCCGCGAACGTCCGTGTAGGCAATGACCGCAGCCGGCTAATCGACGTCGTCACCCAGCTCCTGCCCTACATCGGCTACCCCCGCTCGCTCAACGCGCTCCGGGTGATCGACGAGGTGACCCCGGCATGAGTACCGTCCTGGTCGTCGGCGCGACGGGGAGCATCGGTCGCCTGGTCGTCGAGGAAGCGATCCGGCGTGGGTACACCACGCGGGCTCTGGTGCGTAACCCTGACAAGGCTCGGCGTCTGCCGCCGGAGGCCGACGTGATCATGGGTGACGTGACCCGTCCCGATACGCTCTCGCGCGCTGTGGACGGCGTGGATGCCGTGGTATTCACGCTCGGGTCGGACGGCGCGGACAAGGTGGGGGCGGAGACCGTCGACTACGGCGGCGTGCGCAATGTCCTGAACGCTCTCGGCTCGCGGACCGCGAGAATCGCGCTGATGACGAGCATCGGGGTCACGAACCGTACCGGCCGGTACAACCGTGCCACGCAGGCCCATGACTGGAAGCGCCGCTCCGAGCAGCTCGTGCGGGCCAGCGGATTGCCGTACACGATCGTGAGACCCGGCTGGTTTGACTACAACGGTCCGGACGAGCACCGGCTCGTCCTGCTCCAGGGTGACACCCGCCAGGCCGGTGATTCGAGCGACGGTGTCATCGCGCGACGTCAGATCGCCGAGGTCTTGGTCCGCAGCCTCGGCTCGGACCAGGCGTTGCGCAAGACATTCGAGCTCGTCGCGGTGACCGGGCCGGCCCCTGAGGACTTCGACGCGCTGTTCGCGCCGCTGGAGAAGGACACGCGCGGCGCGCTCGACGGGGTCCACGATGCGGAGAACATGCCGCTGGACGACGAGCCGCAGCAGGTGCGCGACGATCTGGATGCAGTGGTCGCGCGCGAGTCTTCATGAAGGACCGTCACTGCCGAGACGTCCGTCACTACACAAGGACACATCAGATGGCTCAACGTGGCCTGACCCCTGCTAGTTGATCCAGGTCGTTTGAGAGTCTTGCGCCCACGTTGTGGGCAGGAAGGCTCGACATCAACATGGCTACGAGGAAGAAGCACACGCCGGAGCAGGACGTGCGCAAGCTGGCGACCGCTGATCGGATGCTGAACGAGGGCAAGGGCGTCGCTGACGTCTGCCGTGAGCTGCAGGTCTCCGAGCAGACGTACTACCGGTGGCGCAACCAGTTCGGCGGGATGAACGCCGACAACGCCAAGTGGGCTCAAAGACCTGGAGCGGGAGAACGCCACGCTCAAGCGGCTGCTGGCCGACGCGGAGCGGGAGAAGGCCGCACTCAGGGAGATCTCCCGGGGGCGGCCTTCATGATCGACTCTCACTGACTGTGGCACCTATGTCACGTGCTTCAGTCGGCGTACTGCGGGCGCCCGTTAGGCCGGTAGACCTGGATCGTTACGCCCTTCGAGTCGGCTCGCGAGTCGACCAGGTCTAGCGCTGTGTCCGGGCCGGCGTCGGGGAACAGCCGCGTGCCCTGGCCGAGGACCACGGGGACGATGAGCAGGTTGATCTCGTCGACGAGGTCGTTTTCGAGCAGCCATCGGATCAGGGCACCGCTGCCGTGCACCTGCAGCTCACCCGCCGGCTTGGCTTTCAGCTCGCCGATGGCAGCCGCGAGGTCACCGGAGAGGACGGTCGTGTTCGCCCAGCGCGGTTCG
>DATLPF010000191.1:0-15271 GCA_035535875.1 Propionibacteriaceae bacterium
CTGGTTGACCATGCCGACGAGCATCGCGTCCCAGATGTCGTTGTCGGACGGGTCGGTCAGACCCAGGCTGCGGAAGACTTGTTCTCCCAGCTCCAGTACCCGCACAGCGGGTGCGTAGGACTCCGCACTAGGTACGAAACCGGGGATCGTGCGCTGGTTCATGAGCTGGTGGCGTGCGGGGTTGGCGACTGCGAAGTCGAAGAACACGCGCGCAACTCGGCGGATCGCCGTTCGGGGAGCTTGTGGGAGTTCGGTGACCTCGGCCAGGGCGATCCGCTCGAAGTCGCTCCACGCCTGGCCGAACATCGCGTCGTAGATCGCGTTCTTGGACTCAAAGTGGCTGTAGAGCGACGGCGCACGCATGCCCACCCGTTCAGCAAGATCGCGCAGCGTGAACTCGGCCAAGCCTTGCTGCTGCGCAAGTTCCCAGGCGGCCTCGAGGATCTCCCCGCGTGTAGCCTCACGACGTTCAGCCACCCTATTACGCTTAGGGAGATCTAACATAATTAGGAGAATGCACCTTGAACCGGGTTGTTGTCAAGAGAGGCGCAGCAGGACTTATGGAGTGTTGATGACTCCGGTTCGCGCCCCCCGCGGCACCTTCGGTAGTCTCCGGGCTGCAGCGGAGTCCACATCCCGCCGCCGTGAGTCTTTAGAAGGACGTTCCAGTCCAACCCCTGTACCAGTGTCCGATGGAGAGCGAAATGATCAAGATCATCAAAGACATGCCTCCCGGAACAATCGGTCTCGAAGCCGTGGGAAAGGTGACCGAGGACGACTACCGCGATGTGCTTCTCCCGGCGGTCAATGCGGCAGTGGAACGTCATGATGTGCGGCTGCTCTACATCTTGGGCGAAGACTTCGAGTCATACTCACCCGGCGCTGTGTGGGCCGACACGAAACTGTGGGCACAACACGCCAAGGCGTGGAAAAGGATCGCTATCGTCTCCGACGCCGATTGGTTGGAGCACAGCGTGAAGGCCTTTGGCTGGCTCATTCCGGGTGAGATCAAGGTGTTCGACACCGACGAGGTCCACGATGCCAAAGAATGGCTGGTGGGGTTGGACGAGGATGACGACTGAGTGAGATCACGGCGGTCAGAGTCCCCAAGCATCAGTTTCATGGACGCGCTCCGCTAGCCATCGTCTAGCTGCTTGCTCGGCGGACATACAGCCGTCGATGCGTCGTCCGGCCCGGGCTGTCCGCATGTCGCGGTCAGCCGACAGGTCCGGAAGGATGTGCGCATGATTGAGATCGACGCCATCCTCCTGGTGGGTGCCGTCGTCTTGATCGCCGCCATCATCGCCGCCCGGATCGGCGCTCAGGTCGGTCTGCCGTCACTGTTGCTGTTCCTTGGTCTCGGCATGGCGATGGGTGAATCCGGCATCGGGATCTCATTCGACAATGCCGAGCTGGCGCAGGCGCTCGGCTTTGCGGCGCTGGTCGTGATTCTCGCCGAGGGCGGTCTCACCACAAAGTGGAGCGACCTCAGGTCCATGACCATCTTGGCGGCCCTGCTGGCCACAGTCGGCGTCGGGATCAGCGTGGGCTTGATGACCCTCTTCGGGCACTACGTCCTCGGATTGCCGCTGTGGATTGCGGTGCTACTGGGCGCGGTGGCGTCCCCAACCGACGCTGCTGCCGTCTTCTCTGTGCTCCGCAATGTTCCCATCCCGCACTCGCTGCGAGGCGCCTTGGAAGCGGAGTCGGGCCTCAATGATGCGCCGACCGTGCTGCTCGTGATGCTCGCGAGCTCGTTTGCCATGGGCCACCCAGTCGAGTTTGGTATTCCGGGTCTCATCGGCTTGATCCTGCTCGAACTGCTCGGCGGCCTGATCATCGGTGGCGGCCTCGGCTGGCTAGGTGCGCAGATTCTGCGTCGCGTCGCACTGCCATCCTCCGGGCTCTACCCACTCTCAATCCTGGTCTGGACGATCTTTGCGTACGGCATCACCGCGCTCATTCACGCCAGCGGTTTCGCGGCCGTGTATGTCTGCGCTCTCATCCTCGGGAACGTTCAGCTCCCGCACCGTGCTGCAACCCGCTCATTCGTCGAAGGAATTGGCTGGATCGCCCAGATCGGCCTGTTTGTCATGCTGGGACTGCTGGCCTTTCCAGACCGGGTCACTCTGCGCGCCGCCTTGATCGCGGTCACCGCAGGCCTTTTCCTGACACTTGTTGCCCGCCCTGCCTCAGTCGTGGCATGTGCGGCGTGGTTCAAGATTCCGGTGCGTCATCAGGTGTTCCTCTCCTGGGCGGGCCTCCGCGGAGCCGTGCCGATCGTGCTGGCCACAATTCCGCTCGCGCAGAAAGTCGCAGGTGCGGAGTTCCTCTTCGATGTGGTGCTCGTTTTTGTCATCGTCTTCACCTGCCTGCAGGGTCCGACGCTGCCCTTCGTCGCCCGGAGACTCGGGCTGGCCGACGACGAGACTGCGCAGGATGTCGAGGTAGAGGTTGCGCCACTCGACAGGATCTCTGCTGATCTATTGCAGGTTCGGATCCCGCCCAAGTCGCGGCTGGCCGGTGTCGAAGTAGGCGAGCTTCGGCTTCCCAAGGACACCGTGGTGTCCTTGATCATTCGAGACGAGCGGCCCTTCTTTCCAAATGCCCGGGAGCGGATCAAGGTTGGCGACGAGCTGCTCATCGTGACACCTGAAGACCAGCGTGACAACACCGAGGAACGCCTCCGAGCCGTCGGGCGTCGCGGTCGGCTCGCTGGCTGGCTCTCGGGCGCGCGGGAGTGAAGCAGCTGCGCAGCAGGAAGTAGTCTCGGTCGTCGCCTCTGATTGGACGCGAGTCGTCCCAAGGCGGCACACGGGTGTTCTGAAGCCGCCTCCGACACTCGTTAACCATCTTGAGACGGCAAAGGGCTGATGGGCGACCCGCGCTCGGGGCGCGATCGAGTGAAATTGCTCGGTAGTCTCACTGTGAGCAGGGGGTGACGAATGACTGATCTTGGGCCTCGATTTGTGGCCGCTCTAGCTGTCAAGGACACCGACCGCCTCGTTGCACTCTTCGCTGCCGACGTGATTTTCCGTGGCATGACACCCGGACGTTTCTGGGAAGCGGACTCGCCGCATCGGGTCGTACACGAAGCGCTCTATCAGTGGTTTGAGCTGGAGGATGTGATCGAGAGCATCGACTATGTCGAGCCTGGCCACGTGGCCGATCGCGAACGCGTCGACTGTCGCTTCCGTGTGCGCAATGCCGATGGGCCGTTCAGTGCGCAATGCCGATGGGCCGTTCATCGTCGAGCAGCGGGCCTACTTCGATGTTGGCAACGACGGCCGCATTGCCCGGATGCACGTTATTTGCTCCGGATATCAGCCGAACCTGGATCAGGCAGTCTCGGCGGGGGGTCGTTTGTAGAGCTCGCGTACAGCCGTGTCGATGTCTTCTCCGGATGTCTCGACCGGTGCCATGTACAGCCGAGCCTCAGCTACCAGGTCGTCGTGAACGACCAGGATGATGACCCCTCGGATCGCGTATGGCGAGCCGTCCAGATGCCGCCCGCGCCAGTACCACTCGGTCCATTCGGTGTTGCCGCTGATCGAGAAGGAAACCAGATCAGCAACTAAGTCAGGCACACCCTCGAAGACTGCCGTCCAATTCTTGAGAACTTGTGCCCGCCCGCTTAAGGCGCGCCCAGGGTGCGTCGGCTGAGAGCTCTGGTAGTCATCGGCAAACAGGGCCGCCATTTGCTCGGCGTCATGGGAGTTCAGCGCCTCCAGCAACCGCTCTGTCATCGTCGACATCAGCTGAACCTAGCCTTCTAACCGCTTGTCCATCGCGCAACACCCAATCGTCGTTGCAGAATCGAGCGCGTGTCGATTCTCTCCTCGGAATCGGAGACGCCTTCGGCGTTGACAGGCGGTGGCTCGATGCCGCCCAGTCCAAGGCGTCTGATGACCTCGTTTGCCTCATCCTGCGGTTGCTGACCAGCTGAACAACAATGCCGTTCTCATCGGGCTACGTCGTCATTCATCCTCCCAGTGACGCATCAAGGGGGAAGGCTTCGCCGAGGGTAGCGTGCTGCGCCCCTCGCATGCAGTCAGGAATTCCGGCGCTCTCGCCTCGTCGAAGCCTCTCTATGCACCCCGCCGTGTGGGCACCGCTTCCGATTGTCTCTGCCAGCGGACTGCCGACCTGCACTGAAACAACGGCCGCAGCCTCGATCAGCCGCCCAGCGCTTCGGGGGTTGGGCTCGCCGTCTGGGAGGGCAGGCACACCGTATTGGTGTCGACCTGGTACGTGGTCTTGGCCCCTTTGTTGAAGCCGCCGTACTTGTTGCCAACGAGCACGTCCACCGTTCGGTCAACCCGCTTGTCTGTGCGTATGTTCGCCTCCTTGAAGAAGGACTTGACGAACAACACCTCAGGATTGTTCACATCCGCGCCGACGATGACGGTTTTCTGGATCTTCTCTACAGTGTTGGTTGTCAGGACGACTCGGAAACCCTTGCTTCGCAGGTTTCGGCCCACATCGGCCGCCAGACCCTTGCGGTCGCCGCCGTTGTACACCTTGATAACGACCTGACTGGCGTTCAGCTGACCTTTGGGCAAACTCTGCTCGACACACGGCTCGGGCGGCAGCGGCGGAATTGGCTTGATGATGTTGTTGTAGCCCCACCAAGCTCCGTACAAGAGCACGCCGAACAAGATCAGGAGCGTGACCGGGGTTCGTATCACACGGAAGATCCGACCGATCAACGTCGAAACTCCTTTACCTCCGCAGCGGCCCCGATGCGTGAGTTCCCCGAGCTCCTCCCGTGCCCGACTACCCCCCGTTGCGGTGAGAGCCTACCTGGAGTTCGGCGTTACTTCAGGTCAAGCACGCGCGCATGCATGGTCTGCCGTTGCTGGAGGGCCGCCCGCAGCGCTCGATGCAGCCCGTCCTCGAGATAGAGCTCTCCGCGCCACGACACGACGTGCGCGAACAGGTCGCCGTAAAAGGTTGAGTCCTCTTCGAGGAGCGCCTCCAGGTCCAACGTCCGTTTCGTCGTAACGAGCTGGTCCAAGCGCACCTGGTGCGGGGCGATGGCCGCCCACTGCTTCTGGACGTAACCATGATCTGGGTACGGGCGTACGTCTCCGACGCGCTTGAAAATCACTGTGACACTCTAATCAAGTTTGGGAGAGCAACTCCATGGTGCGTCGTTACGATTTGGCACATGACTGAACCCGTTGTTGAGCAACTCTCCGAAGATGTGCAACGAATCGTTCAGGGATATACCTTCGACGAGCCAGCCATCGAGCTCGGCGTGTTGATGGAAAACGACGTAGCCATTCCACAAGCGGTGATCCGCATCCCGCTGAGCATGCTCAACCGGCATGGGCTGGTCGCTGGTGCCACCGGCACCGGCAAAACCAAGACGCTGCAATTGATGGCCGAGCAGGTCTCGGCTGCCGGCGTGCCGGTCTTTGCCGCGGACATCAAGGGGGACCTGTCCGGCATCGCCTCGCCCGGCCAGCCGAACGACAAGCTGCTGGCGCGTACCCAGAAGATCGGCCAGGACTGGCAGCCGAGAGCCTGTCCGACCGAGTTCTTTGCACTCGGCGGTCAAGGCAACGGCGTGCCGCTGCGGGCGACCATGAGCTCGTTTGGGCCGGTGCTGCTGTCAAAGGTGCTCGGACTCAATGAGGTGCAAGAGTCGTCACTTGGTCTGGTGTTCCACTACGCCGACCAGGCCGGGCTGCCCTTGCTTGACCTCAAGGACCTGCGGGCGGTGCTCAGCTATCTCACCAGTGATGATGGCAAGGCGGAGCTGAAGAACATCGGTGGCCTGAGCACGTCCACGGTGGGCGTGATCTTGCGTACCTTGATCACATTCGCCGACCAGGGGGCCGACGCCTTCTTCGGCGAACCCGAGTTCGACACCGCCGACCTGCTGCGCGTGACACGGGACGGGCGCGGGGTGGTTTCGCTGCTGTAGTTGCCGAACCTGATGGACCGGCCCGCGGTCTTTTCTACTTTCTTGATGTGGCTGCTTGCCGACCTGTTCCACGAGCTGCCTGAGGTCGGGGACGTCGACAAGCCGAGACTGGTCTTCTTCTTCGACGAAGCGCACCTGCTGTTCGACGACGCGTCCAAGGCCTTCTTGGACGCCATCGCGCAGACTGTGCGGCTGATTCGCTCAAAGGGTGTCGGCATCTTCTTTGTCACGCAGACGCCAGAAGACGTGCCTGAGGATGTGTTGGCACAGCTCGGGTCGCGGGTGCAGCACCAGCTCCGCGCCCATACCCCGAACGACGCCAAGGCTCTCAAGCAGACCGTCGCCACCTTTCCCAAGTCGCACTACGACTTGAGTGAGGTGCTGCAGCAGCTCGGCATCGGCGAGGCCGTCGTCACGGTGATGGATCCCGACGGCGCACCGACACCCGTCGCCTGGACGCGAATGCGGGCACCTGAGTCGCTCATGGCCCCCACGCCAGACGAGGTGCTGCGTCCGGGGATCGCGGCATCGGCATTGATGGCCAAGTATGGGCAGCCGCTTGATCGGGACTCGGCGTACGAGAAACTTGCCCGCGAATTACAGGCGGGAGCCGAGGCGGCCGAGCGTGAGCGTCTGGAGACGGAGGCCGCGGCTCGGGCCGATGCGGAAGCGAAGGAGCGGGCGAAGGGCCAGGCCCAGGCTGAGCGTGAGGCGCAGGCGGGCGCGCGGTCGCAATCGCGCAGCACGCAGCGCCGGGAGAAGTCAGTGGTAGAGCAGATCACCGGTTCGAGTGCGTTCAAGCAGTTCGCACGAACGGCCGGGACGGAGATCGTCCGTAGCATCTTCGGGACGGCGCGCCGGCGCCGCTAATCGATGCTTCGGTGTGGCCCCGGCGTGTTGGAAACGCACGCGCACCTGCGTTTCCAACACGGGCCGCTTGCTCATCATGCGGGCTTGGCAACGGATGCGCGTGCCCGGCGGACAGCGCGCCGCTGCTGGCGTACGCGCTTGGCCGGAGCCTTGCGCACCGCTATCGCCACCATGAGGGCGTAGCGCTCCGCAGCCTCACGGCGGACTTGTTG
Organism: Propionibacteriaceae bacterium; assembly: GCA_035535875.1. Lineage (GTDB taxonomy): Bacteria > Actinomycetota > Actinomycetes > Propionibacteriales > Propionibacteriaceae > Microlunatus. The sequence continues at coordinate 7,015 of DATLPF010000191.1, forward strand.
CTGCCGTCGGTACTCATCGTCAAACATGGCTGTTTCTCCTTGCAGGCAAGTGATGTGGGCGTAGTCGACTAGGTGGAGGGCGCACAACAAGCGCCCATGCACCTGAGCGAAAAGGATGTTTCCGGAGTGGACTGGCGCGCTAAGCGACGTGGTCGAGAGGCGCGCTACGCGACGTGGTCGAGAGGCGCGCTCAGCCAATCGGCGTGAGCACAGCTAAGCCACGCCTTCGGAGTCATCATGATCATGTACAAGGCAAGCACCTCCTCTCGTGGTGATCAGTACATCGCTTCGGTGATGTAGTCCTTGATCAGACTAGGCACCGGTCGTGGGCTGCGCAATCGGATTATTTGGCGAGGCATAAGGTGAGAATCAGACCTTGATCGACAAAGATGACCGTCAAGGAGCGCCATGACCACTTCCAGCCCTGACAGCCCGCCCACTGAAGTGCCCGAGGCAGACTGGGCCGAACAGGCAACCGACGTCGACCCGCTGGCCGAGGCCGAGTCGGACGCCGTGCCTGCGAACATCGGCCGAGGCATCCGCGAGGTCGACGACGCCGATCTGGTCGAGCAGGAAACCGTGGTTTACGGCGAGGACGACGACATCCGCGGCTAGCAGTACTCGGCTAAGTGGTCGCAGACCCCATCAGCTGCGCCGATTTCCTTGTGGTTTGTGACCACTCTCTCGGTTGGCCCCACGCTCCACCCAGTGTTCGCGGCCCGTAGAAGCGTCCTAGCTGCATTATGTTGCTAAGCGTGAAGGCACGGTCGGGGATCGCCCAAGCGGCTGCGCTGGTGACCGGACTGACCGCCTTTTCGGCCGTTCTCGGTTTCTTCCGTGATGTCGTGATAGCGGGTGTGTTCGGCGCCGGCGCTCAACTCGATGCCTATCTGGTGGCCCAGGGGCTGATGAATCTGGTGCTGGCATTGGTCGCCGGTGCAATGGCGAAAGCGACCGTGCCGGTGCTGGCCGCGCAGAACAGTGCAGAAGGCGACTCCAACAAGGCAGCTCACACCCTGTCCGTCGTACTGACGGTGACGCTGTTGGTCCTCGGCCTCGGCTCGCTGATCATGGCGCTGGCCGCGAGTTCGGTGGTAGCCGTGCTGGCGCCCGGCTTCAAGGGTGCACAGGCAGAGTTGGCCGCTTCGCTCACGCGCATCGTGCTGATTGCGACCGTATTGATATCGGGCACGAACCTGCTCGCGGCTGCAGCGGAAGCACATCGTCGTTTCTTCTGGTCTGCGATGCAGGGCGTGCCATTCAACCTGATCATGATTGTGGCGGCAGTCGGTTTCGGCCCTCGCTACGGCGTCTATGCCCTCGCGGTCGGGTTCGTCGTCGGCTCCGGAGCCCGGTTGCTGTGCCAGCTGGTCCCGATTCGTGCCCTGGGGTTGCGCTTGCGCGCATCGTTCGACATCAAGGATCCGGGCTTCAGAACGATCGCCAGATTGATTCCGCCACTGCTGGTCGGCAGCGCCCTCGGCAATGCCAACACCATGGTCGACCGGGCCGTGGGCTCGATGGTCGGCGAGGGAACCATCTCGGCGTTGAGCTATGCCTGGCGGGTCATCTCGCTCGGGGAGACGTTACTCGTCGCATCGCTGCTGACTGCGCTCTATCCGGCGTTCGGTGCGGCCGCCGGCCGCCATGATCTTGTGGAGATGCGGCGGCTAGTTGGTCGCGGCTTGGCAACGGTGGCCACGGTGTTGATGCCGGTATGGGGTTTCTTGATCGTCTGCGCCGTCCCGTTGGTCGCTCTGCTCTTCGAACACGGCAGCTTCACCCCCGCCGACACACAGCGGACGGCGACCGCGATGTTGTGGTACGCACCCGCTCTACTCGCTCTCGGCTGGCGCGAGATGGTGGTGCGTGCCTCGTATGCGCTCGGCGACTCGCGCCGGCCCGTGCTGGTGTTTGTCTTCGCCATGACCATCAACGTGGTCGGCGACTTCACCCTTGGTCTCACCTTCGGAATCGCCGGACTGGCCGCCTCGACCTCGCTGTCGGTGTTGTTCGCGGCTGTGGCCAACACCTGGCTGCTCGGCCGGCGCCACGACGCCGTCGATCTGAGGTCGTTGCCCGTGATCGTAGGCCGGACGGCCCTTGCGGCCGCAGCAGGCACCGCCGCCGGCGCTGTGGTCTACCGCCTGCTCGCTCCCGTTGTAGGTACGGGCCTGGTCAGCGAGCTGGTGTTGGTGTCCTCGGTGGGGTTGACCCTGCTTGGGGTCTTCATCGGGATCTTGTATGCGCTGCGTGCGCCGGAACGGCGCCTACTCACCGACGCGATCGACGTGGTCGCGCGCCGGCGACGATGAGCGTTCCGGCTGCAGTCAAACGGGCTTGAGCTTCGCTCAGGCAGGTCGAACCAGGACGAATGGCGTGCTGGTAAGCCGCTGGCCCAACGGGTTGTCGCTGAGCACGGCTGACAGCGTCTCCTCAGACAGCGATCGTGGAGACACTGCGCGGATTGAGCCGCCGAAGTCATTGAGGTCCACGATGCTGACGCCGATGTCCAGCGCCCGCTCGAGATCGGCACAAATCTTCTGCGCGACCTTGGCATCCAAGGGTGGGAAGATCACGTGCTCGTACGGCGGGCGCCCGCCGTCAACATCTCGGGCGACGGATCCAGCCAGCCGATAGAACGTCCCCCGCACCCCAAACGGCCGAGTTACGGCACTGCCGATTGCCGCGGGGATGATCCGCCTCAAGCCGACAGTACGCACGACGTACTGCATCTTCTCGGGGACCGCTAGCCCTTTTGAATCGGTGCGCGGGCGGACATGAGCGGCCAGGAACTGAGCTAGCCGACCAGGTTGCACGGTGCTGATGTCCACCGTCCGGCCGGTCAGCAGAATGACAACCTTCTCGCTCACACCGATGGTGTCGCCAGGGCGAGCCAGCTTGAGGTTCTCCTTCAGTGCCAGCACCAGATCATCAGTCGCGTCCAGCCATCGGCTGCGCAGCGGAAGGCGCAGATACTTGACCCCGGCCACGCTCACCTGGGTCCACAGGTCTACGCGGTTGTCAGATTTGGGCTCCGCGGTAAAGGTCATGTCGAATCCCCCTGCTCGACGGTGATGGAGTGAAGCATGTGACTGATGTGATCAGTTTTGATCATACGGCGCCCCAAGGCGGTGAAGACCGCCCCAAAATGTCGGCGTGTCGCGCTGGACAATGCCATTCGGCAGTGATCAGAAACGCGAATCACACTAACTGATCACGAGGGGGTTCGTAGGCCGTTTGAACAAATGGTGGCAGCTGAGGACGACCTCGTCGGCCGATCGAGCTCACTCGGCTTGAGACGCGTCCACTGCGGCATAGTCCCGAGTGACATGCCGGGATGCGGGCTGACATGATCGGATCGTGGCGTCAGAACCGCGCATGGTCTCACTCGGCTTCGGGAAGTTCGCGCGATCAGACCGCATTTACGCGCTGGAGCCGCTGCTGGGAGAGGACCGAGGGGACGGCCACCGCACCAAGGTCTGGATTGAGGGCATCAAGGATCCGATCATCGCCGCGCGCACCGAGGTGACGATTCTGCGTGACATGGGCCAGGAGGCCGTCGCGACAGAGGCGCCGTTGATTGATGAGGCACTGGATCTGGCATCGCGGCTGGCTGCCGCAGCGGAGGCTGGGCGGGTCGATCTCAACGATCTCGGCCGCCGCGCTCGCCGCCTGCTGGCGGCTACCACCGGGCGTGAGTGAACATCGTGATCATGAAACGCCTTGACCGAAGGCCTATTGATCGGTACGCCTCAGATCTCTGGCTTTGATCCACAGCGGGCGTCCATCCGTCCCGCGTACGCGTCCCCACCATTCGCCGCGCTCGCGTACCCAATAGTCCAGAGTGCCCGCTGCGGACCACGTTGCCGTTTCAACCTCCATCGGCGGCCGCACCTCGCGCCGCTCGTCTGGTGTCCGCTGCCCGTACTGGTTGTAGACGACATCCATATCCATCGCCATCTGGCTAGCCTCGTCCTCGCCAAGATCGACAGCGCGCCAGCCCATCACGCCTCCGTCGTAGACGCCCCACCGCCCGCTGCCGATGTGTCGCGCCTCAAACCTCACACATCTATTAGAACACAAAGGCGATTAATTGCACTTGCTACCTCGGCTCGTTCAAGGTGACAAATCGGTATCCATGGGCGCGGTAGTCATTGATCATCTCTTGGAGAGCGGCGACCGTCGCCGCGCGATTGCCGCCGCCGTCATGAAGCAAGATCACCGGATGCTCCTGGGTGAGCCCGAGCGCGGCTCGCTTCCGGATGACACTCGCGAACGTGCTGGCGCCTTTGGACGGGACTGACCAGTCGCGTGTGTCAACCGACCACAAGACCGTTGAGAGACCGGCGGCGTGAGTCACAGACCCCGCGCCCTTCACGATTCCGCCTGGCGGACGGAACAGACATGGCTCGAGCCCTGTGGCATCGACGATTGTGCGACGAGTGTGTTCAATCTCCCGGGCCAGCTTGCCGCGGTTCCAACCGGCTGCCGCTTTCGGGATGTGGTGCGACCACGAGTGATCTCCTAGCGCATGGCCGCCCGCGATGATTCTTCGCAGCATCTCTGGATTGGCGGCTGCGTCTTGACCTATGACAAAGAAGGTGGCATGCACGCCAGCCCTCTGCAGCACATCGAGCACGTGCGGCGTCGCCGCTCCTGGACCGTCATCGAAGGTGAGTGCCACGGTCCGTGGTGAAGCACCGGCTTCGGCTCGGATGGGCGGGGCGGTGTGGATGATGCCGCTCGTGGGCGGGGGGCACTTTTGCGGGGTGTCGACCATCTGGTCGGCGGCCTCAATGGGTGCTGGATTGATCTCTGGAGCTCGTACGTCATCACGGACTGCAACGACGATGGTGTGGGCGAGCACCATGGTGAGCACCGCGACCAGTGCGACGAGCACGCTCACTCGATCCCATCGCACCTGCAGCTGAGCGCGGCCAAGCGACGCACGGCTTGCAGTCTGCGTAGTGCGACCAGGCAGCGGCGTCGCGGCCACTCCGTCATACTGCCTCGTCAATGCCCGGGCACCCCGCCTTTTGTCCACATGTCGTGGCTCGAGTCGCGGCCAGCAGCACAAGCGGGCCGATGATTTCCTGCGCCAAACGCAGTCAGAAAGGGTGAGCACCACTTACGGAGGGGATTCCATGAGCGACATCCAGGAGCAGGTACAGGAGACGCTGGACGAGCTGGTAGCCAGCGGGGCGGAACTGGGCATTCAGGCTGTGGCGTACCGCGATGGCGTCAAGGTGGTTGATGCGGTGGCCGGTGTGGTCGCTCCGGACGGACCGCCGGTCACGCCGGGCACCGTCTTCTACAACTTCTCTATCGGTAAGGGAGCAATGTCGACGCTGGTGCATCAGGAGGTCGATCGAGGCGCGTTCGGATACGACACACCCGTTGTGGAGTTGTGGCCGGAGTTCGGTGCGCACGGTAAGGAGGGCGTCACCGTAGGGCACGTGCTGACCCACACCGCCGGTGTGCCGGGAATCCCGCTCAGCTCGACGCTTTCAGATCTCTGCACGTGGGAGACGATGACTCGCGCTCTTGAGGATGCCGAGTTGTGGTGGGAGCCCGGCACGAAGACGGGCTACCACGCTTACACGTTCGGATATCTATCCGGCGAGATCGTACGTCGCAGCACCGGCCTGCCGCTGGCTGACGTGCTGCGTAACCGGCTCGCTGCGCCGCTCGAGTTCGCCGATGAGATCTTCTTCGGAATGCCGGAGGACAAGCGAGGCTCCTTGGCGACGCTGGTCGGTGCGCCAAGTGAGGTCGATTGGTCCAGCATGCAGCTGCCCGATGATCTGCCGATGTTCCGCGCTGCGCCCATGTCGTTGTTCCCAACCGCCGATTTCGGCAACAACCCGGAAGCGATCGGTGCGGACATTCCTGCAGGCGGAAAGACCTCGGCACGAGCGATCGCGAAGATGTACGCGGCGCTGATTGGCGAGGTCGATGGGGTCCGGCTGGTCAGCCCGGAGCGGCTGGCGGCGGCTTCGAAGATGGCAGTCGAAGGCCAAGATGAGGTCTTTGGGAACGAGGTGCGATGGAGTCTCGGCTACGCGATGGGCGCGCCGTTTGTTGAGGAGCACTCGGAGACCACGTTCGGGATGGGCGGCGCGGGAGGCAGTTGGGCCGGCGCTGATACCGCGACCGGCACGTCGCTGGCCGTGACCAAGAATCTGTTAACCGAGAACTTCGACACGTCCACTCAAATTGCCCGCATGGTCTTTGCCTGAGCTACGCTCTCCCACCACTCCGCGTCGATTACTTGGACTCGCACTATCTCCAGAATGATGCGGAGACCAAGCAAATGAAGCGGAGCGAGAGCAGCGCTCCGAGTCTAGGGTCGGGGGATGAGCGAGTCGCAACACCTCAGCACCTACATTGAGCGGCCGGCTGCCGAGGTCTACGCGTACGTTGCGAAACCGGCGAACCTTCCTCATTGGGCGGCGGGGCTCAGTGGATCGATCGAGCAGCGGGACGGGCGCTGGTTCGCCGAGTCACCGATGGGTGAGGTCGAGGTGACCTTTGTGCCGGAGAACCCGTACTTCGTCGTCGACCACGAGGTCAAGCTGTCCGATGGGACCACGTTCAACAACCCAATGCGGGTGATTGGCCACGGCGCCGGTTGCGAGGTGGTGTTCACCCTTCTCCGCCGGCCGGACCAGTCGGACGACGACTATGAGGCAGACGCGACGGCGATCCGGACGGACCTGGCGACCCTCAAGGCACTCCTTGAGCGCTGAGCGGACGGCCCCAGATGCGGTGGCGCTGTGGACCAGCAGCGCCTTCGTCGAGGAGGCAAGGGCCTGGATTGGTGAGCAGCTCGCACCGCGCGGCAGCAGGCTTACTGGCGAGTGGGAGCAGTCGCATGTCCGTGTCTGGTCGACCACCATCCGGTTCGAGACGACCGAGGGTCGCGTCTGGTTCAAGGTGAACGCCCGGGGGACGGCGTACGAAGCCGCGCTGGTAGCCCTGCTCGGCCAACTCCGTCCGGGCCTGGCGCCGGAGGTGCTTGCCTACGACGACGCCCGGGCATGGTCGCTCACCAGGGACGGTGGCCCGGCGCTCAGATCGATCGCTGAGCCGGACGCGTTGGGGAGGTACTGGGAACGACTGCTACCTCGATACGCCGAAGCGCAGCTTTTCCTAGCCGAGCACAGACTCCGCCTCTTGACCACTGGGATCCCGGACCGGGGTCCCGTACAGCTGCCCTTGGAGTACCGGCGGCTGCTCGACGAACTCGCGGTCCGGCCCGCCGAGGATGGCGGGCTGACCCGTGAGGAAGCCTCCGCGCTCGACAGCCTGCTCCCCAGCTACGACGACCGGTGCGCTGAACTGTCCGCATCGCCGGTGCCGGACAGCCTGCAGCACGATGACCCGCACTCCAACAACGTGTGCTGGCCAGGGGAGGCGGACGACCTGTCGTCGGTCCGGATTATTGACTGGGGTGACGCGTGCGTTGGGCACCCCTTCGGAACGATGCTTGCCACCTTGAACTCGATCGCCTTCCACGCAGGGGCGCTGCGCGAGGATCGCCGGATGGATGACCCGCATCTGCTGCGGATTCAGGACGCCTACCTGGAGCCCTTCACCGGCTTGGGCAGCCGCGACGAGTTGCTGCGCTGGATGGAGCTGGCCCGGAGCACCGGCTGCCTGACTCGTGCGATGGCCTGGGAGAGCGCCCTGCAGGACGCGCCGGCGACTGTTGTGGCAAGGCAGGAGTTCCCGATACGAGGCTGGCTCCTGGAGCTACTCAAGCCGTGGGCGAACGTGGCGTAGCGCGGCAGCGCCAGCCCCACCAAGATCGATCGGTCAAGCTTCGGTCACGCAGCGTCGGCGACGGTCAGTCGCGGGAGACCGACCCGACCGAGCGGCCGCTGATCTTGCGCGGCTTGATTTCAATGAACAGGTTCCGGACCCCGTCCGCCCAGGGCACCGGGCCTGTCTCCCAGGCGGTTGTCAGCAGGTAGTCGTGCGCCATCGCCTCCGCGAATCCCTGTACCAGAACGCTCCAGCCCGACTTGTTCTGCTCGTCAATTCCGTCGATCTCGAAGGCGACACTGGTTCGCCGGACGAGTCCCGCCAGAGCGCCAAAGGGTGATGTACGGAAGATCACGCTGTCGTTGCGGTATTGATAGGTCACTGGCAAGATCTGCGGACCGTCGCCGGCCATGAAACCGATCCGGCCGGCAGCGTGCTGCGCCAAGAGTTGCTTGCACTCGGCCTCTGACAGCTCAACGAAATTGCC
>DATLPF010000192.1:0-22910 GCA_035535875.1 Propionibacteriaceae bacterium
ACTCGGCAATACTGAGGCGGTGACCCCGAAGCGTCTGGCTGATGCCGTTCAGGGTTCGGCTCAGCACTTGCAGGGATTCAGCAAGGCCGAGCTCGGCGACAAGACCATGCTGGACGCCTTGTTCCCCTTCGTCGACACGCTTGTTGGGCAGGTCGACGGCGGGGCCCCGCTCTCCGAAGCGTGGCGTTCGGCGGCGGACGCCTGCAGGACCGCAGCGGAGGCGACCGCATCGCTTGTTCCGAAAATCGGGCGGGCCCGGCCACTGGCAGAGCGCAGCGTCGGTAGCCCTGATCCGGGCGCGGTCTCGCTCGGCCTGATCGTCACCGCGATCGGTGATGTGTTCGGCGATGCCGAGGCTGCCACTCCCGAAGCAACAAAATCCATGGACAAGGAAGGACTAAACATATGAGCGGTCCCATTCGGCTGCTGGTCGGAAGCGACAGCGCCGGCTACGACTACAAGGACCACATTCTTGCCGATATGCAGGCCGATGATCGGGTCGAGGTCGTTGATCTTGGTGTGTTCAAGGATGATCTCGAGGGGTCCTCGTATCCGTCGGTGGCAATCGAGGCGGGAAAGAGGATTTCGGCTGGCGAAGCTGACCGCGCGATCCTGGTGTGCGGAACGGGAATCGGCGTCGCCATTGCAGCCAACAAGGTGCCTGGCATCCGCGCGACAGTCGCCCACGACTCCTTCAGCGTGGAACGGTCAATCCTGTCCAACGACTGTCAGGTTCTCACTCTGGGCCAACGCGTGATCGGCCTTCAGCTTGCTCGCAGGCTGGCCCGGGAATGGCTCGACTACGTCTTCGACCCGACCAGCCCGTCAGGTGGGAAGGTGGCCGAGATCAGCGATTACGAGGACTCCATTACCGGTTGACCGTCCAACCGCCCGGCGAAGTCGGGCTTGGTTGGACGGAACCAATCAAACGCAGGAGCGCAGCGACTTCCGCGCCTTTCTGGTCGGACGCAGTCCGACCGTGCAGAATCTCAGAGTGATCGAGTATCGGACGCCGACCGAGATCGAGCAGATGAGACCGGCCGGGCGGTTCGTCGCGGAGGTATTGAGCACGCTCATCGCTCGGGCCGAGGTCGGAGTGAACCTGCTGGAGCTCGACGAGTTGGCGCACCGGATGATTCAAGATCGCGGCGCGGAATCGTGCTACATCGACTATCACCCGTCGTTCGGGGCCAGCCCGTTTGGCAAAGTGCTGTGCACGTCGGTCAATGACGCGGTATTGCACGGGCTGCCTCACGACTACGAGCTGGTCGACGGCGATCTGATCAGCCTCGATTTCGCTGCATCGGTGGATGGTTGGGTGTCGGACTCGGCGATCAGCGTGATCGTCGGTTCGTCCCGGGAACAAGATCGGCAGTTGATCGCAGCCGCCGAGGCGGCACTTGCCGCCGGCATCGAGGCGGCGAAGCCCGGGAACAAGATCGGTGACATCTCCTTTGCCATCGCACGGGTGGGATCGCAGGCGGGCTACAAGATCAACACCGAGTTCGGCGGGCATGGTGTGGGCCGTACGATGCACGGCGACCCGCACGTACCGAACAACGGCCGGCGCGGCCGTGGGCTGCTGCTCCGGCCCGGCCTGGTGATCGCGATCGAGCCGTGGTTCCTCCAGGGCACTGACAAGATCTACACCGATGCCGACGGATGGACCTTGCGGAGCAGGGATGGCTCACGAGGGGCACACGCCGAGCACACCGTCGCCATTACCGCTGACGGCCCGCTCGTGCTGACGGCCCGCTCGTGCTGACCGACCGCTCGTGCTGACCGACCGCTCGTGCTGACCGCCGCTCGTGCTGACCGACCGCGACAGCGGATCGTAGGCCATGACAAACCATCGCTCGGGATCGGCTGGCGGCCGCTTGCCACGAACGCGGCGAGAGAAACCGTAGCGAGCATCGCCACAGTTCGCGCCCCCGCCGCGCCCGTGGTCTCTCCTTCGACAGCGTTGACGGTGATCGGCCCGGGACGCGGGGTCAGGTTCTGCCCGCGTCCAACTGGTACCACCAGTCTCAGCAGGTTCACCCTAATCGACGGCAAGGCTCTGCGTACACCCTGTCGTCGCCAATAGATGCTGGAGTGTTATTGGGCCTGCGCCAAAGGTTTGCCAGGCGACGCATCTCGTGACCGGCGCGTTACCCGCCAGCGACGTAGCCGTCAGCGCCGAGACTTGGCGGCCTGCTGCACCTTGCGGAGGCCGTCTTTGATCTTCTGCTGGTTTTCCGGCTTGGATAGTTCGCGCTGAGCGATCTCAGCGAGCTTGATCATGACAGCGGTCTTGAGAAGGCCCTTGATGAGGCTCATGAATTCTCCAGGTGAAACGGTGGGACAGTGCACTATGACGGGCGGCACGCTTCGCCGACTGCAGGAGCTCGCGGCTGTGCTGCGTGGAAGTCTGACCACGTAGCGGGCGACGAAGGAGGCGAATCTGGCGGCCGCCTGTCAGAGTGCAATTGGACACAGTGCACTCGACGATAGCCACCGTCTCCAACCGTCGGGCCGCGTTGGCCCGGCCCTCTGCGACACGTCGAGTGTTGTCTAACGAAATCTAAGGTTCCCGCTAGACAGGCTGATACGGTCCGAGACGTGGACCCGGTACGCAATCCGTACGCGCCTGGAGCGGGCCAGCGTCCACCGGAGCTTGCCGGCCGCGACGCTGAGCTGATCGCCTTCGACGTCGCATTGGAGCGCGTGGAGCGGGGCCGACCAGAGCGCAGCCTCGTGCTCACTGGCCTGCGCGGAGTCGGGAAGACGGTCCTGCTCAATGCGCTGCGATCCAAAGCGCTGGACCGCGGATGGGGCACCGGGAAGGTTGAGGCCCGGCCTGACACTAGCCTGCGGCGGCCGCTCACTGGGGCGCTGCACGCCGCCGTACGCGAGTTGTCGGTACGGCACCGTGCGCCAGATCGAGTGCGTGAGGTCTTGGCCACGCTGAAGGCGTTTGGGCTACGCACTAACCCACGCGGCGGGAAGCTCATCGAGCGCTGGACGCCAGCGATCGACGGGCCTCCGAGCACTGGCCGCGCCGACTCCGGTGACATGGAGATCGACCTGCTCGAGCTGCTCACCGATGTGGCGGGCCTCGCGGCCGATGTCGGCGTGGGCGTGGCCGTGTTCATTGACGAGATGCAAGATCTGACGCCTGAGGACGTCTCGGCGCTCTGCGCCAGTTGCCATGAGCTGTCCCAGACCGGTGCGCCGCTGATGGTGGTTGGCGCCGGGCTGCCACATCTGCCCAGCGTGCTGTCAGCATCCAAGTCGTACTCGGAGCGGCTGTTCCGATACGTCCGAATTGACCGCCTGGACTCGGCCGGCGTCCAGCGGGCGCTGCTGGCGCCTGCCGAACGCGAGGGTGCTACCTGGTCGACCGACGCACTCACGGCAATGGGCGCAACTTCGGGCGGGTACCCGTACTTTGTTCAGGCGTACGGGAAAGCGGCCTGGGATCACGCACCCGGTTCACCGATTACCGCGGCCGACGTTGCAGTGGCCGCACCTGAGGCCGAGGCTGAGCTAGCCGTGGGGTTTTTCGGCTCCCGATACGAGCGCGCGACGCCTGCCGAGCGGGACTATTTACGCGCCATGGCGGGCCTGACTACCGAGCACCCGCCCGACGCAGCGGTCTCGACGACTGATGTCGCGGATGTTCTGGGCCGCAAGCCGTCCTCACTCTCACCTGCCCGCGATGCCCTCCTGAAAAAGGGCCTTGTGTACTCCGCCGAGCGTGGGACGCTGGCCTTCACTGTGCCGCACTTTGCGCGCTGGCTGCGGACGCACCCGCCGGCCTGACTGGGAAGTGCTTTCGAAGGGCCCGGTGGACTGCATCTGGCTGCGGATCCGCCACCGCTATCGCCTCCTCCACCATGCGAAGGACAGCGGATGTGCCGGCGCCGAGGACAGGCTTGGTCGGCGCGGTCGCCATCATGTCTCGGGCGAGCATCAGCTCGATCGCCAGCAGATCCTCGAGCAAACCCACGGCTGCGTCAGTCTTGCGGACACTCAGCGGCGCGGCGGTGTGATGGTCTTCTACGCCGAGGTCCAGTGGCGGCGTGTCCAAAGTGGCCGGCGCGGCTAGTTGTTTAAGTTCCGGGAACACTGCTGCGGCCGTGTACCGCAGTCGCAGCCCGTACAACGCCTCCGTCGGTGGCCCGCTCATCTGCTGCATGCACCCGTCCCAGAGATGAGACATCCGGCGCTCGCTGAGCTGCCCTACCTGGGCGAGGGCAATCCGTAGCGCATCACAAGCAATGGCGAGCACCATCGGGTGGAAGTTGCCGTTGCTGATCATCATCTGGTCCGGCACGGAGACCAGCGGGTTGTCGTCCGAGGCGTTCAGCTCGGACGTCACTGCCGCCCGGGCGTACGCCACATACTCGCGCAGCGCCCCATGGACCTGCGGAACGACCCGGAATGACAGCGCGTCCTGCACCGATCGAAACCCGCCTGGCTGGAGCAGCGCGCTTCCTTCCAGGAGGCTCCGGATATGGTCGGCTGCCGTCGCCTGGCCCGGGATCAGCTTGGCACGGGCGACGGCGGGATGCAGGATCGACGGGTTGGCACCAGTCGCCTCCATCGAGAGCGCCGCAGCGACGTCCGCCGCGTCCACCACCCGCTCGGCCCGGACGACGACCAGCGCGGCCTGGCCGATTGACACCCCGTTTGCCGAGATCAAAGCCAGCCCATCCTTGCCGCTGAGTACCAGCGGCGAGATCCCGGCCCGCTGCATGGCCTCACCGCCTGGCAGCAGCTCCCCTTGGTACTCGGCCCGGCCCAACCCGACTGCGACCTGCGCCATCCCTGCCATCGGCCCGATATCGGCGGCCCCGACCGATCCGATCTCCGGGACGATCGGGTGAACGCCGGCATTCAGCATTGCGGCCAACACGTCGGCGACGGCAGGGGAGGCGCCGGACCCGCCCCGGGCGATCCCATTGAGTCGAACGGCCAGCGCAGCGCGTACCAACGAGGTGGGCAGCGGCCGCCCGACGCCGCCGCTGTGTGACTTCACGAGAAACATCTGCTCGCCGCGGATCTCCTCTTCGGTTAGCAGGGTGTCCTTGCCGTGGCCGACCTGCGTGGTCAGGCCGTAGACGGCTTCGTGGCTGGAGAGAGCGCGGTCTACGACCGCCCGGCTGGCGGCGATCGCCTCCCGAGTGCTGTCCGCGAGCTCCACCTTCGCGCCGTCGACCACGGCGAGCAGGTCTTCGAGGGCAAGCGGCTCCTCGGTGATCGTGACAGTGGTCATGGGCCTGCTCCCGATTGCAGAGGACGTGCGGGGCGATGTGGCTCCAACTCCATCAGACATACTGACGTGCCAAGAAATCGGTCTGTCTTGAGGAAAGGTGACCCATGCTCGAAGCGGAGCTGATGGAGCGGGACCGCTGGACCCGAGGCGACCTCCTCGCGTACCAGCAGGACCGAGTACGCGCGCTGGTCGCGCACGCCGCAACCAAGTCGCCTTACTATCGGGAGGCGCTGGGCGCTGATGCGGCCGAACGGCCGCTTGCCGAGCTGCCCACGTTATCGAAGGCCACTCTGATGGCCGAATTCGACCGGGTCGTCACCGATCCACAGTTGCGGCTGGCCGACCTACGAGCGCACCTCGCTAGCGCAGACCCGTCGCAGTCCTTCCTCGGTGCGTACCGAGTGGCGACCACCTCCGGGACCACCGGTCGGCGATCGATCATCGCGTTCACGAACGAGGAGGCGGCGGCCTGGCGGGCGGCGAGCGCGCGGCCCATGATGCGCCTGGGAATCGGACTCGGGTCGCGGTTTGCAGGGCTCGGCAGCCCCAGCCCGGTCCACGTGACCAGGCAGGTGCTCGTCCCACCCGGTGTGCCGGCGCCCCCAATGTCGGCCGCGACTCCGGTTCCCGCGCTGGTCGCGGCACTGAACGCCCAACAACCTGAGGTGCTCCTGGGAGCAGTGGGCATCTGGAGAGCGCTCGCCGAAGAACAGATCGCCGGGCGCCTGCGGATCGCGCCGCGCGCGGCTCTTTTCAGCAGCGAGCCGCTCACGGCCGATGTTCGCCGACACGTCCGGGAGGCCTGGGGAATCGAGCCGGTGAGCGGCTACGCCGCGACCGAGGCGCCGACCATCGCCGCGAGCAGTCCGGCACATCCGGAGCTGGAGATCGCCGAGGACGTCGTGGTGGTCGAGATCGTGGACGAGAACAACCGCGCGGTCCCACCTGGACGGCCCGGCGCCAAGGTCCTGCTAACCAACTTGATCAATTACGCCCAGCCGCTCATCCGCTACGAGCTGACCGACTCGGTCGTGGAGTCCCCGCTCCCTAACCCGGGGGGTCGAGCCTGGCGATGCTTGGTTTCCATCGACGGGCGTACCGCGGACATCCTCTATCTCCGCAGCCAGGATGGCGCGACGGTCGCGGTCCACCCCTCCGTACTGGGGTCGGCTGTCGCGCCCATCGCCGAGGTTGGCGAGTATTCCTTCGTGTACGACGGGCGCGGCCTGCACGCTCAGGTCGTCCTGGCGCCGGAAGCCGCCCCAGACGTCCCCGAACGGCTGCGCCAGGCGCTGATTGCTGCTGTCACGTCGACTGGTGCCGTGGCGCCCGCGGTCGATGTGCAGCCGGTCCCGGCTCTGCAACGCGAGCCTGGCGGCAAACTGCGCGTGGTTCGATCGGCCTGACGAAACCGTCAGCGAACCGCCGGCGGAGAGAAAGCATGATCAATTTCGAGCAGCGGAGTCCCGATCTGCTGCGCCGTCTCGTCCAAAAGGCTGCGGCGATCGTCCCCATGTCAATGGTGCCGGCGCGGGCGCTGCCTCGCATCGACCGCGGTTTCTACCGGCTCAGTCGCGGGCGTACCACCTTCTCCGCGTGGATTTCCGGCCTTCCGATCGTCATGTTGACGACCACGGGTGCTCGCACCGGTCAGCCGCGCACCCTCCCGCTGCTGGGGCTGCCGGACTGTGATCGTCTGGTTCTGATTGCTTCCAACTTTGGCCGGACGTCTAACCCTGGCTGGTATCACAACCTGCTCGCGCACCCGGATGCGGTGGTCACCTGGCAGGGCCTGGCGGTCAAGATGCGCGCCCGCGAGCTGAAAGGCGAGGAGCGGCAGCGATATGTCGCCCGTGGTCTCCAGATGTATCCGTGGTGGGAGCAGTACCACCAGCGCGCTGCGCCTCGCGAAATCCCCGTGATCATGCTGGAGCCGAGCTCCGCGGTCGCGCGTTGAGTCAAGTGGGTGACTCACTCAGCCCTCTTGCTCAACGACTTTCTTGAGGCCGTCAAGCATCATCTGCCAGTTAGCTCCGGAGTGCTCCGCCTCCTCGGCACTGCTGCTGTTGTCCTGGGTCAGCCGCAGTGCCGTGCCGCCATTGGTTTGCTGCAGCTCGTAGCGCACTCGGTGGTAGTTCTCCGGCCGGTCCTCCTGGCCGGTGAGCGGGCTGAAGTGGGTGACCTCCAGATGCCGCTCGGGCGCGAACGAAATGATCTCCCCTTTGTCCTCGTACGCGCGGCCCTCGAACTCGCCCTTCCAGGTGATCGGGCTCCCGGGCTTCCAGTCGGTCTTCACTTCTGAGCCAAACATGTATTTCTTGATGAGCTCGGGGTCGGTTAGCGCGCGCCATACCTTCTCGGGCGGTGCATCGATCTCGCACTGCGCGGTCGCAACGTGCCCTGACATGACAGTCCTCCTCGGTCCTCAAGCCCTGTGGCTCTACAAGCTGATTTTGCCCGATGACTTACCTGTCGGCGCTAGCGGGTAACCCCGAGAAGGGAACGGTAACGCCTCCGCTCGCTCCTTCTCCGTGCGGCGGCGCGCGATTCCCGACGCTCCCCGCGGCTGGGCACGTCCTGAAGTCACAAACATCTGGCTAAGCCCTCTCAAGCTGACGCTGCCCTCTCAAGCTGACGCCGCCCTCTCAAGCTGACGCTTCCGCCCCGACCTGCCAATTCGCTGATCTGTGTGCTGGCCAGGTCAAGCACGTGGTGATCGAAACACTAGGCCAGCTCTCTGACAGGATCTGTCCAGAGCTCTAGGCAAGTTCGCTCAAAGGAGACCCTATGACCTACACCGTCGGCTACATGATCGGCAGTCTCTCTGCTGTTTCAATCAATCGGATCCTCGCTCGCGCATTGGTCCGACTCGCGCCTCCGGAGTGGAACATGGTCGAGATTCCGATCAAGGATCTGCCGCTCTACAACCGGGACCTTGATAGCGACTATCCGTCTGAAGCACGCGCCCTCAAGGACGCGATCGCGGGGGTGGACGCAGTGCTGTTCGTGACCCCCGAGTACAACCGGGACATCCCGGGCAGCCTCAAGAACGCCATCGACTGGGCAAGCCGGCCATGGGGAAAGAATTCGTTTGCCCGCAAGCCGTCGGCCGTTATTGGCGCCTCGCCCGGCAAGATCGGCACCGCCGTCGCCCAACAGAACCTGCGCAGCATCCTTAGCTTCTGCAACTCGCCACAGATGAATGCTCCAGAGGCCTACATTCAATTCACGCCGGGTCTGATCTCGGAGGATGGCGAGGTCACCGACGAGACGACTGAAGCGTTTCTGCGGGACTTCATGGAGGAGTTTGAGCTGTTCATGGAACGGGTCTTTACGGTGCTATCCCGGGCTTCCCGGACCAGCTGAGTTTCAGGGACGCGTCTCGATCGCCAGCCGGACACCCAACGCGACCAGCACGATCCCCCGTAACGGCATCGAGCGTGCGACGTATACCTGGCTTATGGACGAAGGACCCGATCCGATCGAGAACTACAATTTCGTCTTGCAACCGTCAGGCATGTCCCCCGGCGGTGACAGTTCCGACAGTGAGCCTGGCCTCGCCCTCGAGGATCTCGCCGATCCGGGCGACCTGGGTTTCGAGAGTCTGGCGCTGACCGGCGGCGAGCCGGGTGAGCGGCTCGACGGTCACCGCAATCCGCCGGCCGGAGCGACGCTGGTGCCAGACGCCAGCGACCACGCCATCGATGAGCAGGACTGGAAAGTTGCCAGCCTGGCCAGAGGGGGCGAGTGCGCGCGCGGCGGCCTTTCGTGGGAAGAGCCGGTCGCGTGGGCGACTGCCGACCGCGTACGCGTCGAAGTAGGGCAGTAACAAGACGCTTCCCGCGGCCTCCTCTGCACGGGGCATCTCCGTGTCCCCGCGAAGCGCGAACGCGGGCGTGCCGTCGAACGTAACCTCGATCAGTTTCCGATTGTGCCGCTCGAACTGAGCGGCCGCCCACCCTCGCGGCGCACCAATCCACTGAGCGAACTGCTTCGGCGTGGCCGGCCCGTACGCGTACAAGTAGCGCTTGATCACCTTCCCAATGGCCTCGTCTACCGGTGCCGGACTAAACCCCGGGAGCCAGCGGCGCGGATTGGTATAAGTCACGCGGCGGTCCCGGTTCGGGCCGAAGCACAGCACGCCACGGTGAGCAGCCATGCCGACGGCCTGCCGCCACCGCGGCCACATGTCTTGGAACGCGGGCATGACTCGATCGCCTGCCCATGCTCCAAGCAGATCGACGACGGCCCGATCCAGGTCGTCGATCGTGAGTTCGGCATCCTCGAGCGCCCGACCGATGGCATCAACAATCTCTTCAGCCTGCGCCGGCGTGAGCCGTACGTCGTCGGGAAAGGGACTGTGCGCGGGGATTGCGGAGAGCGCAGCTGTCCAGATCGGAAGATCCTCGGTGGCCAGCAGATGCACGGTGCCTCGTGGACCATACGTCTTGATCAGCCGATGGTCATCCCACAGCGCGTGCCGAACTGTCGTACGCGTCGCCGCCTGAATGCGCAGCGCCAGGGATAACTCCGCCCCCGACAGCACCTGGGCGTGGGCGCCGCAGATGACGGCGGCGATCTCAGCAGGATCTGTTTCTGACGATGCCGGCGGTAGCAGCGCATGCCGCTGCAGGCGTCGGACGTTGGCCGCGGACCAGGACACCTCTTGGGCCATCGGGGTAGCGCCTTCCTGACGCAGGGCACTAGAACTGCATGTCACTGAATCGCGAATAGTGCCCCTGGAATGCGACAGTGATCATCTTCGTCGGGCCGTTACGATGCTTGGCCACGTCGAAATCAGCCTCGCCGGCCCGCTCAGACTCCCTGTCATAGAGATCGGGCCGGTTGAGCAAGATCACCACATCAGAGTCCTGCTCGAGGCTCCCACTCTCGCGAAGATCAGAGAGCATTGGCCTCTTGTCCGTACGCTGCTCCGGGCCGCGATTGAGCTGGGAGAGCGCGACGACTGGCACGTCGAGCTCCTTGGCCAGCAGCTTGAGTTGCCGAGAGAATTCGGAGACCTCGAGTTGGCGAGATTCGACCTTCTTGCCCGAGGTCATCAGCTGGATGTAATCGATGATCACCAGCTTGAGGTCGTGTCGTTGCTTGAGCCGGCGCGCCTTCGCTCGGATTTCCATCATCGTCAGGTTGGGCGAGTCGTCGATGAACATCGGCGCCTCGGAGACCTGACCCATCTTCGCGGACACCCGATTCCAGTCTTGGTCGCTCATGCGGCCGCCGCGAATGTGCGACAGCGGGATGCTCGCCTCGGCAGACAGCAGTCGCATGGTGATCTCGATCTGGCTCATCTCCAGGCTGAAGATCACCGATGTGAGCCCGTTTCTGATCGAGGCTGATCGAGCAAAGTCCAAAGCCAGCGTTGACTTTCCGACCGCAGGTCGCGCTGCAATGATGATCATCTGCCCGGGATGCAGGCCATTGGTCAGCTCATCGAGGTCGGCGAACCCGGTGGGCACACCTGAAAGCCCCGCCCCTCGCGACTCGATGGCCTCCATCTCGTCGAGGGTGGGTTGCATGAGCTCCGACAGCGGTTTGTAGTCCTCGGACGCCCGCCGCTCGGTGACGGAGTAGACCTCGGCCTGAGCTCTGTCGACGATGTCGTCGACGTCGCCTTCGCCGGCGTACGACATCTGCCCGATCCGTACCGAGGCATCGACGAGCCGGCGGAGGATCGCTTTCTCGTGCACGATCTGTGCGTAGTAGCCCGCGTTGGCCGCCACCGGGACGCTCGCCAGCAGGGTGTGCAAGTACGGCCCACCGCCGATTCGCAGCAGCTCGCCGCGCTTGCCTAGCTCATCGGAGACCGTGACCGCATCAGCGGGTTCGCCGCGTCCGTAGAGGTCGATGATGGCGTTGTAGACCTGCTCATGCGACGGCCGGTAAAAGTCGGCGCCCCGCAGCACCTCGACGACGTCGGCGATTGCGTCCTTGCTCATCAGCATGGCGCCAAGCACGCATTGCTCGGCCTCCATGTCCTGAGGCGGCGTACGGTCGGACAGTCGAGGCGCCTCGTCGCTGTAGGGGGGCATCACCTCGGCAACACTCACCCTTTACTCCTTACATCCGCTGGACGCCCCCGAGCCCGTCGGATACCCGCCCTAGCACCAATCGAATACGTGTTCGGAACATTAGTGATATGCACTGACACGTACGCTCGCGTGACGCCGGACAGGTCAACCGCGGGAAACCGTACGCTGTCGACGCTGGCCTGAACAGCCTGTTATCCACAAGGGCTGTGGACAACGAATCCTGCGCTGTGGGAGACACGCGGTGAGCCTGTGCAGACCCTGGGTACCGCTCTGGGGACTGTGTTCGGTCAACGGTCCGCAATGCGCGTCTGACAAGGAGAAATGAATCGAATAACGGGGTGGATGGAAGTTCTTTCCCGTCCATCTCACGACTCGGATGCGTTGTCTTGCTGTGTGGCGATTTTCCCGGGCGGAACGTATTACCCACAGGTTCATCCGCAACCTGTTGAAAACCGACTGCAACACTTTGGACGACTTTGATCGAACATCATCACATGAGCGTTGCTGCGAGCGTCGGAATCGCGCGCCGCCGCACGGAGGAGGAGCGAGCGGAGGCGTTCTTTCCTCTGCGAGTGACGACGACGGCGGCGGATTCAAAGCGCGTTGCGCGAGCAGTTTGAAAAATTGGGCATGATGGATTTGACGGTGGGATATACCCTTAGGGGGTACCGGAGAGATCAAGGAAGGTCGATGCCTGATCACGCCAGCCATCACGGCTACATTGCCAACAAGGATGACTACCTTAAACGATTGCGCCGCATCGAGGGGCAAGCCCGTGGTCTGCAGAAGATGATCGAAGAGGAGCAGTACTGCATCGATATCCTCACCCAGGTGTCCGCGATGACGCGCGCGCTTCAGTCTGTCGCGCTCGGCCTGCTCGAGGAGCACCTGAGCCACTGCGTTGTTCGCGCTGCGGCTGAAGGAGGACCCGAGGCTGACAGCAAGATCGAAGAGGCTGCGAGCGCTATCGCACGTCTGGTTCGCTCTTGATTTGTCGCTCTGCTACCTAGCAAAGGAAACGCCTATGCCTGTCACCAGCGAGTACGTCGTCTCTGGGATGCACTGCCAGCACTGCGTCAGTTCAGTGACCGAGGAGGTCTCTTCTGTCAGCGGAGTGACCGACGTCAAGGTCGATCTTGATAGCGGCCAGCTGATCGTGACCAGTGATGCTGAGATCCCGTTCGGCAGCATCGAGGCTGCTGTGGACGAGGCAGGCTACAGCGTCGCGGCAGCCTAGCCCGACGCGCGCAAGAAAGATCGCTGCCTGATCATGAATCCACCCGCCAAGCTGGTCGCCTTCCTGACGCTGCTGGCGGCCATTTTCGGCGTCTCTTACCTGATAGGCACCCAGTCCCAGGCGCTACTGGCGCCAGCGGCGACCCACAACTCCGAGATGGTCCCACCAGCGGGCACTGTGGAGGGATATGCGCTGCGCGCCGTGGAGCCTACCCAGAAGCCAGGCAAGGATGTGGTGGTCGAATTTGCCGTGACTGCGCCAGGCGGCCAGGTGATCTCGGACCTCGATGAGGATGCTGGCGAGCATATGCATTTGATCGCGTTCCGGCGTGACCTCACTGGATACCAGCACGTCACCCCGCAGCAGGGCGAGGGCACGTCGTGGTGGGGAATTCTCAACCTCACGCCAGGCCCATGGCACGTGATCATCCATTTCCAGTCGAAGACGCTTGGACGGGAGATCGCCCTGGCCACCGACTTCACGACCAGCGGTGAGTATCGCCCCAAGCCGCTTCCGCCGGCTGCTGATCAGATCCAAATCAAGGACCTGGCGGTGACGCGCACCGGCGAGCTCAGCACCAGGGCAAACAGCAGCACCACGATCACGGTGACCGATCAGGGTCAGCCGGTGACCAATCTAGAGCCGGCGCACGGGGAAATGGGCCACAGTGTGCTGATCCGCCCGGATGATCTTGGCTATCTGCATATGCACTCGAACTCGACGGGCACCGGGCCACGATTGGACTTCCTCGGCGCCGTGCCTGCTCCGGGCAGTTATCGGCTGTTTGTTGAGTTCTACCGGGGCGACAAGCTCTATCTGGCCCCCTTCACTGTGCAGGTGACCCGATGACACTGGATGTGGCGGTGCAGACGATCGAGCTTGACGTTCAGGGCATGACGTGCGCGTCGTGCGCTACGCGGATTGAGAAGAAGCTCAATCGCCTCGAGGGCGTCAATGCGACAGTCAACTATGCGACGGAGAAGGCCACGGTTCACGCCGGAAAGGGCACTTCGGCGCAGACCTTGATCGAGACCATCGAGAAGACCGGCTACCACGCCACGCTGCCCAGCGACAGCCAGCGTGACCCTGACCAGGAATTGCGTCAACTCCGTCGTCGGTTGATGATCTGCGCCGTGCTGAGCCTGCCGGTGATCATGATCTCGATGGTTCCGGCCTGGCAATTTCCCTGGTGGCAATGGGTGTCGTTCGCTCTGGCATGTGTGGTGGTCACCTGGGGCGCCTGGCCGTTCCACCGCGCCACCTTGCTCAACCTGCAGCACGGCAACGCAACGATGGACACGTTGATCTCGATCGGCACCCTGGCTGCATTCGGCTGGTCGGCGTACGCGCTGCTGTTCGGGGCGGCGGGCGAGATCGGCTTCACGCACCCATTCGAATTTCGGCTGGTCAGGCATGCCCCGACGGCGAACCTTTACCTCGAGGCCGCCGTCGGAATCACCACGTTCATCCTCCTCGGACGCTATCTGGAGGCACGGGCAAAGCGCCGATCCGGCGCCGCAGTGCGGGCACTGCTCGACCTGGCCCCATCGGAAGTCACGCTGCTCACGGCGGACGGCGAGACGGTTGTCGACATCTCCCAGCTGCACGTGGGCGACCGGTTCGTCGTACGACCCGGCGAACGAGTGGCAACGGACGGGGTGATCGTCTCGGGGCATAGCGCGCTGGACACCTCGACGGTGACGGGCGAGTCGGTACCGGTCGAGGTGGGACCTGGCGATGCTGTGGTCGGAGCCACAGTCAATACCAACGGCAGGCTGGTGGTGGAGGCCGCTCGAGTGGGCGCTGACACCCAGCTTGCGCAGGTCGTCCGAATGGTGGAGGCCGCGCAGAGCGGCAAGGCGGCGGTGCAGCGGCTGGCTGATCGGGTCTCGGCGGTGTTCGTGCCGATCGTGATCGCGCTGGCCGTGGCGACTCTCGGCTTCTGGCTCGGGCAGGGGTCAGGCATGTCGTTCGCTTTTACCTCTGCTGTGGCGGTATTGATCATCGCCTGTCCGTGCGCGCTCGGACTGGCGACGCCGACCGCGTTGCTGGTTGGGACCGGGCGGGGCGCCCAGCTGGGCATCCTGATCAGGGGTCCGGAGGTGCTGGAGTCGACCCGGCACCTCGACACCATCGTCTTGGACAAGACCGGGACTATCACCGAGGCCCGGATGGCTGTGGTTTCCCTCACCGCCGGCGCAGGAGCCACCACAGCGGAGGTGATCAAGGCAGCCGGTTCGGCTGAGTCCGGCTCAGATCACCCGATCGCCAAGGCCATCGCAGAGCATGCGCGCACCCATGGCTCCTTGGACACCGTCACGAAGCTCGACAACCACCCCGGCCTCGGCGTCCTCGCCGAGTTGTCAGCGTCGGCGGCTGCTGGAGCGACCACCGACGCTGACACGTCGGTGGTTGTGGGGCGGGTGAAGCTGCTGGAGGAGGAAGGGCTGCAGGTTGCCGGCGAGCTGCAGCAGGCGTACGCGGCGGAGCAGGCACAGGGACGTACCGCCGTGCTGGTCGGCTGGGGTGGCGAAGCGCGCGGCGTGATCGCGGTCGCTGACGTGGTCAAGCCGACGTCCGCCGAGGCCGTGCGCGACTTGCGATGGCTGGACCTGCGCCCGGTGCTGCTCACTGGTGATCATGCAGCCGCCGCCCGGACGGTAGCGGCTGAGGTCGGCATCGACGATGTGATCGCCGACGTACTGCCGCAACAGAAGGTCGCCGAGGTGGTCCGGCTGCAGGAGGAGGGGCATCGGGTAGCCATGGTGGGTGATGGGGTCAACGACGCGGCAGCGCTGGCTCAGTCTGATCTGGGTATCGCGCTCGGCACCGGCACGGATGCAGCAATTCATGCCAGTGACCTGACGTTGATCAGTGGAGATTTGCGGGTAGCGGCCGACGCGGTCCGGCTTTCCCGAGCGACGCTGCGAACCATCCATGGCAACCTCTGGTGGGCGTTCGCCTACAACGTCGTGGCATTGCCACTCGCTGCGGCCGGCTTCCTGAACCCGATGATCGCAGCGGCCGCGATGGCCCTCAGCTCGGTCTTCGTCGTGACCAACAGCATGCGCCTACTCAGGTTTCGCTAAGTCTTGCGCACGGCATAGCGCAGCATCACGAAATCCGCCCCGTACGCGGTGGCATCGAGGAGCTGTAGGGGCGGGGTTACGATCTTCCGCGGCAGCAACTGGGCGCCCGAGCCGAGCGTTACGGATGCCATGCCGATGATCACCTCGTCGAGCAGGCCCTGATCATGGAATTGGCCAACCAGTTCACCGCCACCCACCAGCCAGACGTTCCGGCCATCCGCGACCCGCAGCATCTCTTGGTGGACCGGCGCGACATCGCCAGAGACGAACTGGATGTCTGGGCCCTCCACACGAGGCAGCTCCCGACTGCTGAACACCCACGTTGGGATGGTGTACTCCCACTTGCTCGGGTCGGTGAGGAAGCCGGTGTGTTCTGCGACCCACTCGTACGTCGTGGAGCCCATCGCCATCGCTCCAACGTCCGCGATGAACCTCGGATACTGATCTTCCATGCCACTCGGCTCACTGAACTGGAAGAGCCAGTCCAGCGAGTTGTCCGAGTCGGCGATGAAGCCGTCGATACTGCTTGCTGTGTAGTACTGCGTTGACATGTGGCTGTACTTCCTGTGCTGCTCGCGCATCGCGCTTTGAATCCGCCGCCGTCGTTGTCACTCACAGAGGGAAGAGCGCCTCCGCTCGCTCCTTCTCCGTGCGGCGGCGCGCGATTTCCGACGCTCGCAGACTAGCCTCGCATCGGCATCTGACACTCATGCGTGGTGGGCGGCCTCGTGCTCTTGGTGGCCAACCGGCTCGAGCTGGAAGGTGCAGTGCGAGACGTCGAAGTGCCCACCAAGGCATTCGCCGAGCCGATCCAGCACCTCGCCAGAGCGGCCCTCGTTGATGCAGGCCTGATCGACGATCACGTGCGCGGACAAGACGGGTACGCCACTGGTGATGGTCCAGGCATGCAGGTCGTGGACATCGACCACCCCGCGTACTCGCTTGATGTGTTCACGTACTTCAGCAAGGTCCACGCCATGCGGTGTGGCTTCTAGCAGTACGTCCACGACCTCGCGTAGCAGCGACCAGGCGCGGGGGATGATCACCACCACGATGAGGAGCGAAGCGATCGCGTCGAAGGGGGTCCAGCCTGTGATCAAGATCAGCACTGCGGCGGCCACGACAGCCAACGAGCCGATGAGGTCGCCGAGCACCTCAAGATAGGCGCCACGCACGTTCAGGCTTTTGGCCTGCGCGGGACGGAGCACGAGCAGTCCGGCCAAGTTGGCCAGCACCCCAACGACAGCCACCACGAGCATCAGACTGCCGTCGAGCTCGGCAGGGTTGCGCAGCCGCTCGACAGCCTCGATCAGCACCCAAACGGCAACGCCAACCAGCAGCAGGGCATTGCCCAGGGCCGCCAGCACCTCGGCGCGTTGCAGTCCGAACGTGCGTCTCGCCGTGGCGGCGCGCGTCGCGAGGGAGGCCGCGATGAGTGCCAAGAGCAGCCCGGTCGAGTCGGTCAGCATATGGCCGGCGTCGGCCAGCAAGGCCAGCGAACCAGCAATGAGTCCGCCGATCACCTCGGCGATCAGCACCGCGCAGGTGATCACCAGGACCACGACGAGCCGTTTCCGGTGTTCACCGGTCGCGGTCACCTCGTGGCTGTGTTCACCGCCCACTCCCCACCTCCCTCCCTAGTCTCCTGCTCGCGCCCGATCGCGCCTTGAGGACGCTGTCTTCCTCTCTCGCAGGAGTTACGCCGACTTGTCAGACTCTCAGCACGCTATAGCCTGCTCAGAGTCTGACAAGTCGGCGCAAGGCGGCTATGAACTGGTCGGTGGTTTCAGGCTCGCGTACGGCGATCCGGATCCAGTCCGGCCCGAGGCCGGGGAAGGTCTCCCCGCGGCGTACGGCGAAACCGTGGTCGCGCAGGGCGAGGCGGACCCAGCCAGGTCCCTGATCACCGCGTACGCCGCTGGTGTCGACCAGTACGAACGGAGCCTGCGGCTGGCCAGCAACCTCCAGGCCCACATCGGCCAGCTGCTCCATCAGGTAGGTCCGCCGCCCGGCGATCTCCTCAGCCGCGGCGGCGGCAAGGTTGCGGACTTGGGGGGTCAGGCAGGCGACCATTGCCGCCAGCGCTGGGCTGGATACCGACCAGGGTGGTTGCTGCAGCCGCATCGCTGCGATCAGGCTCGGGTCGCCGATCACATAGCCCGCCCGTAGCCCGGCCAGGCCCCAGGTCTTGGTCAGCGAGCGAAGGACCAGCAGCCCCGTCAGGTCGTCGCTGATCATGCTCTCTGTCTCTTCTGGCACGGCGTCCATGAAGGCTTCATCCACGACGACGACGCGTCCGGCCCGCCGTAAGGAGTTGATCAACACAGCCGGATGCAACACGCTGGTCGGGTTGGTCGGATTGCCGATCACAATCAGATCCGGCTCGGCAGGTATCTGGTCCACATCGAACCTGAAACCCGCAGCGGGCGACAGGATCAGTCGCTCCGGCCGGTGGTCAGCCGCAACGAGCGCCACCTCAGGTTCAGTGAACTGCGGATGAATGATCAGCGGCTTTCTTGGACGCAACGCGCGAGCAAGCAAACTGAAAGCCTCGGCGCCGCCTGCCGTGGGCAGTACTTGATCAACGGTGACACCGTGCGCCTCAGCAATTGCCTTGGTTGCTGCGTCGGTGTTGGGATACGCAGCGAGGTACTGCGTCGTGCTGTTGATGATTGAACAGAGCCAATCCGGAGGTGCAGACACGCGGACATTGACGGCAAGGTCCACCAGTCCCTCGGCAGTGTCCCGGTCGCCGTGGTGATGAAGATCATGAACCGGCTCGTGGGAGGCTCGGCGCCCGGCCTGCGGCAGGACTGATGGGCGTTCACGATGGCTCGCGGCGTGATCATGGACGGCGTTGGCGAACCGCTGTGCCAGATCGGGATATCCGGCCCAATGCACGTGCAGATAGCTCGCGTGCACGGTTTTCCGGCCGACCCTCGCAGGGTCAGCTGAGAAACCGGTTGGCTCACCGTCCACCCGCCAGGCAGCAGCTACGCCACTGCACGGCTGGACCGTGGTGCGGTGGAACTCGTGGCCAGTCACCGAGACCCCGGCGCTCGCCAAAAGTTGATCATGGCCCGTAGTCATGGCCCGGTAGCGCAGCGTCAATCGCTCGGTCATGATCGCGTCAGCCTCGATCGCACCTACCATGGGGAGCCCGTCCATCGTCTGGCACAGATAAAGCAGCCCGGCGCACTCGGCGACCGTCGGCGTACCGGCTTCAACCGCCGCTCGGATGTCACATCGCAACGCGTCGTTCGCCGCCAACTCGGCTGCGTGCACTTCGGGAAACCCGCCGCCCAGGTAGAGCCCAGCTGTCCCAACAGGAAGCTGCTCATCTGAGGTGGGGTCGAAAACCACCGGCTCGCATCCAGCTGCGCGTAGCAACTCGTCGGTCTCGGCGTAGCGGAACGTAAAGGCCCGACCAGCCGCTATCGCCACCACGGGACGCGCATCTGATGGTGGCTGTACCTGGTCGGTGGGGGACCAGGGCGTTGCCTCGAGCGGCGGTGCCGACTGTGCGACAGAGATGATCGAGCTGAGCGACACGTGATCACTGATCCGCCGTGCCAGCTGAGCAATCGCCGCCGCCGCCTCCTCACGCTCCGCAGCCGGCACCAGACCGAGATGCCGGGAAGGAATCTCAATACCGGCATCCCGCGGCAATACGCCGAGCACCTCGAGGCCGGTCGCCTGGATCGACTCGACGATCTCCCGTGCGTGTCGCTCCGATCCGGCCTTGTTGATGATCACACCGCTCAACCGGACGTGCGGGTCGAAGGTGCTGAGCCCGTGCACGATGGCCGCCGCCGTACGCGAGGTGTGGGAGATGTCGATCACCATGATCACCGGCGCCCGCACCAGGCCGGCCACATGTGCCGTAGAAGCAAACCCCTGGCTGCCGATCTGTCCATCGAAAAGCCCCATGACGCCTTCGATGATCGCGATGTCGGCGCGTTCCGGTGCTTGCGCGCCATGCAGCAACAGCGGCGCGATCTGGTCTTCGCCACAGAGGTAGGGATCGAGGTTGCGTCCCAGCCGGCCGGTGGCGAGCGTGTGGTAGCCAGGGTCGATGTAGTCCGGCCCGATCTTGAAGCCCGCGACCTTCCGACCTGTCGCAGCCAGCGCGCCCATCAGTCCGGTGGCAACGGTGGTCTTACCGTGGCCCGAGCCGGGAGCGGCAATCACCAGGCGGGGGAGCTGGTGCGCGGACTCTTGCGGTGTCGGATCGATCACCACTCAATCCCTCGCTGGCCCTTCTGCCCCTCGTCGAAGGGATGTTTGATCTTGGTCATCTCAGTCACGAGCTGGGCCGCCGCCAGGAGTTTCGGGTCCGCCCGTCGACCAGTGATGATCACGTGCTGGTAGCCGGACCTTGTCGTCAGCGTGTCGATCACATCGTCGACATCCACCCAGCCCCAGTTGATCGGGTAGGTGAACTCATCCAGCACGTACAGGGTGTGCTGCTCCTCGCCGAGCCGTCGCTTGATCTCCTGCCAGCCTTCCGCCGCGGCCGCGGCATGATCATCATCGGTCCCCCCTTTGCGGCTCCACGACCATCCGGCGCCCATCTTGTGCCACTCGATCGAGCCGCCGCGGCCCGTCGCGTTGTGAAGTTCGTCGAGCGACTCCAAGGCAGTCTGTTCGCCGATCCGCCACCGGGCGGACTTGACGAACTGGAAGATGCCCACAGACCAGCCCTGATTCCACCCGCGCAGCGCCAGGCCGAACGCCGCGGTCGACTTGCCTTTGCCGTCGCCACTGTGGATGATCAACAATGGTCGCTGTCGTCGTTGCCGGGTGGTCAGCCCGTCCGCCGGAACCAGCTCTGGAATGCCCGCTGGCATCAGGCAGCCCGGCCTCGGCGTACGGCATGTACCAGTTGATCAGCGCCCACCTCATCAACCGTCACATACTGCGCGCCAAGGTGGACGCTCAACCTCTGGGCTAGGCCCAATGACATGCGGCCGGACTCGCAGTCGATCACCAGCGAGGCCACACCGGTGCGGCGCAGTTGATCAGCCACCAGTCGCGACCGGGCGACCGCGTCGGCGCCGTGAGTTGCTCGGCCGTCCGTGACGAGCACGAGCAGCGGGCGGCGGCGGGGGTCGCGGATGCGCTCGAGCCGTAGCGTTTCGGCGGCGCAGAGCAGGCCCTCGGCCAACGGCGTACGGCCACCACTGGGCAGGTCCTCCAACCGGCGCGCCGCTGTGTCGATGGAGGATGTCGGCGGTAGCGCGAGCGTCGCCTCTGCTCCACGGAAAGTGATCAAGCCAACCTTGTCCCTGCGCTGGTACGCGTCCAATAAGAGGGAGAGTGCGGCGGCCTTGACGGCCGCCATTCGGCGCCGCGCCGCCATCGACCCGGACGCGTCAACCACCAGCAACACGAGGTTGGATTCACGCCCCGCTGTCACGGCGAGGCGCAGGTCCGGGGTGGACAGCCGGAGCCGCTCGTCCGATAAGCGGCCGCGCCTTGCCTGGTGGGGTGCGGCCGCGCGGATGGTTGCTGTGAGGTGCAGCCGGCCGCCGTCGCGATCGGCCGCGATTGCCCCGACCGTACGCCCGCTCGACGTCAGGGCGCGGCTGCGGCGGCCTGCCTCACCGACGCCGATCCCAGGCGCGGTAAACAACTGGGTGCGGTAAGCATCGCCGGCCGAGACAGTCCGCGCGGAGGCCTGCCCGTCGTCTGCCGGCTCTGTCGAAGAGCTGTCGACGGGCTGGGGCTCGGGGTCCTTGCGCTCTGAGTTTGTCGAATGGCCATTGCCATGCTCGGGCGGCTGGTTGATGGGCTCTGAGTTAGGCGAGGAGTCTCCGGGCGGGCTGCCCTTCGGTGGGGTTGGCTCCGGATCTGGTTCCTCATCGAGAAGTCGATCAAGGAGATCCTTGTCCAGGCCTGGAGCGTCGAAGGGATTGCGCCGGCGGCGATGCGGCAACGCCAGCCTGGCCGCTGCGCGAATATCCGACGTAGTGATCTCGCGGCGACCATGCCAGGCGGCGTGAGCCGCCGCCGCTCGCGCGGTCACGATGTCTGCCCGCATGCCGTCCACATCGAAGGCGGCACACACCCTGGCAATGGTGGCCAGTTTTCGATCATCCAGGCGTACCGACGGCAACAGCGATCGGGCAGTAGCAATCCTGATGCGCAGCGCCTGTTCGTCGGCTGCGTATGCGGCGACGAAGGAAGCCGGGTCGCGATCAAATCCCATGCGGCGACGGACTACCTCTGCTCGCTGCTCCGGATCGCGCGGGGCAGTGATCTCGACCGTCAACCCGAAGCGGTCGAGCAGCTGTGGACGGAGCTCACCTTCCTCCGGGTTCATCGTTCCGATCAAGATCAACCGGGCGGCGTGGGCGACCGAGACTCCGTCGCGTTCGACAGTCGAGCGGCCCATCGCCGCCGCATCCAGCAGCAGGTCGACCAGATGATCATGAAGCAGGTTCACCTCATCCACATAGAGAATGCCGCGATGAGCCGCGGCCAAGAGTCCGGGCTCGTAGACCACATTGCCAACGCCAAGGGCTTGCCGCAGATCAAGGGAACCGATCACTCGATCTTCAGTAGCACCCACCGGAAGCTCAACCAACCTTGCGGGCCGTGACCGTGCAACAAGATGATCATGCGGTCCGTCCGGGCATGTCGCATCGAGATCCAGCGGATCGCAGCTGAAGCGACAGCCCTCGACCACAGCGATGCTCGGCAGCACCTGTGCGAGAGCACGGACCATGGTCGTCTTTGCGGTGCCCTTCTCGCCCCGTACCAGAACGCCGCCCACTTCGGGTGAGACGGTGGTCAGGATCAGGGCGAGTGCCATGTCTTCGGAACCGACGACGGCGGAGAACGGATACGTCCGCACCTCATACCCTTCCTGCGGGTGTCCACGCCCACGGCATCTCTGGGTTGGGCCGGCGTACGCGGGTGCGACAGCGGCCAGCAGCGGCAGACGTCCTGACTTCCCGGGTCCTTGCTGATGGCGGTAAACGCCCGGGTCACAGTGGCGGGACCGCTCCGGACTTGCACCGGATTCCTCTGCCGTCGCCGCCCTCGATGATGTCACATCCGGATGGATCGCGAGGCGCCCGATCAGACTCCCTCGGCAACCCTCGAGCCGAAGGTCGAGGTGCGGGAAGAGCGGAGTTGGGCGGAGTGGCAGGCATACAGTCTGAGGCGTGATCGAGGTGGTTGGACTGACCGCGCGGGGGTGGAGCGATCTTCCGGAGCGGCTGCGCACAACGATCCAGTACGCGGAGGTGCTGCTCGGCAGCCCTCGT
>DATLPF010000193.1:0-3707 GCA_035535875.1 Propionibacteriaceae bacterium
CCGTCGATCCGACCGGCCTTCGCCACCACGGTTGCCACGGCGTCGTCGATGCTGTCGGGGTCCAGCACGTCGGCCGGTACGAACTCACCGACCGCCGGGGCAGGCTGGCGGCGATCGAGGTCGAAGACGCGCGCACCCCGAACCGCCAGCCAGCCGGACACGGCCTGACCGACTCCGCCGGCAGCCCCGGTCACCACTATCACAGTGTCTTTGAACTCATCCGTCATGGCCACAACTCCGTTCCGTCTCAGGCGTAGGAAATCATGTCCCGGCCTGGTCGAACCACGGCTCGAGGCGTGCGTAAGCGTCGACGAATCGGCGGTGGCTGGCCTGGTAGGCGGCATGCCGATCGGCGTCGGGTTCGAACACGCCCACGACCTCAGAGAGTTGCCGCGCAATTGAGAAGTCGGCGAACATGCCGATGCCGACGCCGGCAGTGATGGCAGCGCCAAGGCTGTTGGCTTCCTCTACCACAGAACGACGCCGAACCGTGCAGCCCCACACGTCGGCCAGGATCTGCAGCCACGTGGCACTTGCAGCCCCTCCACCGATTGCGTCGACGCGCTCGATGGGCTGGCCGTGCTCCCGGAAGGCGCCGATGCAGGTGGCAAGGTTGAATGCCACCCCCTCCAGCACCGCCCGGGTGAGATGGTCCTTACCGTGGTGCCGGCCGATGCCGACGAACGCGGCCCGGGCGGCCGGGTTCCAATATGGCGAGCGCTCCCCCAATAAATAGGGCAAGAAGAACAGGCCCTCGGTGGCGGCATCCACATCTGCGGCGGAACGGATCAGCTGCTCGAACCGGCCGGGCTCGTCCTGAGAGGCGAGCAGATCCGTCACCCAGTGCAGCGAACCTCCCCCAGCCTGCATGGTCGCTGTTGGGACGTAGCGGTCCGGCACCACATGGTTGAACGTCATGGTCCGCATCGCGGGCAGATCAAGGACAGGCTTGGCGGCTGCAAACGAGATCCACGACGAGGACCCGAGATAGGCGTAGGCCCCGTCGGAGCCCTCGACCACACCGGCTCCGACCGCGGCCATTGGACCGTCACCGCCGCCCATTACCACCGGCGTGCCAGTGCGAAGCCCCGTCGCCGCGGCGGCGTCGCTGCTCACCCGACCGACGACTGCCGTGGAGGGGACGATGTCTGGGAACAGGTCACGCGGGAGCCCGGCAGCCGCCAAGAGCTCATCGGACCATGTCCGGGCGCCCTGGTCGTACGCGTTGGTGCTCGAGGCGTCCGACGGATCCGTGGCCAATACCCCAGTCAGTCGGTGGACGACGTAATCCTTAGCCAGACACATCTTCGTCGCCGCGCCGAAGGTTTCCGGTTCCTGCTCGCGCACCCACATCAGCTTGCTGAGGGAGTAGGTGGGGTTCAGCCGGTGGCCCAGGATCGCGTACGCGTGCTCAGCGCCCACTGCCTCGCTGAGCCGCTCGCACTGAGCGCGGCTCCTGGTATCGGCCCAGATGATCGATGGACGGGTGGGTCTGCCGTCGTCGCTGACCAGCACCACACCCATCATCTGCCCCGAGAAGGCGATGCCCTCGATGGCAGCTGCCGCCGCTCCGGTCCGGTCGAGAAGCTCTCGGGTGGCACCGCAAACCGAGTCCCACCAATCCTCGGGATCCTGTTCGACCACGCCACCTTGGCGGTAGGAGGTGTCGTAGGACCAAGTCACCGAGGCTAGAGTTCGGCCGTCACTGCTGTGCAGGGTCGCCTTGTTTCCCGTGGTGCCCAGATCGTGTGCCATCAGCACGATAAGACCTGCTAGCCCAGCGCAACTGGCCTGTGCACGATGGCAGCGCCCCTCAGGGGATCAGGGAGACTTTGACGGACTCCGTGCCGCTGGACACGAGATCTAGACCCTTCTGGAACTCTGCGAGTGGTAATTGGTGAGTGCAGATCTTGTCCATCGGCAGCAATCCGGACTCGATCATCCGGATCGCTGCGGGCCAGCAGTACGGGCCGAGGTGCGCCCCCAAGACGTTCAGTTCTTTGTCGTCACTGATGATCGACCAGTCGACCGTGACATCGCTGCCGAAGACGCCGTACTCCACGAAGGTGCCGAGCTTGCGAAGAAGATCAAGGCCCTGGATCACCGCCGAGGGATGGCCGGTGCCTTCGAGGTAGACGTCTGCGCCGTAGCCGTCGGTGAGGTCCATGACTTGTGCGACTGCATCTTCGTTCGCGATGTTGATCACTATGTCGGCGCCGCATTCTTTTGCCAGCTCCAGCTTCTGCGGAGCCATGTCCAAAGCGATCGCATGCGCCGGCGACTTGGCGCGGGCACCCGCCACCATGCCCAGACCAATCGGGCCGCATCCGGCGACCACGACGGTGTCGTCGAAGGTGATCCCGGCACGTTCAACCGCGTGCAGCGAGCAGGCAAGCGGCTCGGCGAAGGCGGCGTGGTGCGACGGTAGATTGCGCGGGACCTTGTGCACCAAAGCGTCGGCGGAATAGATCATGTAGTCCCCCATCGCACCGGGGGTGCGCCGCTTGAAGCCGTAGATGTCGTGTGGCAGGCACATCCAGTACTGCCCGCGCAGACAGTAGCGGCACTTCCAGCAGGGGACGATCTGCTCACTCACCACCCGGTCGCCGACCGCAATGCCCCATCGCTTGGCTGCTGCGCTGTCGAGTTGCACGACGGTGCCCGCAAACTCATGTCCAGGGATCACCTCCGTCTCAGCCCACGCTGGCCGGGAATCATCACCCCAAAACTTGGTCGCTCCGTGATAGCACTTCAGATCGCTGGCGCAGATGCCGACCGCCTCGACTTTGATCAGCGCCTCGCCTGGGCCCGGCGAGGGGACACGAGCAGTTTCCAGTTCGTAGTTCTCGGGGCCGTGGCAAATTACTGCGTTCATCGTTTCCGGGATCTGGCCCGGTTGCGGGACCGACGTGGATTCAGACGACGTGGATTCAGACATTGTGCGCCTCCAAGCTGGCGGATGAAGATCAACACCAGAAGCTGCGGTGGTACGTACCCCACCCTAGCGCTCGGTCTGCGGGGTGTCCTCAGTCAAAGTCTGGGGCGTTGAGGTTTGGGACTTGGCTGTGGGAGATTCGACAGATGTCGATGCCTCGCCCGAGCGAAGTGATTTGCACTATGTGAAATCAGGTGAGCGTACGGCCGACCTTAGAGAGGTGCAATGAGATGAGTGATGTGTTGGTTGGCGTCGACATGGGCACGGGGAGTAGCAAGGCTGTCGTCACCAACGCTGATGGTGAGATTCTCGCAACCGCAACTCGGCCACGCCCGAACTCGATGTCGATGCCCCGGCCCGGTTGGGCTGAAGTCGACGCAGAGTCGGTCTGGTGGGGGGATGTGGTGTCGCTGTGCCAGGAGCTGGTCGCTCAGCTCGCCGGCCACAGCATCGCCGCGTTATGCGTCAGCGGTGTCGGCCCGTCATTTCTGTTGTGTGATGCTGACGATCGGCCAGTTCGGCCGGCCATCCTTTACGGCATCGATATGCGCGCCACGGCGGAGATCGAGGACCTGACCGAACGCTATGGCGCGGCAGAGATTCTGGCGCGCGGCGGCACGCCACTGACGACCCAGGCGGTTGGGCCGAAGGCGTTGTGGGTACGCCGCCACGAACCCGATGTGTGGTCGCGGGCAGCCAGCTGGTACAACTCCAACTCGTTCGCCGTGAAGCGGCTGACCGGCGAATACGTTCTCGATCACCACACGGCCAG
>DATLPF010000194.1:0-20350 GCA_035535875.1 Propionibacteriaceae bacterium
CCCGACCGGCTCAGGTGCCGGCATCAAGTCGTTCTACAACGGCCTAGTCGACTTCGCCGGCTCCGACTCAGCACTCAAGACTGAGGAGAAGGACGGCGTCATCGAAGCTGACAAAGCCAAGGAACGCTGCCAGAACAACCCCGCCTGGAATCTGCCTATGGTGGTCGGCCCGGTTGCCTTCGCATACAACGTCGACGGCGTCGACAAGCTGATCCTGAATGCCGAGGTGCTCGCCGAGATCTTCAACGGCACCATCAAAACTTGGAACGACCCGAAGATCGCCAAGCTCAACTCAGGAGCAAAGCTGCCCAGCACGAACATCACGGTGTTCTTCCGCTCCGACGAGTCTGGCACGACGGAGAACACCACGAAGTTCCTCTCCAAGGCCGGCAACGGCGCCTGGAAGGATGAGCCGGCCAAGGCCTGGACTGGCACTGGCGAGGGCAAGAACAAGTCTTCCGGCGTCGCGGAGGCCACTGCGAGCACGAAGAACTCCATCACCTACATCGAGTGGAGCTACGCCAAGGACTACAACCTGAGCATGGCCCAACTGGACAGCGGCAATGGCCCTGTAGAGCTGACGGGTGACGCTGTTGCCAAGGCCGTGGCCGAAGCGAAAGTCAAGGGCAGCGGCAATGACCTGAGTCTCGACCTGAAGTACTCCGGAACCAAGTCCGGCGCCTACCCCGCGCTGCTGGTGACGTACGAAATCGTCTGCAGCAAGGGCCTGGCGGCTGACAAGACGGCGATCGTCAAGGACTTCTTGACCTACTTCTCCTCGACCGACTCGCAGAAGAAGCTCCCGGACCTCGGGTACGCGCCACTTCCGAGCGAGTTGCAGTCGAAGGTCAAGACGGCGGTCGCGGCGATCCAGTAATAACCCTCCCCCGAGGGGCGGGTCATCGCGGGCAAGAGTTCCGCGGTGACCCGCCGCCCCATCTAGGTATCGAGCAGGAAGACTCATGTCAGTGACTGATACGGATGCCACCGAGAGGGTCGAGCCCGAACCCGATGCCGCGGAGGATCCGAGCCTGTCGCCCGTAGTGGACCATAGTGCGGTGAGCTTGCACTCCCCCGTCCCCAGGGTCGTGGCTCACCACGCGCCTGCGCCGGAGACCATCGACCACGCAGAGCGGGCGCCACGGGGCGTCAAGCTGGCCAAGATCAGTAAGACCGGCGATCGGGTATTCCGCAGCTTGGCCACCACCTCCGGCCTGGCCATCGTCTTGCTTGTACTGTTCGTGGGCATCTTCCTGCTGGCTCTCGCGCTGCCCAGCCTTCAGGCGAACCACGACAACTTCCTCACGTCGCGTAACTGGACCGTCGCCGGCAACGAACTGCGCTTTGGGATTGCCGGGCTGTTCTGGACCACCGTCTTGTCCTCGGTCCTGGCTATGGCGATCGCGGTTCCGATCGCCGTTGGCGTGGCGCTCTGCTTGACCCAGTACCTGCACAAGCGAGCCTCGGGCCCGGTCTCCTTTGTGGTTGATCTGCTCGCTGCAGTACCGTCGATCATCTTCGGCCTCTGGGGACTGACCGTCCTGGGGCCGTTTCTTGCTCCGGCGGCCGAGTGGCTCATTAGCAAGATCGGCTGGATCCCGCTTTTCAGCAGGAACGTCGATCCCAAGGGATCGGTGTTCGTCGCCTCCGTGGTGCTGGCCATCATGATCTTGCCGATCGTGACGGCGATCTCGCGCGATGTGTTCGCGCAGACCCCTCGCGACCAGATGGAGGCCGCGCTTGCGCTCGGCGCGACCCGCTGGGAGGTCATCCGCACTGCGGTGCTTCCGTATGGACGGTCTGGTGTCATCAGCGCGTCCATGCTCGGGCTTGGGCGTGCGCTCGGTGAGACCATCGCAGTCATGATCATCCTGACGACGCCGGCTGCTGGCAGGCCGTTCAGCCCCTCGATCTTCGCCGGCGGTGAGACCTTTGCCAGCAAGATCGCGAACAACGCGGCCGAGTTCGACAGCCCGTCCAAGACCGGTGCCTACATTGCGGCGGGCCTGGTGCTCTTCGTCGTCACCTTCGTGGTGAACGCGATGGCCCGGGTGATCGCCGACCGGGGGGTGAAGTCATGACTACGACGACCACCGACGCCCAGCTGTCCTTCCGACGCCCGAGCGGTGTCCGTACGGTCAAGAACGGCTTGGCCACGGTATACGTGAGTATCGCCACACTGCTCGCGGTCATCCCGCTGGTCTGGGTGCTCTACACCGTCATCACCAAGGGTCTCCAGCTCATCCTCAGCTCAAACTGGTGGCTGCAGAGCCAGCGGGGCATAACCCCGCGTCGCGACGGCGGTGGCGCTTACCATGCCATCGTCGGCACGGTAGAAATGGCTCTGATCTGCGCGGCGATCGCTGTCCCGCTGGGCATTATGGGCGCGATCTTGCTGATTGAGTACGCCAAGGGCACCAAGGTGGCCCGGGCTGTCAGCTTCATGGTGGACATCCTCAGCGGCATCCCCTCCATCGTCGCCGCGCTGTTCATTTATGCGCTGTTCATCACGATTTTCGGGTTCGGTCGCTCCGCCATCGCCGTGTCCTGTGCTCTGGTGCTGCTGATGCTGCCCGTGGTGCTCAGATCCACTGAGGAGATGCTCAAACTGGTGCCGCAGGAATTGCGCGAGGCCTCGTACGCCCTCGGTGTGCCGAAGTGGAAGACCATCCTCAGGATCGTCATTCCCACCGCCTTCGGTGGCATCATGACCGGTGTCATGCTCGGTCTGGCGCGGGTGATGGGCGAGACCGCGCCGCTCCTGATCCTTGTCTCGTACGC
Source organism: Propionibacteriaceae bacterium (assembly GCA_035535875.1). Lineage (GTDB taxonomy): Bacteria > Actinomycetota > Actinomycetes > Propionibacteriales > Propionibacteriaceae > Microlunatus. The sequence continues at coordinate 2,782 of DATLPF010000194.1, forward strand.
GGTGGGCATCAACTTCTCACCGACCAGCGACACGATGGGTGCGCTGCCCACCATGATCAACGCCGGCCGTGACCAGCCGCCGCAGATGCCTGGCTACGAGCGGGTGTGGGCCGCCGCCCTGACTTTGATCATCATCGTGATGTTGCTCAACTTGCTTGCCCGTGGCATCGCCCGGGCAAGCAAACTGAAGGAGAAATGAGCCATGGCTAGGCGAATCGATGTCAAGAGTCTGGACATCTATTACGGCGGCTTTCACGCTGTTGAAGATGTCTCCATGACGGTGGAGCCGCGTACGGTAACGGCGCTCATTGGTCCCTCGGGCTGCGGGAAGTCCACCCTGCTGCGCACCCTGAACCGGATGCATGAAGTGATCCCAGGCGCGCACGTCAAGGGCAGTGTGCAGCTGGACGGCACCGAACTATACGGCCAGGGAGTCGACCCAGTCGCGGTGCGCCGGGTTGTCGGCATGGTGTTCCAGCGGCCCAACCCGTTTCCATCAATGTCGATCTTCGACAACGTTGCCTCCGGCCTGCGGCTGAACGGCGTGAAGAACAAAAAGATCTTGACCGACGCCGTGGAACGCTCACTGATCGCGGCGAACCTGTGGAACGAGGTCAAGGACCGGCTTGGCAAGGCCGGCATTAGCCTGTCCGGCGGCCAGCAACAGCGACTCTGCATTGCTCGCGCCATCGCCGTCGAGCCCCAGGTGCTGCTAATGGACGAGCCATGCTCGGCGCTCGACCCGATCTCCACGCTTGCCATTGAGGATCTGATCGGTGAGCTCAAGGAGCAGTACACGGTGGTGATCGTCACGCACAACATGCAGCAGGCTGCTCGGGTCAGCGACCAGACCGCGTTCTTCAACCTGGCGGCCCAGGGGAAGCCGGGCAAGCTCATCGAAATTGGTTCGACCGAGAAGATCTTTTCCAACCCGGACCAGAAGGCGACCGAGGACTACATCACCGGAAGGTTTGGCTGAGGACAGCTGGTTGAAGCGAGGCGGACTCTATGTGTCTGATAACGACTAGCTTTGTCCACCCGGCCTCCCTCATTCGCCAACATAGACTCGGCCCGTGAGCGCGAACCCTGGGTGGTATCCCGATCCGGGCGGCGGACAAGGTCTCTTCCGGTACTGGGACGGCAAGGCCTGGTCAGCAGCAACCTCGCCTAATCCGAGTGCGCCGCCACCATCGCAAGGTCTCGTTGGTGGCGGGATGCCGCAGCAGGGCGGCCAGCCCTACGGGCAGGAGAGCCAGCCCTACGGACAAAGTGGACAGCCCTACGGACAAGGTGGACAGCCCGCGTACGGCCAGTCGCCGTATGGCCAGGACTACGGCAGCGCATACGCGAACTATCAGGAGCTACAGAAGAAGAAGTCGCCGATCGGCTGGTGGATCGCTGGGGCCGCATTGGTGATCGGCATCATCATCGTGGCCGTTATTGCCATCCGTGCCGTGACCGGCGGCGTCGACACTGGGACTGCTGGCGGGCCGGTCGGGCAACCGTCGCAGGACGCCTGCCCGCCGCAGATCACCGCGAGTCCTGATCCTGGAACCGATCCGGCCGATGGGCGGGTGCACGGCGGACCGGTGTCCTACCCTCAGCTCGGCTCGCCCTGGGGTGCGCCGCAAGGTGACAACCGGGTGCCATTCGGGAGTGACGTGCAGAGCCAGCTCGTGGGGGTGGAAGACAACTATGACGGCAAAGGATCCGACTGGGTCGCATCAGTCCTCGTAGGTGAACTGCAGGCCGGCGATGGCTTCTTCACCCCGGAGCAAGGCTCGCAGATCGTCGTGAAGTGCATTCTCGGCGCGTTCTACGGGAACAATCCTGTGAAGAGCAACGTCAAGGTGAACGAGAAGGCGACGATCGACGGCCACGAAGGCTGGCTCGTCGAGTCCCACCTCACCTTCGACATCGCTGGACTGAAGACCAAGGGCGAGCTGCTCATCGTGGCGATTGTGTCGGCCGGCAACCGCTCGGGTCTGTACTACGCATCGATTCCGGATACCACACCCGAACTCGTGCAGCCGGCCCGAGACGCCCTGGAGCAACTGCAGGTCGACGGCTGACCCCTTTTTTGGGGCTGCTCGCGCAATCGCGCGGTGAATCCGCCGCCGTCGTCGTCACTCGCAGAGGAAAAGCGCCTCTGCTCGCTCCTCCTCCGTGCGGCGGCGCGCGATTTCCCGACGCTCGCAACCCATCTTTGGGGCTGCTCCCTCGCCGCCTTGGGGCTTAGCAGCGCGCGAGGCCGCGGCGCTCTTTCATGGCCACCACGCGCGTGGCGCTTTCCGTAACCCGCTTTGCGAAAGCTGGGTCATCCGATGCCTTGTCCTTGATCGCGTCGGCCATCGTGGTCGCAAGGCTCGCATCGCCGACAATCAGCAGGTCGCCTCCTGCCCGAATGAACCGGCGTGCGCGTTCCTCCGGAGTGAGATTACGCATGGCGACGGCCGCTAGATCATCGGAGATGACAACCCCCGAGAATCGGAGATTCTTGCGCAGCATCTCATCAATGATCATGGCCGAGAACGCGGCTCGGTGTTCTGCGTCGATCTTGCTGTAGAACGCCGACGACATCATCACCATGTCGACGTCGGCATCGATGGCCGCGCTGAAGCCAGCGAGAGCATGATCGCGTCGCGTGGTGGTGGTGTCGACGACTCGGCTCACGAAGTCGGTGTTGCCGCGTACTCGCCCGAGCCCGGGGAAGTGCTTGACGGCGGTGGCAACACCGGCACGCTCCATACCTTCGGTGAATGCAGTCACTTTTGCTGCGACCGTCTTGGCAGATGGTCCGTATCCACGTCGAAGTCGGCCGATCGGCTGGTTGACCGACACCATGGCCGTGGGCACGACATCCGCCACGGGTGCCAGATTGGCGCTGATACCGGCGGCCTTGAGCTGGCGGCCCCAGTTGTAGGCGTTCCTACGGAGCTCTGCGTCGGACTGCTTAGCCTGGAGGGTTGCCGATGGAATCGCGGCGAAGCCCGGGCCCTTGAGCCGCTGGACGAGCCCGCCCTCCTGATCCGCCGCAAGCATCACCATTACGCCTTCGGGACTACGCGTGGCCGACCGTACCCGACCGGCGACTCCTCGGATGGCATGCGTTCCGGCAGTGGAGTTACCCAGCAGGATGACGCTTCCTGCTCGGGTGCGCGCGAGAATCGTCTTCTCAGACGGACTGATCCCACCGGAGCTGATACCGACCATCAGCAGCTGGCCGACCCGCTCGGACAGACTCATGCTGGAAACAACCTTTGCGCAGCTGGGATGCACGGTGAATGATTCCGTTGGCGTAGCTGTGTCGCTCGGCGACGGCGTGACGGCCACGGCCTGCGAAGTGGCGGACCCCGACGGCGTCGCGGCGACCGTCGGCGCCTCGGCCGGTGCCACGCCGCACGCATTGAGTGCGGCAATGATCATCATCACGCAACCGACGAGCCATTCACGCCGCCCTGTCGCTGGACGCACAGCACCTCGATCCACGTCAGATTTCACGGCATGAGCCCGTTGGCGGCCACAGCAGTCCGGACACTAGGGTTGTCGCATCCCGGTGCGGACGCGACGGCGCATCCACACCTGCAGGCCAACACGGTTTGGAGGACAACCCCATGTCGAGCGTCACCAGCGTAAGCCCACGCACTCTGGCCGACGTAGTTCCCGGCGGCTTGGTCCGTAGCATCGCTCTGGTGATTGGCGGGGCTATTTTCGTTGGTCTGACTGCTCAGGTCTCGATCCCCTTGCCGTTCACGCCGGTACCCCTCACGCTCCAGACCTTCTCCGTCTTACTTGTTGGTGCTGCTCTGGGCAGTGTCCGCGGCGTATCCTCCATGGCCCTGTATCTGCTGGCCGGGGTGGCTGGTGTGCCATGGTTCGCGAATCACCAGAGCGGCTGGGCCTTCGCCTCCTTTGGCTACATTCTGGGCTTCGTTGCGGCAGCATGGTTGGTCGGGCGGCTTGCCGAGCGGGGAGCTGACCGCCGCGTGGTGCCAACCATTGGCATGATGGCGCTCGGCAACCTGGTCATCTACGTCTTCGGGATAGCCGGCTTGATGGTGCTAGCGGATATGTCCTTCGGCAAGGCGCTGACTTTGGGAGTGCTGCCCTTCCTGATTGGCGACGCGATCAAGATGCTGCTCGCTGCGGTGCTCTTGCCTGGCACCTGGAAGCTGATCAACTCCCGCCGTAGCTCATAGATCGCAGGCCCATGCCGTTCTCGGCCGAAGTCCTCTCGACGGGCCAGGGTGGCGGCCACGCGGTAATCGTACCCAGAGAGATCGCCCAAACATTCAGCTCCAAGCGGCCTCCGGTCCTGGCGCATGTCAACGGCGTCGAATACCGCTCCCGGCTCATGGTTTATGGCGGTCAGAGCTATCTCGGCCTCCGGAAAGATCTGCTCCGGCAGCTTGATGTGACGGTCGGCGACCTGGTCCAGGTTGAACTCGTTGAGGACCAACAGGAGCGAGTCGTCGTGGAGCCGTCTGAGCTCACCCAAGCGCTCGCAGACAACCCGGCGGCCAAGGCCGCGTACGAGCATCTGCCCTTCACCCACCGCAACGAGTACGCACGGTGGATCGACGAGGGGAAGAAGCCGGAAACCCGTGCTGATCGAGTAGCCAAGACCATCAAACGGCTGACCGAGCCTCGATGAACGCTGGCCGAGCGAGCTGGATGGCTCCCGGATAGCCGCAGCCGCTCTCACACGTGGACTCCCACGAACCCCGTCAGGCCTCCGTTCGAAACCTGGGTTAACCCAGCTTCCGTGCGCTCTACATACGATGCAACCTATGCAGAGCGACTGAAACCTGGGTTAACCCAGGTTGCCGACGGAGGGTGAGCGACCGGGCGCCCGCGGGTTCAGTCGTCGAGGCCCAGCAGGGCATTCTCGAGCACCTCGGTCATCGCTGGATGGATCCAGTACTGTCCGCGGGCCACTTCGAGGCCGGACTGCTCGAAGCTCATGGCCTGGATTAGTGGCTGAATCAGCGATGCTGCCTGCGGCCCGATCACATGGGCCCCGAGGATGATCTTTGATTTGGCATCGGCGATGATCTTGACGAAATGGTCGATGTCCTCCATCGCCCAGCCGAATGCCGTCTCCCCGTAGTTCTGGCGGGATACGACGTAGTCGATCCCCTGCTGCTCCGCCTGGGCCTCCGTCAGGCCAACCGAAGCCACCTGCGGCATGGAGAACACAGCGTGGGGCACGATCCTTCGCGCACTGGTGATCATCGAGTCGGGATGAAGCAGATTGTGTTGGACGACTCGAGCATCTTTGTTGGCCACGTGCTTGAGCTGCTCGTGTGAGCAGACGTCGCCCAGCGCGAAGACCCCTGCTGCGCTTGTCCTCAAGTACTCGTCGACAACGATCAACCCATCGTCATCGATCTCGATCCCTCCTTGCGCGAGGTCGAGCGTGTCGCCGTTCGGTGCCCGGCCAGTCGCGATCAAGAGCGCCTCCGCCTCGAGGTCTTCGCGCTTTCCCTCCGGGCCCACGCAATGCAGGCGTACGCCCCCGGCGTCAGTGCTCTCGACCGCCTCGACACTCGTTTCTAGGCGGACATCCACTCGCCGGCTGAGGAGTTCGGTAAAGCGCTTTGCAACGTCAGCGTCCTCCTTCCGCAACAAGACGTCGGAGCGGTTCAACACGGTCACCGACGTTCCGAATGCGGAGAAGATGTGCGCAAATTCGGCCGCGACGTACCCGCCGCCGATGATGATCATGGATCGGGGCAGCTCGGGCAACCTCATCACCGTGTCGGACGTGTGAAACTCCACCGAGCTCAGACCCGGCAGATAAGGAACGACCGGGCGGCTGCCGGCCGCAATCACCACCTGGTCGGCAGTGATCGTCTCCGTCGCCCCGATATCCAACTCCCGCGGGCCGACGAAGCGGGCCCGCGCGTCGAAAACCGTGACGTTGTCACTTCGTTCGCGGTAGCCGCGTCCGTTTGCAGCCATCGGGTCAATCCGACCGAAGATCCGATCCTGGATCTCTCGCCACCGGACGCCGCGGAGCTCAAGATCAACCCCGAGCCTGGTCGCATGGACTGTGGAGGCAGCAAGATCGGCCGGGTGGACGAGCATCTTGCTCGGAATGCACCCAACATTGAGGCACGTCCCGCCGAACGTGCCCATCTCCACCACTGCCACAGCGAGGTGATCGAACCTCGCGTCGACGATCGAGTTGCCAGATCCGGTGCCGATAATGCAGAGATCGAAATGACGCACCCAGCCATCGTGCCAGCATGCCGCAGCGTTACTGCTCGGTAGCCCTTGCCGTGTACCGGAATTTCGGCACACCATAAGGCGTGGGTGGCACAAGCCTCGGCGGCAGGATGAGCCGTCATCGGCGGAACCGGATCTCCTACCTCGCGTTAGGTCGGCGCTCCAGCGACTACGTCATGCACGCGTGGTACCTCCGAGTGGTCACCTTGGTGATCATCGCCGGTTTGTCCATTGGCAGTCGCAGCAGCGTGCTGGCGATCGCCTTGTGTCTGGCTGCCTCCCTTGGCAGCTTTCTGCTGTGGGTCAATGAACGGCACCTGCGACGCGGTACCCAACCGCGGTTCTGGTTGTCGCAGGCCTACCTCCGGAACGTGATCAAGACGGACGGTCGGCATCGACTGAGTCTCGGCTCGTACTTTGAGATTCCAGAGGCCTTCGTCCTGATCGCGATCCCTTCATGGATAGCGACTGATGATCCGCTCTGGGCACGCCTCATCATGTTGGCCGCGGCCACTGTCTTCTTGATCACAACGTCCTTGCTGATCTTCAACGACCACACGTGGTTCAATCCCGACGAGACTGATCCTCCAGCCTGGCACGAGATCTTCCGGCGATTGGCCGGGCCGATCACCGCGTTGCCTGTCTGCTTGATCGCGCTGCCGGCCGACTGGGGACCGAACGGCTGGCTTGCCGCATTGGCTATTTCGTTGATGCCGCTGGCGGTCGTGGGCTCCCGCATCTTAGACACTGACCTGATCATGAAGGCGCTGCCCGATCTCGTTCAGGAGGAGTCCCACGCAGGGCGCGAGCTGGTGCTCAGCGAGACGCATGGCGCACTTTCCACCAATCTCCGTCTCATCGAGCAGCGGGCTCGTGAGATCCGCGAGGTTGCTCCGTCCCTTTACGAACTTGCCGTCTCGGCCAACAGCCGGCTGCGGGAGACGCTGACGCTGGGCCAGCTCGGCCGTGACAGTTCGAGGAACGTGCAGAAGCTCGAGGCACCGATTCTCACATTGGCGCGGGCCGTCGGGGCCAAGGCCGACATCGACATCAGTGTCGATACGCTGCAGGCCGGTGATCGTGATCTTGCGCATTTGGTACTGAACGACCTGGTCGGCAATGCGCTGAACGCGGGAGCCGGCGCCATCCGGGTGACCGTCGCACCCGATGGAGCACAGGTGGCGATCTCAGTGACTGATGATGCTCCGCCTATGGTGCACGGAGTATGGAAGACTCCCGGAACAAGCTCGGCGCGCCTGGAGGCTCGTCTGGGAGGCCTCTCCGGGTCGCTGACCTCAGCGCAGAATGGGGCTACCAAGACGGTCACGGCCCGCTGGCTACCAGAAAGTAAGTGATCAAGTCCCGCAGAGGATCAGGCGTCGACAGATGATCAAGTACAGCAGGGACCAGCGATGACCGCCGGGGGTGGTGTGTTGCTGGTGGACGACGTTCCCGGCGAGCGTGCGAACTTCGAGCACGTGTTCGGTCGCGACCTCACGGTGGCTCCTTCGATCGACCAGCTGAACGAGCAGCTGCGCCGCGGTCTGGTCTGGGATCTCGCCTTTGTTGACTTCAACCTCAGCTCCCAGACCAGCACTGGGCTGACCGCCTTGCTCCGTCTTCACCACGAGCGTCCGGCTACCCAGATCGTCACGTACAGCCAGTTCACCGAGAGCGGACGGACGCTCTACGCGGCTGCGGCGCATCACTGGTTCAAGGCGGCTGCGCTGATGGACAAGACGAAGAACGATCCTGGCACGCTGGTGCACTATCGCGAGTCGATCTGCAACGGCATCAACCCGACGCCCGTGCCCTGGCAGCGGCGGCTGCAGTGGGCTCCGCTCATCGACAACCTGCTGGCTGACGCATCGTGGGTGAGAATCTGGCGGGCAATCCGCGACGCTGCCGGTGACATGGCGCTTGTCGCCGAGTTGCTGCGTGTCGATTCGAGCAGCCTGCGAGGCTTCAAAGATCGTGCCACCGAGGCCGCCATCCAATTCAATGAAAAGTTCCACGACATCCCGCACCCGGGTCGTACGAGGAACAAGAAGGGCATCTTGGCGGCCTTCGCCGCCGAGCACCGTCATTTTCTGACCGCGCCGGATCTCTCGACAGTGATGTCGCCCGGTACCCGACGACGCGGCTACCGAGACTAGTGGCCTGCACTAGCTTCGCCCGCGCTTGCCGCTTGGTGCCGGCGTACGGGGAATGGCCAGGTAATGCTGACGCTCGGCCGGGTCGAAATGCTCGATCGCATAGCGCAGCGCCGTACGCGGCATGGTTGAGGCGTACTGATCAAGGAAGCGCCGCAGCCCGTTTGCATCGACGCGCTTGCCCGCCTCTCGGAGCGACCAGCCAACGGCCTTGTGAATCAGGTCCTCACGGTCGGGCAGCAAGATCTCGGCCAGGCGGTAGAGGTCGGAGGTTTCACCGCGGGCCAGGAAGCGTTGACTGCCGACCATCGCAATCCGGCGGTCCCACAGCAGGTCCGATCCGACCAGCTCGTAGAGCGGGGACCGGTCGCGATCGAGCAGATAACCCCCGACGATCGGGCCGCAGCTGACGTCGACCAGATCCCAGTTGTTCACATGGCGGGTGTTGCCCAGATAGTTGTTATAGATCAGCTGGAATTCGTCACCGTCGGCGCGCTTGACAATCTTCTTCGCCCGTTCGCTCATGACGACCAATGTGATCAACCGATGCTCATGAATGGGGCTGCGCAGCATCGGAAGCCACTGATCCGCATCGAAGGATGAGTTGAGGTACGGCTTGGCCAGCTGGCGGAGCTCACCAACTTTGAGACCGAGGAAGATGTCCCCTTCCCCGTAGCTGCCGGGCCCCACCTTGAAGTATCTGGCGAGCGCCTGTGCATTCTCTGGGCTGGCGGCAGCGTTCATGGCCCGTATGAGGTCATCCACGATCGCCACGATGCCACGCGATCCTGACTCTCGTGCTTGACCGAGCATTGTCATCTTTCCATGATTCCCAAAACCACATATTTCCTATAGTGAGACGAGGAATTGTGGCCGTGTCGGGCTCTGTCTACGGTTGGTCCAGGTCATTTGCCCAGCGCACAACCTGCTGGCCGGCGCCGCGGCGGTGGGAAGTGCCGGGCGATGGCCCCCGCCCTTTCGTTGCGCTCGGTAGGTATCAAGGACGAGGACTCGACGTGAAGATCCTTCTGTACCGCAGGATCCATCTCGACTTGCGGCGCACCGCCAGCTCGGCCTGTCCCTCTCCGCGCTGAGCGAGGGCCGACCCGCGAGGCCCGGGAGCACGGACCCGCTCTCGCCTTCTCGCTGATCTCAGGAACGCTCAGTCATTCCACCGCGGCAATCTGTCCGCGACTACTTGATCATCAATCCTGCGTCGAAAGAAGCTTCCATGCCCAAGAAGAACAGAAGTCCAATCAACCTTGTCAAGATCGCCACCAGCTTGGCCAACCAGCGAGCGTTGTGGGAGCCGCTGGTGTCCTACGATCCGGTTGCTCGCTACTATGTCCGCCTCGCCCGTGAGCAGGAGTTCGAGGCTTGGCTGCTGACCTGGCTGCCTGGCCAGGGCACCGATTGGCACGATCACGGTGGCAGTGCTGGCGCCTTCGTCACCCTTCGTGGGGCGCTGACCGAGCGGCATGCCGAGGTCAGCTACGGCCTACCGCGAATCGTTCCAGGAGATCGAGAGCTGGTGGCGGGAACGCTGCGTTCCTTTGGTTCGCGGCACATCCATGAGGTCACAAACCGCGGAATCGAACCGGCAGTGAGCATGCACGTCTATGCGCCGTCACTGGTCGAGATGCACCAGTACGAGGTACGAGACGATCTGCTCCATGTCGTGACCTCCCAACTGGTCGGAGTGAATTGGTGAGCGCTTCTGCACTACCGGAGAGCCCGGCACCGACCGGTCGCCGCACCATTGACGAGGTGCTCCAATCGGCCCGAGCGCGCTTTACGAGGCTTACTCCAGCCCAGGCGAAGAACGACTTGCACGGCGGTGCGGTCGTCGTCGACATCAGGCCGGCGGCCCAACGGGAGGCTGAAGGCGGGCTTACTGGCGCCCTGGTCATCGAGCGCAACGTTTTGGAGTGGCGCTTCGATCCCACAAGCGATGCTCGACTACCGATGGCCGACTACGACCTTGAGGTCATCGTGATTTGTCAGGAGGGCTACACCTCGAGCCTCGCCGCCGCCTCGTTGCACGATCTCGGTATCCATCGAGCGACCGACGTGATCGGCGGATACGCCGCTTGGCGTGAACTCCTTTGAGTAAGGAAGCGCACGCCAAGCTTTCATGAGGCTGAGCAACAGCCGCGAGCGTCGGGAAATCGCGCGAGCGGAGCGAGCTGTCAACACCGCGCGATGCGCGCGCAGCTCAAAACAAGGGGCTCAGATTCCCGCGTAGGAGTGCAAGCCCGAGACCAACAGGTTGATCCCGACAAAGTTGAACCAGAATGAAGCGAGGCCAATGATCGCAATCACGGCGGCCTTGGTGCCGCGCCAACCGGCCGTTGAGCGAGCGTGCAGATAACACGCATAGATCACCCAGGTCACCAGGGCCCAGGTTTCCTTGGGATCCCAGCCCCAGTAGCGTCCCCACGCGTACTGGGCCCAGATCGCTCCTGCGGCAACCGTGAAGGTCCACAACGGGAAAGCGAAAGCGAGGAAGCGGTAGGCGATCAAGTCGATCCTGCGCGAGTCCGGGAGCCGCCCGAAGTAGCCGCGGACAGTCCCGCGCTCCTCGGCGCGCTTCTTGATCAGATAGAGGATCGACATCACTCCGCCGACAGTGAAGGCAGCCCCCGAGATGGCCGCAGCCACGATGTGGATCAGGAACCAAACCGAATGCAACGCCGGCACCAGCGGCGCCACCGCGACATAGAACACCGTCACCGCCAGGCCGTTTCCAACGGCGGCGAGCAGCGTGACAGGTAGTCCGAGCCAGCGGAGTCCGGCTCGCCAGACCAAGATCAGGTACACGCCGACGAAGAGGACCATCGCGGTGATCGTGAACTCGAACATGTTGCCCCACGGTGCCCGATGCGCGGCCAGCGCCCGGGTCACGACGCCAGCAACGCTCAGCAGGAAGCCGATGATGGTCAGCGCCACACCAATCCGGCCGAACTGCTCGACTCGACGACTAGCAGCCGGATCGTTTTCGGAGTCGACGGCGAGACCGGAGTCAGGCTGATCCGGCCCTTCGACAAGCTCAGGGCCGGTCTGGGCAAGCTCAGGACGGCGCATCTCAGCCGCCACGACATCGACCAGCTCACGCGCAGCAGGCTTGGTCACACCAAGCCGCCGCGCCGCGGCCCATTCGGCGGCGTGCGCGAGCATCGCGAGCGCATAGACAACCACGGAGCTGACCAGCGCGAGACTGGAGTAGTACTCGTAGGTCATCTCGGGCTCACATCCTCAGGCCTGCGGGACAGCTCGGCAGCCAGCTCGGCCACGTCCTCGGTGAGGCCGGCCCGAGCGTCGGCACGGTCCAGGCCGCCGACCTCCACCACATTACGGGCTGCCTCACCGCCGCGTACCCGAATCCAGACCCGGCGGGGACGGACGAACAGCGACAAGCACAAGCCGGTGACGGCGAACCCGAGTGCGATCAGGGAGATCGGTACGCCTGGCGTGGCACCGATCTGCAGCTTGACCCAGCGAACCCAGCCATCCAGCTGGATCGAGCCCTTGCCGTCGGGAAGGTTCACACCATCTCCGACCTTGAGGCCTATCCGCACCGGCTCACCGTCGGCCTCCTTGAGCTGGCTGAGGCCGGCGGTGTCGAGGGAGTAGACGTTCTCCGGCTTTCCGGTCTCCACTTTCGGCGGTCCATACCAAACATTCACGAACAAAGCAGGGTTGAGGGCATCAGGGAAGATCGAGTGCGGCCCTTCCTCGTTAAGCGCAGCAGTCGGGAGGAAGAACCCTTCAAAAGCGAGGCGCTCCGGTCGAGCGTCCGGGGCTTTGATAGCGCCCATCGAGCTGAAGTTGCCATCTTGGGGCAACATCACGACAGGGCCAGAGAACGCGACGTTGCCCTGAGCGTCCTTGACTGTGACCTTGGGGGCGTAGCCGTGGCCGATCAGGTGCACGGTGGTGCCACCGACGTGGAGCGGCTTGTTGACCTCGAGAATCTCCTGTCGAGGTGCTGCGCCGGGCCCATCAGTCACCTCGACGTCCGCCCGGAACAACCGGGCCGCCCCGCGCTGCACCGGCCCAGTTTCGAACTTCACGTCGAAGCCCTTCAGGCTGACGCTGAAGGGCACTAGATCCCCGTCGGTGAACCGAGCGCCGGCCGAGAAGTCGTCGTACTGGGTGAGGTTGTTGGAGAAGCCCTGACCGACGATCACCACGCTGGTGCCACGGAAACCGAAGAGCACGCCAATCGCCACGCCGATCAAGACGAAGATCAGGCTGACGTGGAACACCAGATTGCCGGCCTCGCGAAGGTAGCCGCGTTCTGCCGCCACGCTGTCGTCGCGAACGTCGACGCGATAGTGCCTCCTGCGCAGCGCGGCCGCGGCACGGTCCAAGACGTCATGATCGCGATCGGCGATCTCGACAGCTCCGTACGCAGGCAGCCGGACGAGATTCCGAGGCGTCTTGGGTGGCCGGGCACGCAGTGCTTTGGCGTACACGATGGTCCGCGGAATGATGCAGCCCACTAGGGACACGAACAGCAGCAGGTAGATCGCAGAGAACCACGGCGAGCTGTAGACGCCAAAGAGGCCGAGATTGTCGTAAAGCGGCCCAAGCATCGGATGCTCGTTGATGAAGTCGGCTACCCGTACCGGCGAGATCCTGCGCTGTGGCACGAGCGAGCCCGGAATCGCCGCGAGCGCCAACGCGAACAACAAGACCAGCGCCGTACGCATCGAGGTGAGCTGGGTCCACAGGTAGCGCAGTCCGCCGCGCCACCCCAGGCGAGGCAGGTCGGCTTGCGGAGCCGGTCTACTGGACTCGGCCGCCGGATCGCGTGTCTTGGTCGTGGTCATATCACCGTCTCGAAGCTCGACGCCCACTGTCGCAGGAGCGCGGTCAGCGTGTCCCAGGTGCCGGTGATAAGTAGCAGCCCCACGATGATCATCAGGATTCCACCGATGCGCATGATCAGCTGCTGGCGCTCCCTGAGGAACGCGACAGCACGGGCCATCTTGGTGAAGGCGAGCCCGGCGATCACGAACGGAATGCCGAGCCCGAGCGCGTAGACAAAGCCGAGCAGCCCGCCCCGTACAGCGGTGCCCTCGCTGAAGCCGAGGTTGACCACCACCCCGAGCGTCGGTGACAGGCATGGGGTCCAACCGAGCGCGAACACCACACCGACCAGTGGTGCCGCAGCAACCCCGACCGTCGGGATGCGATGTATGCGTAGATCACGTTGGCCGATTCGTAGCACACCGGCGAAAATCAGACCCAGCATGATGATCACCACACCGAGCACTCGGGTGATCATGTCGCGATATTCCGCCAGCAGCCGCCCCGCCGAACCGGCGACGACACCAGTCGTGACGAAAACCGCCGCGAATCCGAGCACGAAGAGCGAGGCACCGGCGAGCATCCGTCCCCTCCGGGGCGATCCCTCGACGACTTCGGCGGCTCCCAAACCCGTCGCATACGAGAGATAGCCGGGTAACAGCGGCACCACGCACGGCGAGAAGAATGCAACCAGCCCAGCAAGCAGCGCCACCGGCAACGCGAGGGCCATCGAGCCGCCGACCGCGGTTGCCGCCCAACTGGCCAGGTCGAGAGGAGCCATCTACTGACCGTCCGCCACGTCGTTGATCATGTCTACGAGGGTGATCTTGGAGACTTCACTCAACACGCGGACGGCCAGCCGGCCCTGCCGATCGATGATCATGGTCGACGGGATTGCGCTGGGTGGCAGCTCACCCGCAAAGGCCAGCAGCACTTTTCCGGTGGGATCGTAGATGCTGGGATAAGTGATCTCGAAGCTCCGAACGAACGCCTCAGCAGGCGCCGGATCATAGTCCTTGCTGGTGATGCCAACGAACTGGGCGATGTCTTTGGTCTGGACACTCGCTCCCTGCAGATCGGGCGCTTCCTTGCGACACGGCGGACACCACGAGCCCCAGACGTTGATCACCACGACCTTGCCACGGAAGTTTTGAGTCGAGATCGTCTGGTTGCTGCCGAGAGCGGGGCCAGAAATCGTCGGCAGCTCTGTGCGTTGGTCGGGCGGCACCCGTGTCAAGTTGCGAGCTACGTCGGGATAGCCAACCTGACCCGCACTCCGGGTCTGCTCATCCGCTCCAGTGCTAGCACAGGCGGCCAGCATCAGCATGGCGGCCAAGGCCGCAGCAGTGCGGACCGCAGTACGCCGCAGCATCAGGCCCCTGCAGCGAACTTCTTGGTCTGGTGCGGACGGAGCAGCTCAGCAGCTGGCTCGGCGTAGCCGACCGAGGTGACGTGGGCGTCGATGTAGGTGAATGATGTGACGCTGCCCAGCGTGCACGTACGTTTCCGGGGATCGTGAACCATTCTGCGGCCCTCGGCGTTGCTACGTGCTACCCAGATCGGAAGCTGATGGGTCACGATCACTGCCTCGTGCCCGAGCGCGGCAGTGGCCGCGTCTCTCATCGCGGGGGCCATTCTGGCCAGGATCTCGGTGTAGGCCTCACCCCAGCTCGGCTTGAAGGGGTTTCGGAAGTAGAGCCAATTCTTGGGATGACGCAGCGCGCCGTTAAAGGAAACCCGCAAACCTTCGAAATAGTTCGCCGCCTCGATCACCCGAGCGTCGATCACCGCCGGCAGATCGAGCGCTTCGGCCAAGGGCGCTGCCGTCTCCTGTGCCCGCTCCAGCGGCGAGCTCCTGAGATGCACGACGTCACGCTCGCGGAAATACTCGGCGACCCTCTCGGCCATCTCCTTGCCCAGCTCGGAGAGGTGAAAGTCAGGCAGCCGTCCGTACAGCAGCCCCGCGGGGTTGTCCACCTCTCCGTGTCGCACGAGATGCACAATCGTCCGGTTCTGACCCATCCAGCCCCCTCGTCCACTATCCCGAGGCGCTGGCGGCGGCAGCCGCCGCGGCAGGTAGCGCTTCGACGATCCGATTCATCGCTCTATCATCGTGCGCCGCTGACAGAAACCAAGCTTCGTACACGCTCGGCGGCAGGTAGACGCCTGAGTGAAGCATCGAATGGAAGAACGCCGCGTAGGCAGCAGTGGACTGCGGTGTGGCGGTCGCGTAGTCCGGCACAGCGGTCACGCCCTCGGTCACGAAGAAAACGCTGAACAAGTTCCCCGCGTTCTGAATGACGTGCGGCACGCCGGCCGCGTCGAGCGCAGACCCTAGTTCCGCCCTCAGCTGCTCCGCGGTTCGATCGATCTGTTCATAGATCTGCTGCGTTGCCAGCCGCAGCGTCGCCAGACCAGCGGCACTGGCGATCGGGTTGCCCGAGAGTGTGCCGGCCTGGTAGACCGTGCCGACGGGTGCCAGACTCTGCATCAGCTGGGCGGAGCCGCCGAATGCCGCTGCGGGGAACCCTCCGCCCATCACCTTGCCGAAGGTCATCAGGTCTGGCCGTACATCGTCGAGGCCGAACTGTCCCGAGCGGCTCACCCGGAAGCCAGTCATCACCTCGTCGGAGATGAACAACGCACCGTACTCGTGGGCGATGGCGGCCAGGAAAGCGTTGAAGCCGATGCCATCCTCCGTACCGGGCGGAACGACTCCCATGTTGCCTGGGGCCGCCTCGGTGATCAGGGCGGCGATCTCGTCGCCGAAGGCCGCGAACGCCTCTCGGACCGCAACCCGGTCGTTATAGCTGAGGACGAGGCTCTCGGCGATCGTGGCGTCGGTCACACCCGGGGTTCCAGGGATCGAAAGGGTTGCCACGCCTGAGCCGGCGGCAGCGAGCAGCGCATCCACGTGCCCGTGGTAGCAGCCGGCGAACTTGATGATCTTGTTGCGGCCAGTCACCCCTCGGGCCAGGCGCAGCACCGACATGGTGGCTTCGGTGCCGGAGTTGACCAGGCGGACCTGCTCGACGGGCATCCGCTCGATGATCTCAGCTGCAAGATCAACTTCGGCAAGCGTGGGTGCGCCGTACGACGTTCCGCGCTGGGCGGCATTGGCCACCGCGCCGATGACCTCTGGATGGGCGTGCCCAAGCAGCATTGGACCCCAGGAGCACACCAGGTCGACCAGCTCGTTGCCGTCGATGTCATAGAGGTACGCACCGCTGGCGCTGGCGATGAATCGCGGCGTGCCACCGACGGCTCGAAACGCACGAACCGGTGAGTTCACTCCGCCGGGCGTCACGGTCTTGGCCCGCTCGAAAGCTGCCTCGCTGCGTACGGTGCTCGCAGCTGATCGGACGGTCATCGACGCTCGTCGCGCAGCGACCGCGCCTCGGACGAAGTCCGACCGTCGAACCGCCCCGACGAAGGAGAGCCTGGTTCGACGGAACCAACAAGTCGCGAGCGCTTGCGCTCTCCACGCTCTTCGTCGCGCAGCGACTGTGCCCACTCCAGAGCCCAGTAGCTCAAGATCACATCGGCGCCTGCGCGCCGGATCGAGGTGAGCGTCTCATTGATCGTCGCCGCCCTATTGATCCACCCGTTAGCTGCTGCCGCCTCGACCATGGCGTACTCGCCGGACACGTTGTACGCAGCGACCGGCAGGTCTACCGCCTCCCGGATCGCCCGAACCACATCCAGATAACCGAGCGCTGGCTTGACCATCACAATGTCTGCGCCCTCAGCCACATCAAGAGCTACCTCATGCAGGGCCTCGCGGACGTTGGCCGGATCCAGCTGGTAGGTCCTGCGATTGCCGCTGAGTGAGGATGCGACGGCCTCGCGGAAGGGGCCATAGAACGCCGAAGCGTACTTGACCGAATAGGCCAGGATCGCTACATCCGAGGCACTTGATGCATCCAGCGCCTCCCGGATCGCGCCGACCTGGCCGTCCATCATGCCGCTGGGTCCGACGACGTGGCTACCAGCCTCCGCGTGCAACACCGCCATCTGCGCGTATAACTCAATGGTCGCGTCATTGTCGACCGCGCCCGACGGGGTGAGCACGCCGCAGTGTCCGTGATCGGTGAACTCATCGAGGCAGACATCCGACATGACGAGGCACTCGTCGCCGACCTCCTCACGCACCGCCCGGATCGCGGCCGTCAAAATGCCGTCGGGATCGAGCGCTCCAGAGCCGCGCGCGTCCTTGTGCAGAGGGACGCCGAAGAGCATGACGCCCGCCAGCCCTGTGTCGGCGGCTTCCACCGCCGCCTTGCGGAGCGTATCGAGCGTGTGCTGCACGACCCCGGGCATGGAGCTGATCGGGCGCGGCTCACGCAGACCTTCCGCCACGAACATAGGAA
>DATLPF010000195.1:0-18882 GCA_035535875.1 Propionibacteriaceae bacterium
ACCCTCGGTGGGTGGCACCCCGGCCTCAGTGATCGTCACCATCAGCCTGGAGGAGCTGCTCGCCAAGACTGGGTTGGCTGAGACCAGCGACGGATCGATGTTGACTGCTGATCAGTTGCTCCGGATTGCTGATGAGGCTGAAATCTGGCCCACCATCATCAACCAGAACAATGTCCCCCTAGCGTTAGGCCGCAGCCAACGATTGGCCTTCCGAGGCCAAACCATGGCCTTGATCACCCGAGACGCCGGATGTTCCTTTCCCGGCTGCACCCATCCACCCAGTTGGTGCGACCGACACCACATCTTGGACTGGATCCTCGGCGGACTCACCGACCTAGACAATCTGAGCTTGCTCTGCCGATACCACCACACCCACTTCCTGCAAAAAGGCTGGACCTGCCGCATCAACACCGACGGTCTGCCGGAATGGATACCGCCCTGGTGGATCGACCAACACCAACGACCCCAGATCAACGCACGCATCCGACGCCTCCACGCCCAACGCCAACAACACCCCCGACGCCGCAGACGAACACCCGACGCCGCATGAAGAACCGCGGCGAGCTGGGGTTGTCTCGAATCCGCAGGAAGCGAGCCCATCTCTGGAATAGAGAGGCCGGTTTACGCGCAGGACTTAGGCTTGGCGTCATGCATATTGGGGTCTTTGGCGCCACCGGTCAGGTGGGCGGTGTGATGCGGAGGCTGCTCGAGCAGCGCCCGTTCCCGATCAACGAGGTGCGGTTCTTCGCCTCGGCCCGATCAGCGGGCCGACGTCTCCCATGGGGAAATGACGAGATTGTCGTCGAGGACACCGCCACTGCAGACTTCAGCGGCCTCGACCTCGCGCTCTTCTCCAACGGCAAGGCGGCCTCACTTGTCGCGGCGCCCAAGGTGGCGGCAGTCGGCGCCATTGTGATCGACAACTCCTCCGCTTGGCGGATGGACCCGGACGTTCCATTGGTGGTTTCCGAGGTCAACCCAGAGGACGCGATCCGCCCTCCTAAGGGCATCATCGCCAACCCAAACTGCACGACGATGGCGGCCATGCCGGTACTCGCCCCGCTGCACCGGGCTGCCGGTCTCGTACGCCTGCAAGTTGCGACCTACCAAGCGGTCTCAGGATCAGGCGGGGCCGGCGTCGACGAGCTTGATGGCCAGATCAAGGCCGTGGTCGATCGAGCCAGCGAGCTGGCCTTCGACGGTCACGCCGTTGATTTCCCCGCGCCGAACAAATACCTCAGACCCATCGCGTACAACGTCCTTCCTCTGGCAGGCGCGCTCGTCGAGGACGGCAGTGGCGAGACCGACGAAGAGCAGAAGTTCCGCAATGAGTCGCGAAAGATTTTGCACATCCCCGATCTTCCCGTCTCCTGCACGTGCGTCCGCGTGCCGGTCTTCACTGGGCATTCGCTTGCCATCCATGCAGAGTTCGCCGAGGATCTCAGCCCTGACGAGGCGACTGAACTGCTGGCGGGCGCTCCAGGCGTCCGGCTGATCGATATACCGACACCGCTCGATGCGGCTGGCCAGGATCCGAGTCTCGTCGGGCGGATCCGGGCTGACCAAGCCGCGCCAGCCGGCAAGGGTTTGATCATGTTCATTTCGAATGACAACCTGCGCAAGGGCGCAGCGCTGAACGCCGTGCAGATTGCCGAGCTGGTGAGCAGCCAACTGGTTGCCGGCGGGCAGGCTGGAAACCTGTGACATCAACGAATTCGACGTCCGGCGGGCATCCGCTGGCCATTCTGGGCGCGGGCGTGATGGGCGAGACCGTGCTCTCCGGCCTGCTCCGAGCCGGTTGGCACGCCGATCAGATCGTGGCCACCGACCGCAGGTTGGAGCGACAGCTTGAGCTGACCACTCGGTACGGAATCAAAATGCTGGAGAACACCGAGGCCGTGGCCGAAGCGGAGACGGTGATCTTGGTCGTCAAGCCGCAGGACATGAGCGACCTGCTCATGGAAATCGCGGAGTCGATCAAGCCAGGCACGCTCGTGGTGTCGCTCGCCGCCGGAATTGACACGACCTTCATCGAGTCCCGCTTACCGGAAGGGGTTGCCGTGGTGCGGGTCATGCCGAATACGCCGGCTCAGGTAGACGAGGGGATGGCCGCGATCTCACCCGGATCGCACAGTACTCAAGATCATCTTGATCGGGTGACGGAGATCCTGTCGGCGACTGGTCGCGTGATCACCGTGCCGGAACGGTACCAGGACGCCGTGACGGCAATCTCGGGCACTGGTCCCGCCTACCTGTTCTTCGTGGTCGAAGCCATGATCGAGGCCGGAGTCCACCTAGGCCTGCCGCGTGACACCGCCACCGAACTGGTGGTGCAGACCATGCTCGGCTCAGCCAAGTTGCTGCGGGAGACGGGCGAGCACCCCACTGTGTTGCGCGAGCGCGTCACTTCGCCAGGCGGCACCACAGCAGCTGCCGTACGCGAGCTTGAAGATCACAAGGTACGGGCCGCGTTCCTGCGTGCCATGGAGGCTGCACGCGACCGCAGCCGTGATCTTGCCGCCGCCGCCCGAGAGGACAAGCCGGGCCCGGGCGGCCGCGGATGACTGGGCTGCTCGTCTTCTCTGACGATCTGACCAAGTACGACTTCGGAACTGATCACCCAATGGCGCCGGGCCGAGTGACCAACACCATCTCGCTGGCCCGGCAACTTGGCGTACTGGACCGGCTTCGGATCGTGCCACCGCCCGAAATCGATCTTGCAGTACTGCAGACCATCCATACCCCGGACTACATCGCCGCGGTGCAGCGAGGCGAGCCGAATCAGCGCTATGGGCTCGGAACGAGCGACAACCCGGTCTTTCCCGGGATGCACGAAATCGCCGCCTGGGTCACGATGGCAAGCGTCGAAGCGGCTCGCAGGGTCTGGACGGGCGACGTGCAGCGCGCCTGCAACATCAGCGGAGGCTTGCATCACGCCATGCCCAGCAATACCAGCGGCTTTTGCGTCTACAACGACGTCGCCGTAGCCATCCGCTGGCTGTTGGACAACGGCTGCGAGCGGGTGGGTTACGTCGACGTAGACGTCCATCACGGCGACGGCGTACAAGCGATCTTCTACGACGAGCCGCGGGTTATGACGATCAGCCTGCATGAGACGCCGGCGTACTTGTTCCCGGGCACGGGTTTTCCCAACGAGATCGGCGGACGGGGAGCCGAAGGCACCGCGGTAAACGTCGCACTTCCCCCGGGTAGCACCGACGCGGACTGGCTTCGGGCATTTCACGCCGTTGTGCCGCTCGCCCTTCGAGCGCACAAGCCGACTGTTCTGGTGACCCAGCACGGCTGCGACTCGCACAGACAAGATCCGCTGGCCGACCTCAACCTTTCCCTCGATGGTCAGCGCGCGTCGTATCTGGCATTGGCGGATTTGGCCGACGAACTGTGCGCCGGGCGCTGGGTGTCCACGGGCGGCGGTGGATACTCGGTGCTCAATGTGGTGCCTCGGGCCTGGACCCATCTGCTCGCCATCGTCAGTGGCCAGCCTGTCGACCCGAGCACGCCCGTCCCCGAGAGCTGGCGGGCCGAAGTGGGGGAGTCAGCGCCGCTCACCATGTCTGATGGCTCCGATGCCAGCTTCCGTCCGTTCGATGGGGGCTTCGCGCCGCACAGTCGTGTCGATCAGGCAATCCTCGCAACGCGACGGGCGGTATTTCCCGAGCTGGGTCTTGATCCAAGCCTGTGACGTCAACCGTCCCGGCGGCGTGTCGATGAAGATTTCCTCGGTCTCTGCTGTACCAACAGCATCGTTTGCCACTATTCTCACTTCAGTACCTACGACGCTGGAGGGGAAGCCGGCGCGGACGAGGTGCAGATTGAGAGTGCATAGATGAATGACGAATCGAGGTCGGCAGAGTCAGCACCGGGGGGCGTGACTCCGCTGGCCAGCAATCTTCAAGCCGGCAAGTTTCTTACTGTCGCCGAGGTGGCCGGAATTCTCCGGCTCTCCAAGATGTCGGTCTATCGCTTGATCCACTCCGGCCAACTCGAGGCAGTGCAATTCGGCCGCAGCTTTCGAGTGACTGAAAAGGCACTCAATACCTACCTGGAGCACGCCTACTTCAGCGCTGGCTGAGCTTTACGGCTGGTGAAACTCCAGCCCGAACTGCCGCTGACCCGGCCACAGCGCGTGCTCGGGTAGCACATCCACGCCACAGGAGCGCGAGCCAATGCCGTGGACCGCGTCATCGAGAAACAGGTAGACGCGATCGCTGGGAACAAGCTCGTACGGATGGCGCGCCTGGTCGAGCTGCTGCGGCGTGTACGCGCTCAGGGTGAAGCCAGGTCGGTGCTGCTCAGAGTTCGGCCACGTAGTGACGCGTAACCGCTCGGCCGTTCCATCAGATACCACCAGTGAGCGCAGCTCACTGCGGTGTCCCGTCTCCTGGGGCCGGGAGTAAGCCACGTTGAGCTCGTCGATGTCGGCTGCGAAAAGGCCGACCCGCGCTGCCTGCCGCGTATCGGGATAGGACTCATTCGGACCCGTGCCGAACCAGCGTGCCTGCCGTAGCTCGCGCGGCAGGTCGAACCGTACGCCGACGCGCGGCCACGTGCAGTCCCGGCCAGCTGAGGGCACGACATTCACCAGGAGGGCAAGTCCGTCCGTTAGCCGCCAGTGATAGGTCACGTCGACGAAGAGGTTGGTCCCGGCGGCCGAGGCTCGTACGACTGCCAGCAGTTGATCATGATCATGGAAGATTCGATCCAGCCGGTGCACGAGCCGGTCGAGGCCACGTTCTCGCCAGTGTTGTTCCGACGATGGTCCCGGCACTCCTTCGCCGTGGGTCTCCTCGGGACGACTCAGCTCAAAGGAGCCTCGGGTTCTGCTGCGGTCGTTATCGGTTGGTCCACGCCAAAGCTCCAGTCGAGGACCGTCGACGTCCATCCCGTAGAGCCGCAGCAGCCGACCTGTGTGAGCGTCGAACTGCGCAGGACCCAGCGAGATCACCGGCTCCTCCGGCTCTGTGGTCGGCGGAGCCGGCCAGGCCGGCAGCATGGCGATCGTTTCGGGCTTTGTCAGCTCGAACTGGGCGAGGGCTATTTCATGGCCACGATCGGCCCACTCGGTCGCCGCGACCAGCTCGGCCCTCAGCGTCAGCCAGGTCTCGCCGACACCATGCCTCACCAGCTCCTCAGACAACGCGACCGTTCCCTGCTGACCCGGCGGAATCGCCGCCACCGGGACCGTCTCCTCGGCAACCGGATGCCCATCCACCTCTCTGACAGCGACAAAGCCGAGATGCTCAGTGGACAGCGTGTGGTAGCGATTGCGGATTGTGACGACACCGCCATCGAGGTCAAAGAGAATTGGCTGGTTCACCCGCGTGAACTCCGCCAGGCTCGGCGTCGGGGTACCGTCCGGCAAGAGCATGCCGTCCATCACGAAGTTGCCGTCGTGCACCACCTCGCTGAAGTCGCCGCCGTAGGCGTAGTACTCAGCACCGTCTGGCGTATGCGTCAACAGCCCATGATCACGCCACTCCCAGACGAAGCCGCCGTGCAGCCGGGGATAGCGCTCAGCCAGTTCGTCATAGATGTTCAAACCTCCTGGGCCGTTGCCCATCGCATGCGCGTACTCGCACATCACAAAAGGCTTGCTGCGGATTCGCTCGGCGTCTGAGGGACCGTTGAGGTAGAAAATGAAGCCGCTCTCCCCACCGATCGCCTCGGTCTCCAGGTAGTTCGGGTACATGCGCGAATAGATGTCGGCGTAGGCGCAGGTGTGGTCACCCTCATAGTGCACAGGCCGGCCGGAATCGCGACGTCGCACCCAGTCGGCCATCTGCGTGAGGTTGCGCCCGGTTCCGGCCTCGTTGCCGAGGGACCAGATGATCACCGACGGATGGTTCTTGTCCCGCTCGACGGTACGTTGCATCCGGTCCAGGCAGGCGTCCGCCCAGCGCGGATCATCACTCGGATTTCCTTGCCAGCCACAGAACTCGAACCCGTGCGTCTCGTAATCGCACTCCTCGATCACCCAGAAGCCGAGTTCGTCGGCAAGATCAAGTACGCGTGGATGCGGCGGATAATGGCTGGTGCGGATCGCGTTGATGCCGGCCCGCTTCATTATGATCAAGTCGGCGCGCGCGTACTGCTCGTCGAACATACGGCCCCGGACCGAGTGGACTTCATGCCGGTTCACGCCGCGGAAGATCACTTGCCTGGAGTTGACGCTGAGGACATCACCGTCAATTTGGACCCGCCGAAAACCCAGCCGTGGGCTCAGCGTCTCGCCCGGAGAGCTGACACGCGCCTCATAGAGCCTGGGTACCTCCGCACTCCACGGCTCTACCTGCCCCACCGAGAACGCCGCGACGTCGCTGGGCCGTACGAAGCGCTGCTCGATGCCGAGTTCGGCAATCTCGATCACAAGCGGATACGCTCGCTCCGAGGCGATGATCTCCGGATGAATCGATCCTGTTCCCTCCGCCTCATACTCGGTGCGCAGCCAGACGTCATCTATCGCCCCGCTTGGACGGCTCAGCACTGTGACGTCGCGAAAGATACCGGGCAGCCACCATTGATCTTGATCCTCGAGGTAGCTCATCGACGACCACTGATGCACTCGAACCAAGATCACGTTCTTGCCTGGTCGCACCACCTCCGTGATGTCGAACTCCTGCGCCAGCCGGCTGCCCTTGCCAACCCCGATCTCGATGCCGTTCAACCAGACGCGGTAAACCGACTCCACCCCGTCAAAGCGAAGCAAAATCCGTTCCGCCGACCAGTTCGGCAGCTCGAACGTTCGGCGATGATCAGCGGTGGGGTTCTCGTCGGGGATGTGGGGTGGATCGATCGGGAACGGATACAACGCGTTGGTGTAGATCGGCCGGCCGTAGCTGCCTTCTCGGGCTTTGCCGGATGTGCCGGGCAGTACCCAGTGCGATGGCACTGGAATGGTGTCCCAGGCCGCGTCGTTAAAACCAGGATCGGCGGCTGCATCGTCAAGGCCATATGCGACCGGCGACCACCGAAACTTCCAATCACCATTCAGGCTGAGCATCGGCGCATCGCTCGGCAACCAAGCCCGAGGTCGGCTGCGTAAGCCACTTCCAGGAGAAAAATCGTCGAGATAGCTGTTCACGGTGTGTGTCCGGGGGTCGGAAGTCGATCGATGGGTGTCCTCGTGAAGAAGACTATGGGTTCCACTCAGCCTCCCGACTCGCATCTGTGAGGGCCGCCGGGTAGCATTCGGGAGTTGTCTGGCGACAGTCGCCGGCAGTGATCAAGTCCGGGACCGGAGCGACGTCTCGGGAACGAGAGGTTACACAGTGGGTTCGGTCATCAAAAAGCGTCGCAAGCGGATGGCGAAGAAGAAGCATCGCAAGCTGCTCAAGCGCACACGGATCCAGCGCCGCCGCGCGGGCAAGTAGCCTCCCGACTGGACCTTGATGGCCACGAAGCGAGTCGTCCTCGTCACCGGGGTCTCGCGTGACCTGGGTGCTCGGTTCGCCCGTTCGCTCGCCACTGATGAGAATGTCGAGGTGGTCGGGCTCGATGTAGTCCCGCCTCGTCAGCACCTGGGTGCGGCCGATTTCGTACGCGCCGATATTCGCAATCCGGTGATCGCCAAGGTGATTGCCACTCGCCGCGTCGACACTGTCGTCCATCTTGCAATGGTGGCTACTCCAGATAGCGCCGGTGGCCGCTCCTCTATGAAGGAGATCAATGTCATCGGCACGATGCAGTTGCTCGCTGCCTGCCAACGGGCGGAAAGCTTCCGAAAGCTCGTCGTACAGAGCTCGATATCGGTGTACGGAGCGTCCCCGCGAGACCCGGCCAAGTTCACCGAGGACATGTCACCGCGTGTCCAGCCGCGTACGGGCTTCGGCAAGGATTCGCTTGAGATCGAGAGCTACGTCCGCGGACTGGCCCGTCGCCGGCCCGATGTGGTTGTCACGACTCTCCGGCTGGCGAACCTGATGGGCGCAGGCGTGGACAGCCACGTCACCCGCTACCTGTCGCTCCCGGTCGTGCCGCGAGTCATGGGTTTTGATGCCCGGCTCCAGTTCCTGCATCCCAACGATGCTGTGGACGCCTTGCTGCTGGTGACACGCCGTGACGTGCCGGGCACTTTCAACGTGGCGGCGGCCGACGTCGTCACGCTCTCCCAAGCGCTCCGCAAGATGGGTCGGCCAACCGTCGGCGTCCCGAGGCCCGCCGCGCCGTTGGTAGCCACACTGGTACGCCAGGCACGCCTGGTGGACTTCTCCGCCGACCAGATCGACGCACTCACCTACGGTCGTGGCATGGACACCTCCCGTTTCTCTGCTCAGACAGGATTCGTGCCGAAGTTCACCAGCCGTGCCGCGCTGCAGGAGTTCGTCAACGTCAGCGGTGTCGGTCTGCTGAGCCCTCAACGGGTTGATAGCGCGCTCGAGGCAGTGACCCGGGTGCTCAGAACGGCGGCGGTGCGCGATGGCTGAGGCCGAGATCATCCAGTTCGGCAGCCGTGACCAGGGTGATCGCGCGCGACGCCGCACGGGCCGCGCCGGTCCTGCTGCGGAGCCCGAATCCGAACCCACGGTCGGTGACACCGATCCCGGTTCCGAGGACATTCCCCCGACCCCAGCGCTTGGCGCTCTATTCGGTGAGCTGGGCCGACTAGCGTCGCGATCGCTCCGGAGCCTGAGGTCGGTTCCCGTCACGCAGCTGGGTGGGTTCGGTGCCGACCCGCTGCACACCCTGGCTTCCTGGGCGCAGACGCTGGGCGTCGACTGGGAGGACTCGCTCGATGAGACGGTGGCCTTCATCCGTCAGCGCCTTGGTGGCGACTATGCAGTCGATGAGTTCGGATTCGACCCCGAGTTCACGACCAAGATCTTTTTGCCGCTGCTGCGGCGGCTCGCTGATTCCTGGTTCCGGGTCGAGGTCCGAGGGGCAGAGAACCTTCCCGCTGATGGCTCGGCGCTGCTGGTTTCCAACCACGCTGGCACATTGCCGATCGACGGGATGATCTTGCACACGGTGGTCTATGACGAGATCGGCCGCCATGTCCGGATGTTGGGAGCGGACTTGATCTTCAAGACGCCCTACTCACATGATCTTGCTCGCAAAACAGGTACCACCTTGGCCTGTCAGGAAGATGCTGAACGCCTGCTCGCGTCCAACGAGCTGGTGGCGGTCTTCCCCGAGGGTTTCAAGGGCCTCGGCAAGCCATACGCCGATCGCTACAAGCTGCAGCGGTTCGGCCGCGGAGGGTTCGTCTCGGCCGCTCTGCGTGCCCAGGTGCCAATCATCCCGACCGCGATCGTGGGCTCTGAGGAGATCTTCCCGCTGATCGCCAGGGCGCCCGCGCTCGCCCGGATGCTGGGCCTGCCGTACTTCCCGATCACGCCGCTGTTTCCCTGGTTTGGCCCCCTCGGCATGATTCCCCTGCCAAGCAAGTGGATCATCCAGTTCGGCGAGGCGATTGCGACCGACGAGCTCGGTGCCGGCGCTGCCGACGACCCCATGATCGTGTTCAACATCACTGACCAAGTGCGTGAGACGATTCAGCAGACTCTGTACGCCCTCCTGATGCAGCGGCGGAGCGCTTTCTTCTAGGCGTCCGCGGAATCATCGTCCACTCGTGGTGTCCGCAACCCACGTGAACGTAGGTTGCGGCCGCTTTGCACACGTTGCAAAGTATGCAGACCGCCAGCAAGCTGTGCAGACCCGCGACGCACAACAGCGGCTGAGGCGCGCAGCTAATCTGTGCCACGTGTTCTGGGCCCTCGCGGTGATCTTGCTGGCCTTTGCCAGCTTCACCGTCATCGTGGTCAGGCTGCGCCACCCAGCGAGCGCCGCCGATGACTCGAGTGAGGCGAGCCCCGATACTGGGCGGCGGATCGATCACGAGCAGCTCAGGGGCTTCGTGTACGTCGGCGCTGGCGCTTTGGCCCTTCTCGCAGTGGCCGTCATCTTGATGGGTCTGTTCGGGAACCGGACCGGTCGCGCCGAGGGCCTGGCCGTGCTTGGGTTCTTCGGCTACCTGGCCTATCTCGTCGCTGCGACATTGGTGCTCTATGTCATGGGCCGGAAGAGCTAGTGCGCTGTGTCGTGCGCCGCAGAACTATCCCCTCAGGCGACGCCGGACGGCAAACCCGGTTGCCACGGCTCCGGCCGTTGCACCCGCCGCTCCAGCGCCCAGCAGCCCGAGCCGCGCCGCCTTGCGCCCGCTTCGGTAGTCCTGAATCTGCCAGTCCTGTTCTTCAGCATGCGCCCGCAGCCTGCCGTCAGGGTTGATCGCGCACGGGTGGCCGACCAGCGACAGCATGGGGAGGTCGTTGTAGGAGTCCGAGTACGCAAAGCAGTGGGCAAGATCAAACCCGTGCTCATGCGCTAGCGCGCGTACGGCCTCAGCTTTGGCCGGGCCGTGGAGCAGATGGCCCTTCAGCCGCCCGGTATAGATGCCGTCACTGTGTTCTGCCGTGGTGCCCAAGGCACCGGTCAGTCCCAGTCGTGCGGCAATGATGCCGGCTACTTCCACGGGTGCGGCGGTGACCAGCCAGACTTGCTGCCCGACGTCGAGATGCATCTGAGCAAGTGTCCGAGTGCCCGGCCAGATACGTTCAGCGATCGACTCTTCGTAAACCTCGTTCGCAATTTCGGTCAGCTCGGCGACGGTATGACCTTCGATGAACCCCAAGATTGCGCTGCGCGCATTCTCGATGTGTCCTGGCTTTTCTCGCCCCACCATGCGGAAATAGACCTGAACCCACAGGCCTTTCACGATCACCCGGGTGGGAAAGAAGCCGCGGCGATACAGACCCTTGCCGAGATGGAACAGTGAGGCGCCCTGAATCACCGTATTGTCAAGATCAAAGAACGCGGCTGCTGTCGGATCCTCGTGAATCAACGGCTCCTGGTGGAGGTCCGCATCCTTCAGGTCGCCCGGTGCCTCCTGCAGGGGCCCGGCTGCGGCCAATGGATCGTCGTGGTCGACCGGAATCGCCGATGCGTCGCTGCCCGGCAGAGACTCGACGTGGTCGACGTGCGCCGGGATCGCATCCTCCGGCTTGCTCATCGCGCTCTCCGTCCAGTCACGTCATCACCATAATGTCCGGCCCACGTTTCCTCGTGCCAGACTCAGGTGGGTGAACGACCTGGACACGGCGGTCGGGCCGGTCGACGCCGGGCCTGTCGATACCAACCTTGCTGATCTTGTAACCCGTCAGGCTGAGACGCAACCCGAGGGCGAGGCGCTTGTTCAGCCAAGGCCAGTACGCCGCACCATGACCTGGGCTGAGCTCGACCGGCGGATCGACGCGGTCGCTGCCGGTGTGGCGGCGCACGGGCTAGTAGCGGGGCATCGAGTTGCGATTTGTGCACCCAACAGCATCGAGTTCGTCGTTGCATATTTCGCTGCCTTGCGCGCCGGCTACGTCGCTGTGCCGATCAATCCAGGGTCCACGGCCACCGAATTGCAGGCCATGATCAACGACTGTGGCGCCCGGGTGCTGTTCACCGCTGAACCCCAACCCATCGAGGCCGTTCATCAGATAACCCTTACAGCCGACGGGCTCGACGAGTTGTCCAAGGTGGGGGCGCTGCCGGTCAGCTCGCCGAGGGATCCAGAAGCGCTGGCAGTCTTGCTCTACACGGCCGGCACCTCCGGCGTACCCAAGGCCGCGATGCTTAGCCATCGCGCGCTGCTGAGTCATCTGCACAGCATTGCGTCCTTCGAGATCATCGACCGCGACAGCGTGGTGCTGGCCATGCTGCCGCTTTTTCATGTCTTCGGCCTGAACGCGGTGCTCGGGAGCTGGGCGACGTCAGGTGCCCGGTTGGTGATCATGGACGGGCTCGACGGCTTCGCCGACGTATTGACCGAGGAGCACGTCAGCAATGTGCCGCTGGCGCCGCCGGTGCTTACTCGAATCCTCGATGACGAGCGGGCCCTTGCCAGCCTGAGGTCGGTGACCACCGTCGTGTCGGGCGCGGCGCCGCTCCCAGTTGATCTTCGCGAGCAGTTCACCGCGTGCACCGGACTCAGAGTCGAGCAGGGTTACGGACTGACCGAGGCCTCGCCGGGCGTGTCGGCCACCCTGGGCGGGGAACTGCTCGGGCACGGGCACGTCGGTCGCCCGCTGCCTGGCGTTGAGGTGAGGATCGGTGACGGCACCGAACCGAGCGAACCCGGCGAGATTTGGATCCGCGGTGACAACTTGTTCTCCGGCTATTGGCCCGACGGCGACGGCGGTCCAGGGGAGCTCGGCTGGTTCCCGACTGGAGACATCGGCTACCTGCTCGACGGCGAGTTGTTCCTCGTCGACCGGTCGCGCGAGCTGATCATCGTCAACGGCTTCAACGTCTATCCTGCCGAGGTCGAGGATGCGATCGGGGAGCTGCCGGGGGTTGAGTCGGTGGCTGTGGTTGGCCGGCCCCACCGGCGTACGGGCGAGCAGGTTGTGGCATTCGTCACCGGAGAAGGCTTGACTGTCGAGGCGATCAACGAACACTGCACCGATCGGCTCGCGAAGTTCAAGCGTCCGAGCCTGGTTCAACTTGTCCAGGAGCTGCCCAGGGGGATCACCGGCAAGGTGAGGAAGGGTGTCTTGCGGGGCATGCTCTGGACGTAGGGCGCTCACGCCGACAAGCTGCCGCCGCTCAGCCAGGCGAGCATCGCTGGCGGTCCTTGCTTGACGCTATACGTGACCGGGCATCCGCTCTAAAGTCTGGCGAATGAGGCTAACTCCGGCCGAGATCCGGGCGGTGATTGCGCTCGCGGTCGGCATGTTCTGCGTGCAGGTCGATTTCTTCGCGCTCAACCTGGCGCTGCCGCGCATGGCGGTCGACCTCAACGAAACGACGACGAACATGCAATGGGTGGTCAGTGCCTACATGATCGCCGTAGGTGCAGCCATGATTCCGGGCGGTCGGTCTTGGTGACTTGCGCGGTCACCGGCGGGTCGTCGTGGCCGGCCTGGCTGTCTTCGGCGGAGCGTCGTTGATCTGTGGACTGTCCTTCTCGTACGGCCTGCTGATCGGATTTCGGGCGCTGCAGGGCGGGTGCAGTTCTGTTAGCCGTTGCCCTGATTGGCCGCCGCATCCCCCGGCCCTCAGAGGCCACATCGCCCGCGTCGTGAAAGATGGTGCCGTGATCGAGTTCGTCGAGTGGGGTGAGCGGGTCGTCGTACTGACCCGGCAGGACTGCCATCTGTGTGAGGAGGCGATAGCGCAAGTCGCAGCTGTCTGTGCCGAGATCGGCGAGGCGTACGGGGTGGTTGATGTCGATAGCGACCCGGAGCTGCAGCGGCGCTATACCGATCAGGTGCCGGTAACCTTCGTCGACGGCGCGCAGCACGACTTTTGGCGGGTGGACCCGGCACGGCTCAAGGCTGCTCTGCTGCGGACTCGCTGAGCCTGATGTTGTTCACTGCTGCGACACTGGGTGGTCTCACCGAAAATCGAGTGAACTGCACCTACCGACGCTGGGAGGTCGTACGGCCCAAGGTCGGCTCCAGATTCACCACAGCCGCTGGCGTCGTCGAGGTCACCTCGATCACGCCAGCAGAAGTGGAGCAGTTGACCGAGCAGGACGCTGCTGACGCAGGCTTCGACTCGGTCGCCGCTTTGCTCAAGTGGACAAGCGCGAAGGGTGGCGGTGATCTCTACCGGATCGGCATTGCCCTGGCCGGACCCGACCCGCGGGTTGCGCTGCGCCGCTCAGACAAGCTCGACGCTGTGGAGATCTCGGCGCTGACCGCAAGACTGGAGCGGATGGATCGCGCAGCTGAGCAGCCCTGGACCCACCGCACGCTGCGGCAGATTCACCTGCTGCCCGGGGTTGTGTCGACCGAACTCGCCGCGGAGGCCGGTCAGGACCGTCGCGCCTACAAACTCCGCGTCCGCCGGCTCAAGGCGCTCGGACTGACCGAATCGCTGGAGCGCGGCTATCGGCTCTCGCCGCGCGGCCAGGCTTATCTCGCAGCGTTAGATGGCACCGGTTAAGCAAGCGGCCGCATCCAAGCGTTTGCCCAGGTTTAGTGGCGAACGCAAGTAAGGCTGGATGCAGTCAACTTCTCCGCACATTTGGTGGAAAACGTATGCCTCAGGCCATGCTGAGACGTTTGTGCACCTGTTCACAAACCCCATAGAGTGGCGCTGTTTGGACCAGATCCGAGCGCCGATTCAGGAGTTGTGTGTCGCATACCTTCCCGACTGAGCCTCCGCCGCGGGCAGCAGGTCAACATTGGCGAACAGTCGCCACTCTCAAGGGGATCCCGGATGCGACCGTTGCCCGGCTGCCTGTCTACCTTCGAGCACTCAACCAGCTGGCCGAGCAGCAGATCGACACCATCAGTAGCGGTGCGCTCGCCGAGGCCGCGGGCGTCAACTCGGCTCAGCTCCGCAAGGATCTCTCCTATCTCGGCTCCTACGGCACCCGAGGGGTCGGCTACGACGTGGAGTACCTGCGGCTCCAGATCGGTCGCGTCGTCGGCTCCGCCCACGACTGGCCAGTGATCATCGTGGGGCTCGGCAACCTCGGCACAGCGCTGGCCAACTACTCCGGTTTCTACTCCCACGGCTTTCGCGTGGTCGGCTTGATCGATACCTCGCCGGATCTGGTTGGCAAACGGATTCACGACCTGGCGATCTCCGACCTGACCGAACTCGAGGATGTGGTCGCAGATACGGGCGCGGTGATCGCTGTCATCGCGACTCCGGCTGAGGCCGCACAGGCTGTTGCTGACAGGCTGGCGAATTTGGGCGTCACCAGCATCCTCAACTTTGCGCCGACGGTGTTGGTGGTGCCCGAGGGCGTCAACGTCCGTAAAGTCGACTTGGGCCAGGAACTGCAGATCCTCGCCTATCACGAGCAACGCAAGACCGACGACAGCAGCCAGATCTTGGCTGAGAGCAGAGGGTCGAGTTCATGAGCATTTTGGTGGTCAGCGTCTCGCACAAGTCGACATCGGTCTCTCATTTGGGTCAGCTCGCCCTGGATTCTTCTGCCTCGGCCAAGCTTGCTGAACAGCTTGTCGGATCCGAGCACATCGACGAGGCCGTGGTGTTGTCCACGTGCAACCGGACCGAGCTCTACGCGTCCGTCGCCCGGTTTCACGGGGCCCTGGATGACGCGACCCAGATGCTCGCCGACGTCGCCGGCCTCCGCAGCAGCGAGCTGCGGTCCTTGTGTGCGGTGTACTTCGACGAGGGTGCGGTCGCCCATGCATTTTCGGTGGCGTCCGGTCTTGATTCGCTGGTGATCGGTGAGAGCCAGATCCTCGGGCAGGTGAAGGGCGCCCTGACCCTTGCCCAGTCTCACGAGACCGTGGGCACGGTCCTCAACTCTTTGTTCCAGCAGGCGATTCGGGTCGGCAAGCGGGTCCACACCGAGACTGGGATTGGCTCGGCGGGCCGATCGCTGGTGAGCGCTGCGTACCGGCTCCTGACCAGCGAGCTCGGTGCGCTCGACGGTCGGCGGGTGCTCGTCGTCGGAGCTGGCGCGATGGCCGGACTGGCTGCGCGGACTGCGGCAGCGGACGGCGCATCCGTCACCTGCGCCAACCGCACGTTGTCCCGGGCCGAGCGGTTGGCCGAAGCGGTCGGCGGCAAGGCGGTTGCGCTCTCAGATCTCGCCGAGGCGCTCGCTGAGACTGATGTCTTGGTGACCTGTACGGGAGCTCGGACGTTCACCATCGGTGTGGAGGACCTGGCGGGTACGCCAGTGCGCGGAGTTGTTGATCTCGCCCTGCCGGCCGACGTAGCACCAGAGGTCGTCGAACACGGTGTTTGCCTGGTTAACCTGGATCGCCTCGTCACCGAACAACCAGATGCCGCGAGCGCCCAGGAAGTCGAAGACGCTCGCGCACTGGTTCTGGAAGAGGTTGCGGACTTTCTGGGTCTGCGCCGTGCGGCCCAGGTCGCACCAACAGTCGTCGCGCTACGCTCCATGGCCTCCGAAGTCGTGGCCAGCGAGCTGCGCCGGTTGGACGCCCGGCTGCCGCATCTTGATGATCATGAGCGTGATCAGATCCAGCGGAGCATGCGGCGTATTGTCGACAAGCTGTTGCACGCCCCGACCGTACGAGTGCAGGAGCTGTCGGCGGAACCTGACGCAATGGACTATGCAGCCGCGTTGCGCGAACTCTTCGCGCTCGACCCACAGACCGTCGCCGCGGTGATGTCACCAGAGGTCGGACCCTAATGGTCGGTGGCTCCGGATGCATGCTCGCTTGACCCGGCCGATCAGGCTGGGTGCGCGTACGTCGGCGCTTGCTCGCGCGCAGGCCAGCCAGGTGGCCACCGCGCTGGGGAGCGGTGGAATTGGCACTACCTTCGTGGGCATTACGACAGCCGGTGATCTGGACCAGCGTCAGCTCACCGAGATCGGAGGTACTGGGGTCTTTGTCAGCGCCGTACGCGATGCCCTGCGCCGAGGTGAAATCGATGTCGCGGTGCATTCACTCAAGGACCTGCCGACTACGCCCGCAGAGGATCTGGAGATCATCGCGATTCCAGTGCGCGAGGACACCCGCGACGTGCTGGTGGGGCGGCGACTTGATGATCTAGCCGACGGGGCCCGGGTCGGTACCGGAGCTCCGCGACGCGCGATGCAGATGATCGACTGGGCGGCTGGCCGGGACCTCCGGCTCGAAGTCGTGCCGATTCGGGGGAATGTCGAGACCCGGATCGAGCGGGTACGCGAGGGGAAGATCGACGCGGTGATCTTGGCCGCGGCCGGGTTGCGCCGGCTCAGCCTCTTAGCCGAGATGGAAGCGGCTAACCACGACATCGTCGTCAAGCAGCTCCCAGCACAGATTCTTGATCATCAGGTGATGGTTCCAGCACCCGGACAAGGTGCCCTCGCGCTAGAAATTCATCGTTCTCTCAGCATTGAGCTGCGGGAGCAGTTGGCAGTGCTTGACAACGCGGTTGCGCGAGCAGAATCCCTTGTGGAGCGGGGTTTTCTCGGAGCACTAGAGGCCGGTTGTACCGCACCCGTGGGGGCCCATGCCGTGGTCAGGGCAGTCCGTGGTACAAGTCTCGATTTGACTCTGACGGCCGTAATTGGGAGAACGTTACTGAGCAACTTGTCAGAACCCACCAAAGCAGGCTCAGTCCTACGGCTGGAGGCGCACGGATCGTCCACTGATCCGGAGCTATTCGGGGTCGCCCACGCTGGTGAGGTGCTGGCGCAGTTGCGAGAGCAGAACGTTTGAACAACCTAAGGTTCCGGCCGCCAAAAGGCGGCTGAGCTGAACAACAGAACGCGAGAAGTCAGTGAGCACATCCTCGGCTCGTAGGCCCCGGACCTCGACCTCAGCTACTCCAACCGCACCTGTTGCCAAAGGTCGGGTGATCTTTGTCGGCACCGGACCTGGTGACCCTGATCTGCTGACACTGGGCGCCATTGCCGCTCTGGCCGACGCCAGTTCGGTGATCTTGGACAATGATCGGCAGCGAGAGATTCTGATTCATCCGGCGATCACGCTTGCCGACAGTGCCGAGGTGATCACCCTCGGGCTGACCGAAGCTCGCAGGCCACTGAGCCCCTCCGCGCGCGCCAAGATCGTGCTCAAGCAGGCCTCGACTGGTACCCGCGTGGTTCGGCTCGTCAGCGGCGATCCGTTCTTGGACAACGCGGTCGCCGACGAGGCCGCAGCGTGCGTACGCGGTGGCATCGACTTTGAGGTCGTGCCCGGAGTCTCCAGCCTCACCGCAGTCCCCGAGTACGCCGGCATCGATCTAATCCATGCTGGGGGTGTGCAGTTCGCCTCCGTTACCGACGGCAAGTTCAGCAAGAACGGAACGTCGCAGTGGGGCGCTGCCTCAACGATTGTGGTGAGCACCGTGGTCTCGATGATTGGCGGCCTGGTCGAGGCGGCCAAAGCCGCCGGGCGACCGGGAGATGATCATGTGGTCGTCACGTTGCACGGCGGGAGCACCGAACAGATCACCCTGACGACCAACCTTGACGGGTTGGCGGCCGCGGTCCGATCGGTGAAGGCACCGGCATCCGACCCTGTCCACGTCATCATTGGGGCCGCGGCCGAGCAGCGTCACGAGCTGAGCTGGTATGAGACCAAGCCTCTCTTTGGCTGGCGGGTGCTGGTGCCGCGCACCAAGGACCAGGCTGCGGCCATGGTGGCGCGACTGCGCACCTACGGTGCGCACAGTGAAGAGGTGCCTACTATCTCTGTCGAGCCTCCTCGCAGTCCCCTACAGATGGATAAGGCGATCCGAGGACTGGTCGAGGGGCGCTATGAGTGGGTGGCCTTCACCTCGGTGAATGCGGTCAGGGCTGTGCGGGAGAAGTTCGAAGAGTACGGGCTGGACGCTCGCGCCTTCTCCGGCTTGAAGGTTGCGGCTGTTGGTGAAGTGACCGCGACTTCTCTACAGGCGTGGGGAATCGAACCTGATTTGGTGCCCCAGGGCGAGCAGTCCGCCGCCGGCCTGGCGGCTGAGTTCCCGCCGTACGACGACGTGCTGGACCCGATCAACCGCGTCTTCCTGCCGCGCGCTGACATCGCCACCGAAACTCTGGCCGAAGGTTTGAAGGACCTTGGCTGGGAGGTCGAGGACGTCACCGCGTACCGCACCGTGCGCGCGACTCCGCCCCCAGCACCGGTACGCGAGGCGATCAAGACCGGCAAATTTGACGCCGTGGTGTTCACCTCCTCATCGACAGTGCGCAACCTGGTCGGCATTGCGGGGAAGCCGCATGCCTCGACGATCATCGCGGTCATCGGGCCTGCCACGGCGCGCACTTGTGAGGAGCATGGTCTGCGGGTCGACGTCATCGCCGCCAAGCCGTCGGTGGTGGATCTGGCAGATGCGCTGGCCAGCTTCGCCGCGCAACGCCGAGACGCCTTGCTCGAAGCTGGCGAGCCGGTCCTCAAGCCCTCCCAGCGCCGCCCTGGCACCCGGCGCCGA
>DATLPF010000196.1:0-9581 GCA_035535875.1 Propionibacteriaceae bacterium
ACGGCCCAGCGCGTCATGGACTCACTCACCGATCAAATGCGCGCCGTCCAGGATCTGATTCCTCGTTAAAACTCGCCCAGACCGGATTCACCCCAGTGGGGTGATGCTCACCTGGGTGGCACGTGCGACTCTTCCATCACGGAGGCCCCCACCGTGATTCCTCGCGTCATCTTTGGAAAATCAGCAAGATCGGGAGGGGCGCCCCATGCCGGAACCACTTGCACCTGAAGATTTCCCAGGTCCTCCGGAACTGCCGTTCATCGGCAACGTTCGGGCCATCGATTTTACGCAGCCGATCGAGAGCCTGATGTCTCTTGCTCGCGAGTACGGGCCGATCTTCAAGCTGACCACACCTGGTGGCATGTCGGTGGTGGTATCCGGCGTCGACTTGGTCTCGGAAATCTGCGACGACGCTCGCTTCGACAAGGTCATCACCGCAGGCCTGTCGATCTTGGCCGAGGGCCCCATTGATGCTGGCCTCTTCACGGCCCACACCGATGACCCCATGTGGGCCCGTGCGCACGGCCTTCTGATGGCGCCTTTCAGCATGCAGGCGATGCGGGACTACATGCCGGCAATGATCGACATCGCGGATCAGCTGATGGGCAAGTGGGATCGGCTCAATCCCGGCGAGGAGGTCGACGTGCCGGCTGACATGACTCGGCTGACGCTCGACACGATCGCAGTGTGCGGATTCGGGTACCGGTTCAATTCGTTCTATCGCGAGACGCCGCACCCATTCGTGCAGGCGATGATCCGAGTGCTCGACGAGGCGCAGGGGCGGATCCGGCAGCCGTCGATCCAAACCCGGCTCAAGATCAGGGCACAGCGCCAGTTCGAAGAGGATCAGGCCTATATGGCCAGCTTGGTGGATGATCTGATCCGCAAACGCCGAGCCATGGGTGATGCCGCGGACAATACGGACCTGCTCGGCCGAATGATCACGGGAGTCGACAAACAAACTGGACTAACTCTTCCTGACGAAAACATCCGGGCCCAGTGCATCACGTTCTTGGTCGCGGGCCACGAGACGACGAGTGGACTGATGTCGTTTGCCATCTACTTCCTGCTCGAGCATCCGGAATACCTGGACCGAGCCCGTGAGGAAGTTGATCGGGTACTCGGCGGCACTCTGCAGCCGACCTTCGATCAGGTGCATGAGCTGACTTACGTACGCCAGGTCCTCGATGAGGCGCTGCGGCTGTGGCCCACGGCCGCGGGATTTCGGCGTCACGCGAGGGAGGACACCGTGATCGGTGGCGGGCGCTACGCGATCCCGGAAGACCTGGGGATGATGGTCCTGTCCCCGATGTTGCACCGTGACAAATCCGTCTGGGGCGAAGACGCCGATGAGTTCAATCCAGACCACACGAGGCCGGATCGGATGAGTGCAATCCCCCCGAACGCGTACAAGCCGTTCGGCACCGGGCAACGGGCCTGCATCGGGCGGCAGTTCGCGCTGCAGGAGGCGGTCCTGGTGCTGGGCATGCTGTTGCAGCGGTTCGAGTTGATCAAGGACCCGAATTATCGGCTGCATACGAAAGTGACTCTGACCGTCAAACCTGCCGACTTCCACATTCAGGTCGCGCGACGGGCAGATCGGCCGATGGACAAAGCGGAGCCGGTCACTGTCGCCTCGACAACTCAAACCAAGTCCGGGCCGGCCGTCAGCAATGGGCACCATACGCCGCTAGCAGTGCTGTTCGGCTCGAATCTCGGGACAGCGGAGGGCATCGCCACGCGCCTTGCACAAGAGGGCACCGAGCGCGGCTACGACGTGACCCTCGGCTCCCTGGACGAGTACGTCGACCATATTCCGGCGAAGGCCGCGATGATCGTCTGCGCCTCCTACAACGGGCTACCGCCGGACAACGCCGACAAGTTCTACCACGCGCTCAACGAGGCAGGGCCCACCACGTATGAAGACTTGTCGTACACCGTCTTCGGCTGCGGCAACACGGAATGGGCCACCACGTACCAGGCAGTGCCCACCCAACTCGACGCGGGACTCGAGCAACACGGCGCCACCCGCATTCACCCACGCGGCGCCGGCGACGCCCGCGGCGACTTCGATGCCGCGTACCGCAACTGGCACGACACGCTGTGGCAGGACATCGCAACCACGCTCGGAGTTGATGCGCCCCACGAAACAGACGAGAGCCAGCCGCGGCTCGCGATCACCGTGATGAATCGGCAGGTAACCAACCCTGTCATCATGTCCTACCACGCGCAGGCAGCGGTCGTGCGTGACAACTATGAGCTGTTGGGCGCCAACGCCGACCGCTCGACCCGCCACGTGGAAGTCGCCCTACCCTCAGGCGTGGCCTACAAGGCGGGCGACCATCTTGGAGTGCTGCCACGCAACAACATCAACCTCATCCGTCGCGTCATGCTGCACTTCGGCCTGGACGCCGGCTCCTATGTCACGATCATCCCGAACCGCGGCAGCCACACTCACCTGCCGACCGACGAGCCAGCCCCGCTACTCGGCATCCTGGGCAGCTGCGTCGAGCTTCAGGATCCGGCAACACGCAGCGACATCGAGGTGATGGCTCGCTACACCAGCGATCCGGAGCAACGATCGTCGCTCGAGGGCCTCGTCGGCACCGACGATGAGTCTCAAACCAGGTTCCGCAACGAGGTGCTGGCGCGTGGCCGTTCGTTGCTTGACCTGCTCGAGGACTACCCCGCATGTGACATGCCGTTCGAGGTCTTCCTCGACCGTCTGCCACCGCTGCGGCCCCGCTACTACTCAATCTCCTCCTCGCCCATGATCAGCCCCGACATGTGCAGCATTACCACCGGAGTACTGCGCGGGCCGGCGCGCTCCGGGACCGGGGAGTTCGCTGGTGTCTGCTCGACCTATCTGGAATCGAACGCCCCGAACAGCACGGTCTTCGCCTTCGTACGCGAGCCGACGATCGCCTTCCGACCGCCGGATGATCCACAGTTGCCGATGATCATGATCGGCGCTGGTACCGGGCTGGCCCCCTTCCGAGGCTTTATGCAGGAGCGGGCTGCGCAGCAGGCCAGCGGAGCTTCCGTCGCCACGTCCCTGCTGTTCTTCGGCTGCCGCACCTCTGAAGACGATTACCTCTACGCCGATGAGCTGCGCGGCTACGAGGCCGACGGCGTGGTCAAGGTGGATGCCGTGTTCTCCCGCGAGGGAAGTCCAGAGCGACGCTACGTTCAGGACGCCATCATCCAGCGGGCGGACGATGTGTGGGATCTCATCGACAAGCAGCGGGCCAATATCTACGTCTGCGGGAACGCCAACACCATGGCGCCCGGTGTCCGCACCGCACTCATTCAAGTGTTCCGGATGAAGTCTGGCGTCTCGACGGACGGCAACACCTGGCTCGCCGGGTTGCGCGCCGACGAGCGATTCCTGGAAGACATCTGGGGAGGCTGAAGATCATGGCCGAGCCCTCGATCACTCAACCTCAGTCGCCACCGCCAGTAGCCTCGTCTCCGGATACGTCCAAAGCGGCCCGCGCCAAGGCTCGGGCTGCACAGCCCGCCACGGTCAAACTCGCCCGGCTATCGAGCCTCACGGGCATCCTCTTCGCCGTGCTGTTTGTGGTCGCGTTGGTTCTCGTCCATACGACGCCCACGTTGTCTGCCTCGGATGCGGATATCACCGCCTTCTACAACAGCAGTAGCACGGCGCTTGTCACCGTCGGCATCTATCTCATCCCACTAGCCGGAATCGCGTTCCTCTGGCATGCGCACACCACCCGGCTGCTGATCAAGTCCCGCACGCCGTCGCCGTCGGCCATCCCGGATGGGTTGCAGCTGGTATCCGGGATTCTCTTCGTCGTTCTCCTCTTCGCGGGAACGGCATCGGCCGGCTCTGTCGCGCTCCTGAAGGATCTGACGAGTGCCCCGCTGCCATCGGCCGACTTCGCCAGAGGCATGCTCGCGGTCGGCTACGGAATGGTCTTTATCTACGCGCTTCGCGGTGCCGGCATGTACGCCCTGACCACGACGTCCCTGCTCCGCGAAGCAGGAATCATGCCCAAGTGGTTGGCCTTGGTGAGTTACCTGGTGGCGGCCTTCTTGCTGTTGAGCACGGTGATGCACCCAGCGGCCATGCTCCTCTTCCCCACCTGGGTCGTCATCGCCGGCCTGGTGGTCTTCATCCGCGCCGGTCGGGTCGCCGAACCGGCCGCATCCGAAAGGCAATCCACATGACCACATCGCAGGGTGCTGGGAACCGCACGACCACTCCGCTGAGCATTGACGACATTCCCGGCCCGAAGGGCCTACCCGTAGTCGGCAACATGTTCGACGTGCCCTCCGAGCGCACGATCGTCACGCTGATGGGGCTGGTCCGCGAGTACGGTCCCATGATCCGATTGCGCACCCCGGCCGGCGATCGGTTCGCAGCCTCAGGCCTGGCGATGATCGACGATCTGTGCGACGACGAGCGATTCGACAAGCTCGTCGGAGACGGTCAGAAGGCGGTCCGAAGCTTCGGCAGGAGCGCCGGATTGTTCACTTCCGATACCGATGATCCGAACTGGTCGAAGGCACACAACATCTTGCTGCCTAACTTCAGCCAGCAGGCGATGCGGGACTACGTGCCGATGATGAACGACATCGCGACACAGTTGATGCAAAAGTGGGAGCGGTTGAATCCGGGCGAACCGGTCGATGTCACCGCTGACATGACTCGGCTCACCCTCGACACGATCGCGCTGTGCGGCTTCGGCTACCGCTTCAACTCCTTCTACCGCGACACTCTGCATCCCTTCGTCGAGGCAATGTACGGCGTGTTGGGAGAGAGCCAAAAACGCGCCCGGGCACTGCCCATCCAGACGAAGCTGCGGCGCGGTGCTTCGCGCAAGCTGACCGAGAACTACCGCTACATGGAGGGCGAAGTTCAACAGATCATCGACGAGCGTCGGCGCGCCGGGAACATCGAAGATCACAAGGATTTGCTCAGCGCCATGCTGACCGGGGTGGACAAGCGGACCGGCGAGAAGCTGAGCGACGACAACATTGTGGCCCAGTGCCAGACCTTCCTGATTGCCGGTCACGAAACCACCAGCGGACTGCTCTCCTTCACCATCAGCTTTTTGATCAAGCATCCCGAAGTGGTCGCCCGCGCTCAGGAGGAGGTCGATCGCGTTCTCGGCACCGACACGTCGCTGCTGCCGACCTACCAGCAAGTGCAAGGCCTTACCTACGTCAATCAGATCCTCAGCGAAACCCTGCGGTTGTGGCCCACCGTGGCGGCGTTCACGCGCTACCCATACCAGGACGCCATGGTCGGGCCGTACCTGATGCCGAAGGGATCCTCGATTACTGGACTGACGATCATGCTCCATCGCGACCCGAGCGTCTGGGGCGCCGACGCTGAGGAGTACAACCCTGACCACTTCCGGCCCGAGACACGGTCGCAGCTTCCGCCCAACGCGTTCAAGCCGTTCGGTTCGGGTCAGCGGGCTTGCATCGGACGCCAGTTCGCCATGCAGGAAGCCATGCTCGTCCTCGGCATACTGCTGCAACGCTTCGAGTTCGTGGATTACCTGAACTACGAGCTGAAGATCAAAGAGGGTCTGACGATCAAGCCCGAGGGCTTGTCCATTCAGATCAAGCAGCGCCCCGGTCGAACCACCGGAATCGCACCGATCGTGATCACCACCGTGCCGACCAACGGGCAAGCCGCTGAGCCTAAGCCGCGCCCACCGCGGACTGGGGAGGGACATAACACCCCGCTCATGGTGCTGTTCGGGTCCAACCTGGGGACGGCAGAGGGGATTGCCACTCGAATTGCGCAGGATGGATCCGACCGCGGTTACGCCGTCACGTTGGGCGCTCTCGATGATCACACTGGCGAACTTCCGCACGAGGGAGCCTTGGTCGTCGTGTGCGCTTCCTACAACGGCCACCCGCCGGACAATGCCGACCGGTTCTGCCGCTGGATCACCGACCCCGCAACGCCGACCGATGCTGGATCTGGTCTGGCTTACTCCGTGTTCGGCTGCGGCAACATGGATTGGGCCTCGACCTACCAGGCCGTGCCGACACTGATCGATGCTCAGCTGGAGGCTCACGGTGCTCACCGGGTCCATCCGCGCGGGGAAGGTGATGCTCGCTCGGACTTCGACGGTCAGTTCTCGGAGTGGTACAAGGGCCTGTGGTCTTCACTGGCCGAGAGCCTGGCCCTCCCTACCGAGTCCACCACCGTGTCCACGACCGAGCCGCGGCTCCGCCTGACCATGACCAACAAGCAGACGACGAACCCTGTCGTGATGTCCTACCGGGCTCATACGACCACCCTGTTGGTCAACCGGGAACTGCTCAAGAACGGTCAATCGGCGTCCGACTCGCGGTCGGCCCGTCACATCGAGCTGGAGTTGCCGGCCGGAATGGAATATGAAACCGGTGATCACCTCGGCGTACTTCCTCGCAACAACGTCGACCTCATCCGGCGAGTAATGGCTCGGTTCGGTCTCGATGCCGGCACTTATATCACGATCGACCCGGCCGGCGGGGGCACCTACACGCACCTTCCACTCGGAGAATCCGCGCCGCTGCTCGGCATCCTCGGGGCTTGTGTCGAGTTGCAGGACGTCGCGAGTCGCAGTGATCTTGCCGTGCTAACTCGATACGCCACCGACCCCGACGAAGCGGCCGAGCTGCAGACCATGTCGGGCCTCGACGATGCCGGCCGGGAGGCTTATCGGAAGCGAGTGGGAGCTCCTCGGCGGTCGGTGTTCGAGCTG
Source organism: Propionibacteriaceae bacterium (assembly GCA_035535875.1). GTDB lineage: Bacteria > Actinomycetota > Actinomycetes > Propionibacteriales > Propionibacteriaceae > Microlunatus. The sequence continues at coordinate 6,735 of DATLPF010000196.1, forward strand.
CTCGATGAATTCCCCAGCTGCGACCTGCCATTCAACGTCTACTTGGAGCTGCTGCCACCCATACGACCTCGCTACTACTCCATCTCGTCCTCCCCTGCGGTTGCGAGCACCTGCGACCTCACGGTCGGCGTCCTCCACGGTCTCGCCCGCAGCGGTGACGGCTATTTCAACGGGGTCGCCTCCAACCACCTCGCGAGCAGCATGGAGGGCAGCACGCAGTTCGCCTTTGTTCGCAAGCCGACCATCCCGTTCCGGCCGCCGGCCAATCCACACGTACCGATGATCATGGTCGGGGCGGGCACCGGGATGGCACCCTTCCGTGGCTTCCTGCAGGAGCGCGCCTCCCTGGCCGAGAAGGGTGTCCCCGTCGGGAAGTCGATCCTCTTCTATGGCTGCCGAAACGCGGAACATGACATGCTCTACGCCGACGAGCTAAAGGCCTTCGAGGAGTCGGGTATCACGGAGTTGCAGGTTGCGTTCTCGCGGGAGCCCGGACAGCCTCGAACGTTCGTCCAGCACTCCATCGAGCGCGAGCGGGACCAGGTATGGGATCTGATCGAGGCTGGCGCGGTGATCTACGTTTGCGGCAATGCCAACACCATGGCGCCTGGCGTGCGCGCGGCCCTGATGGACATCTGCCGGGCCAAGAGCAACGGATCGGATTCCACGGCGGAGGAGTGGCTCGCAGGGCTGCGGGAGGACGACCGCTACCTGGAGGATATCTGGGGGGAGATGGCGTCTGGCCTGTGAGAATTGGCCGCTGCTTAGCTGGCGACGGTTCAGACGGGGAGGCTTGACAACGTGGGTTCAGTCATCGGCGAAATCTTGCCATTGGCGGTCGGTATTGCGATCAGTCCGATACCGATCATCGCGGCGATCTTGATGTTGCTATCGCCCAAAGCGAAAACCACCAGTGTTGGCTTTCTGCTGGGTTGGGTGACTGGCATCGTCGTCGCGATCGTGTTGTTTACCTTGCTGTCGTCTGTGCTGCCGCAGCAGACCTCCTCCGGCTCGTCGCCGGTCGCTGGGGTGATCAAGATCATCTTGGGCGCACTCTTGCTGTTCTTGGCGGCAAAGCAATGGAGGGCACGGCCGGCGGAGGGTGAACAGGCTGAGATGCCGAAGTGGATGTCAGCGATCGACTCCATGACGGCGGCCAAGGGCCTCGGGCTGGGCTTCTTGCTGTCGGCGGTAAACCCCAAGAATCTGTTGATGGCGATTTCCGCCGGACTGATCATCGGTGGTGCCAACCTGAGCTTCGGCGAAACCACGGTAGTCATCGTCGTGTTCGTTCTGCTCGCCGCATCTACGGTGCTTGTTCCCGTGGTCGGCTACCTCATCGCCTCGGCCCGAATGGGCGGCCCGTTGGACAGCCTCAGGGGATGGTTGGTCGCCAACAACGCCACGATCATGGCGGTCTTGCTCCTTGTGATCGGTGTTTCCGTGATCGGGAAGGGCATAGCCAGCTTCTAACAAACTTCAGGAGGAGCGGTCATGACAGCGTGGCAGAGTGGGCGGCCCGGATCGTCCGACGCAGTACTAGCGACATGTGTAGCCGCCGTCGATCGGAAGCGAAACCCCGGTGATCATTGACGCGGCGTCGCTGAGCAGGAAGGTGATCGGTGCGGCTATCTCGTCCTGAGTAGCCCACCGACCAAGCGGCATCGCCTCCAGGAACGGGCCCTCCACATCCTCACGTCCCCAATACCATGCCGACATCGGCGTCATCACCACAGTCGGGTTGACGCTGTTGACCCGGATGTTGTACTTGCCGAGCTCCAATGCCGAAACTCGTGTGATGTTGTCGACCGCAGCTTTCGACGAGCCGTACGAGATATGACCCGGGAGGGCGACGAGGCTGGCCTGGCTGGAGACGTTGACAATCGAGCCACCTTTGCCGAGTCGGATCATCGATCGGGACGTGTATTTGGTGACAAGCAAAGTACCGCGGGCGTTGACGCTGATCACCTTGTCGAACACGGCGATGTCGGTGTCCATCGGCGTGGCGATCTCGCCGCCGTAGCCACCGCAATTCACCACCCCCCAGACGTCAAAACCGTCGAGGGCCTCGCGGACGCTGTCCTCGGATGTGAGGTCAAATGGTAGGACGCGGGCGCCCGTGTCGTCGGCAAGGGCTTTAAGACCGTCCTCGGACTGTCCGCTAGCTATCACGTCAGCGCCGGCGTCGACCAGATGCCGCACGGTGGCACCGCCTATCCCGCCGCTGGCGCCGGTCACGAGGATGGTCCGGCCGTTGAAATTCGTCATGGGCTCGCTTCTCTTTCTCGGCGTTGAGGGCCGTCCAGCGTGTGGGACGAGCTTGTTAGGTTCGGCCAAGCGTAGGCCGTCGCATCCGGCGCGGCAGTGCTGATGGACATCCGTCGCGGTACGTTATTTGAATGAATGAGTCTGATCGATCAGCACTGCGTCGGCTGGCCGATGATGGCAACGAGGAGGCCGCGGATCGGTTGACCGAGCTGGCCGCAGAGCGTGGCGATCTTGAGGAACTGTGGCGACTGGTGGACTACGGCAACGAGAACGCCGCCGACCGATTGAGCGAGCTGGCCGCAGAGCGTGGCGATCTTGAGGAACTGCGACGACTGGTGGACTACGGCAACGAGAACGCCGCCGACCGATTGAGCGAGTTCGCCGCAGAGCGCGGCGATCTTGAGGAACTGCAGCGTCTGTCCGACGAGGGCAATGAGAAAGCTCAGGGTCTGTTGTCCGAGTTGATTCGCAACATCAAATAGTCCCTGCCTCGCGGCGCGGTGCGGGCCAGTGAAACACGTAGCTCAGGCGCATCGGCGCCCCCAGTAGGATTCGAACCTACGACACAAGGTTTAGGAA
>DATLPF010000197.1:0-4473 GCA_035535875.1 Propionibacteriaceae bacterium
ACCTGAGCGGGAGTCTTGCCGTGGGCCTTGGCGATGTCGCCGATGACCGGGTCCTGCAGGGTGCTGCTGTGCTGCCCATCGCGGTAGAAGGTGATGCCGCCGATCGGGGACCAGGCCTGGGTCAAGATGTCGTGCTCGGCGTTCAGGGCCTGCACTTGTCTCTGCTGGAAGTAGGGGTGGACCTCGATCTGGTTGACTGCCGGGACCACGGTGGTGCGCTCGAGCAGCGTGGTGAGGTGCTCGACCATGAAGTTGCTGACGCCGATGGCGCGTACCTTCCCGTTGGCGAGCAGCGTCTCCAAGGCCCGGTAGGCATCCAGGGTCGCCTCGAAGTCCGACGGCAGCGCTTGGTGCAGGATCAGCAGGTCGATCTGGTCGACTCCGAGCTTGCGGGCGCTCTTGGTGAAGCCGTGCAACGTCTTGTCGTAGCCGTAGTCGCTGATCCAGATCTTGGTCTCCAAGAACACCTCGGAGCGGTCCAGCCCGGAGCGATGGACCGCGTCTCCGACCTGCCGCTCGTTGCCGTAGGCAGCGGCTGTGTCGATGTGCCGGTAACCGGCCAACAGCGCCGCGTCGACCGCGGCACGGGTCTCCTCTGCGGGTGTCTGGAACACGCCCAGACCCAGCGCGGGCAGCTCGACGCCGTTGTTCAGCGTCACTGTTGAGACATTCGGCATGATCTACCTCGTTCCCTCGTTTCGTGTACATCTTTGCGGCGATCCACGTTTCTCGACGTTAGAACTCAACCGGACGATGAAACAGGCACTGCCAGTACACGCCAATACCGGCAACTCATGACCTATGCGCGCGCTCAGGTCCGTAGGCGGATCCGGCGCAGCCACACCGCGGACTGGGCCTGGGCTGATTGGACCTCTTCGCCGTGTACCGCGAGACCATCGCCGATCGTGGCGCGGGGTGCCGAGGCGGCATAGTCGCGTTCGGTTGAACCCAGGCCGCTCACCGCGTGGGTGACGAACGGGTAGAGGGTCTTGCCGCTGAAGTCCAAGCTCTCCACGAAGGTCGACATGATCATTGGCGCTCGGTTGTTCCAAATCGGGCTGCCGACCAGGACCGTGTCGTAGTCGCTGATCGAGGTCCGCAGGTTCGCGATGCCGGGTCGAGCGTTGTCGTTCTGTTCGCGCACGTTGCGATCGACGGTGGCGTCATAGTCGTCGGAGTAGGGGTCGGCAGCTTCGATCCGGTAGAGGTCGCACGCGATGAGCTGGCCGATCATGCCAGCCAGCACCTCGGTGTTGCCGACCTTCAGGGTCCTGCGGCCTCCGTAGTGGTAGTTCTCCCCGGCTCGGGAGTAGTAGGCGAGCAGGATCCTGCGTTCGTTGGTGTCAGGCATCGGTGTGTCGCATCCTCTGGGCCATGAGGGGGCTGGGTCCGCGATGCGGGTCAAAGTCGGTTGGTCGTGCGGCTTCGTCGGGTGGCGTCATCGTGGTCCTCTCGGCGAACTTGTGGGCTGGGCGTCGGTGCGATTTGGGGTATAGATGCCATGCCATCAGCGTCGGGCAGCTGAATGCTAGGGCCTGCTGACGCGTGTACTGGCAGTACCTTCCTTAGCCTGGTCGCCGGCTCGTAGTGTCGAGCTGTGGACCGCCAAGCCGTGCACGACTTCCTGGTCAGCCGCCGGGCCCGGATCACCCCGGAGCAGGCGGGGATGCCGACCTACGGCGAAAAGCGGCGGGTGCCGGGGCTGCGGCGTGAGGAGGTCGCCTCTCTGGCCGGGGTGAGCTTCGACTACTACGCCCGCCTCGAGCGTGGGAACCTGTCGGGGGTCTCGGATTCGGTTCTGGATGCCGTGGCCCGGGCCTTGCAGTTGGATGAGGCGGAGCGGCAGCACCTGTTCGACCTCGCTAAGACGGCGTCAGTCCCAGCTTCGCGGCCGCGTCCGGCCAAGCCGCCGGTGACCCGGGTCAGGCCCGCCGTGCTCAGCATCCTGAACGGAATGACCGGCACACCGGCATACGTGCGGAACGCCCGGCTGGACATCCTGGCCGCCAACGACTTGTGCCTGGCCCTCTATGACGGCGTCCTGGTCCAAGACGACTTGCCGTTCAACCTGGCCCGGTTCGTGTTCCTCGACCCCTATGCCAAGGCCTTCTTCCTGGATTGGGACACGGTTGCCCTGGACATCGTCGGTGCCCTGCGCACCCAGGCCGGCCGCGACCCGTCCGACCGCGGCCTGAGCGACCTGATCGGGGAGCTGGCGACCCGCAGTGACAGTTTCGCCGCGCGGTGGGCCCGACACGACGTGCGGCTGCACCGCACCGCCCTCAAACGGTTGGCCAACCGGGTGGTCGGGGAGATTGAACTGACCGGTGACGCCCTCGACCTGGCCGGCGACGGGCTGACCATGATCGCCTACTCCGCCGAACCGGGCAGCCAGGCCGAGGACCAGCTCAAGCTGCTGGCCACCTGGAGCGCCACGACGCGTACCCCTGCATCGGAGGCCGCCGGGACATCACCTACCGGCGACGAACCCGGCTGACGCCTCGCCTACTTCTGACTCCTGGCCTGACGGCGCGGAAGCCGCCCGCGACGGCGGGGCAACAGCTAGGGCGAGGGAGACGGTGTGGGCGTTGGGTGCGCGCAGCACTCTTCGATCCTCGCCGCGAGGCACGCGACCATCCGCATCAGCATGAGGTTCGTCGGAACGACCGTGCGCGGTCCGAGCGCATCGACCGTCAGCCCGCCGTCGTCGCTCACGCTGAGCGTCGCAAGCACGATGCAGGGATCCTGCGGCGGTTCGGCACACGCACCCTGCGCGAGTACGGCCAGCGCGCGGGTCAGGTCGCCCGCTCGCATCAGGTCGAGGACGCGGTCGGTGCAGGCGAGCCCGGAGGGACCGACCGCTCCCGCACGAACATCGATCCGATAGCTCTCGATCCACTGCCCCGCCTCGGTGGCCTCGTTGCCCTCGGCGGACGGATCGGACGCGAGTGCCGGCATCGACTCCGCCTGCCACTCGCGGTAGCAGAGCTTCACAACAAGCTCTGGCGGCACCGGCGCGTCCAGCCCTAGCGGCTCCCCACCCTCGTCGGTCACCTTGAGCGGCACGATGTCAACGTCGTCGGGCACCACGATCCGACGTCCCCAGCCGTCGAGCGCGACGCCAGGGGACACGTGCACGCCGAGCTCTGACCCGCTGGACACCGCCGTCACGTCCAGCCCGCAAAGCACGCCCGCGCCGAGCACCAGGTTCGCCAGTTGCGCGTCCGAGCCGCGGCCGTAGTCCTGTTCCAGCGCCAGGTCCGACGGGGCGAGCAGCTTGCCGTTGAAGTAGCGGTTCCGCCGCGGTGCCTGCAGCTCGATCAGGCGGCGGTCGTCAGAAGGGTGCGAGTGCATTGCGCTGTCCTGTTCTCTCTCAGGTTTGTCCTGTTCGCGCGACTGATCGCAGTTGGCGACGCATTAAAGCGCTCAGTCCGCCGTTTCGAGACATTCGGGCGCTCAGTCACGCGTACGAGATCCATAAAATCGAAGAGACAGCAAGGAGCACCGTGCAGCCCTACATATTGGACGACGCCGCGGCCGTCGAGTACCAACGGCTCGACCTGATGTCGAAGATCCTGGATCCTTGGACACGCGGATACCTCACCATGCTCAGCGTCGGCAAGGGCTGGCATTGCCTTGAGCTCGGCGGCGGTAACGGCAGCATCGCCGAGTGGCTCGCCGCCACGGTAGGTGCCTCGGGAAGCGTGACCGCGATCGACATCAACCCGGTGCTTCTCGAACTGCTTCCTGCACAGAACCTGTCGGTGCAGCAGATGGACGTGCGCGCGGGCGACTTGGGATCGGAGTCGTACGACTTGGTGACGTGTCGCGCGCTGTTGCACCAGATCGCCGAGTATGGCCCGCAGGTGTTGGTGCGGATGGCCGAGGCCGTCAAGCCCGGCGGCTGGTTGTTGATCCAAGAGCCGGACTTTCACCTCGCGCCGACCACCGAGCCCGAGGTATGGGCGCGCACCTGGGAGGGCCTTATCGAGTGGGGACACGCCAATGGAATCGACTGGCTCGTAGGCCGCAAGCTGCCCAGCCTGGTGGCCGCCCTGGGTCTCGGGCATCCGCAGGCTAAGACCGACGTGCAAAACATTCGGGGCCGAGATCGTGGGGCGCTCTATTTTCAACTGTTCTTGGCCGAGGTGCGCGACCGCGTCATTGCTGCTGGGCGGCTCGACGCGGCAACGATCGACGCAGCCTCGGCCTTGCTGAACGACCCGGACTACTGGACGCAGTGCTGGATGATGACGGCCGTATGGGTGCGCAAGCCGCTTACCGACGGCAGGATGACCAGACCTGGCGCATAGTGATCGACAACCCGACTCAACCAGGTGCGAGATCGCGCGCCGGTTGCTACCGGAACCGCCCGGAGATGGCGAAGCGGAATGTGCTGGTACCGGTCGCAACGTCGCGGTCCGCGCGAAGTGTCACTGTTGTACCGGGATCGGCATAGATCTTTGCAGGGGT